>CAJFMB010000043.1 GCA_904390925.1 uncultured Subdoligranulum sp.
CCCCTTCTATGAATACTACGACGAGATTCTCGACATCTGCCGGGAGTACGACGTGACCATCTCGCTGGGCGACGCCTGCCGTCCCGGCTGCCTGGCCGACGCCACCGACGTCTGCCAGATCGAGGAGCTGGTCCGCCTGGGCGAGCTGACCAAGCGTGCCTGGGCCAAGGATGTGCAGGTCATGGTGGAGGGCCCCGGCCATGTGCCGATGGACCAGATCGCCGCCAACATGAAGGTGCAGCAGTCCATCTGCCAGGGCGCGCCCTTCTACGTGCTGGGACCCCTGGTCACCGACATCGCCCCCGGCTATGATCACATCACCGCGGCCATCGGCGGCGCCATCGCCGCCATGAACGGCGCGGCCTTCCTGTGCTATGTCACCCCCGCCGAGCACCTGGCGCTGCCCAACCTGGAGGACGTGAAGCAGGGCATCATTGCCAGCAAGATCGCTGCCCACGCCGCCGACATTGCCAAGGGCATCCGCGGCGCCCGGGAGATCGACGACAAGATGGGGGATGCCCGCCGCGCCCTCGACTGGGAGGCCCAGTGGGCCTGCGCCCTCGACCCCGAGACCGCCAAGGCCATCCGGGCCGACCGCTCCCCCGAGCAGGACGACACCTGCTCGATGTGCGGCAAGTTCTGCGCGGTGCGCAGCATGAACAAGGCCCTCAACGGCGAGCACATCGACATTCTGTAATGTATCCGGCGAAAGGAGCCGCCCCATGTTCTGTCATCTCACCACCCCCGAGGGGGACCAGGTCAGCGACCAGCCCTGGCAGGCCTATCCGCGGCCGCAGCTGCGGCGGGACAGCTGGCTCAACCTGAACGGGATGTGGGAGTTTGCGGTGCAGGATACCGACCAGCCGCCCACCCGCTATGACAGGACCATACGGGTGCCTTTCTGCCCCGAAAGCCAGCTTTCCGGCATCCACACCCATTTCCCGGAGGGCAGCTTTCTGTTTTACCGGCGCCGGTTTTCCCTGCCGGAACACTTTGCCCGGGACCGGGTGCTGTTGCACATCGGCGCCGCCGACCAGGTGCTGGACTGCTGGGTCAACGGCTGCCCGGCTGGCAGCCATACCGGCGGTTACGACGCCATCACCTTTGACATCACCGACGCACTGCAGCCCTGCAACGAGCTGGTGCTGCGGGTGCGGGACGATCTGCGCTCCTGCGTGCTGCCCTACGGCAAGCAGGTGATGGCCCGGGGCGGTATGTGGTACACGCCGGTGTCCGGCATCTGGCAGACCGTCTGGCTGGAAAGCCTGCCCGAGCACCCGGTGCTGCGGCTGGACCTGCAGGCGGACACCGCCTGCGCCGTCATCGACACCGGCGACGCCACCCAATCGGGCACCGTCACGGTGCAGACGCCGGACGGCCCGATGCGCTGCCCGCTGGTGCAGGGCCGCGCCGAGGTCCGGCCGGAGCATCCCCGGCTGTGGAGCCCGCAGGACCCCTATCTCTATTCTTTTACGCTGGAAACCGCCACCGACCGGGTGGAAAGCTACTTTGCCCTGCGGGAACTGAGCATCCGGCAGGTGGACGGCCACGCCCGGCTCTGCCTCAACGGGCAGCCGTTTTTCTTCCACGGTGTGCTGGACCAGGGCTATTACAGCGACGGCCTCTACACCCCCGCCGCGCCGGTCTGCTATGAAAAGGACATCCGCGCCATGCAGGCACTGGGCTTCAACACGCTGCGCAAGCACATCAAGGTGGAGCCGGAGGAGTTCTACTACCAGTGCGACCGGCTGGGCATGGTGGTCTTTCAGGACATGGTCAACAACGGGGACTATGCCTACTGGCGGGACACCGTCTGGCCCACGGTGGGCTTCCAGACCCGGCGCAGCGATGCCCGGATGCATCGGGACCCTGCCGCCCGGCAGGCCTTCCTGCAGGGGATGGAGCAAACCGTCCGCCAGCTGAAAAACCATCCCTGCATTGCGCTGTGGACCATCTTCAACGAAGGCTGGGGCCAGTTTGACTCCACCGCCGCCTACCGGCGGCTGCGGCAGCTGGACAGCAGCCGGTTCATCGACACCACCTCCGGCTGGTTCCGGGGCGGCGAGACCGACGTGGACAGCATTCACCACTACTACGGCCCCTGGCGGCTGAAAGCCGGGCGGCGTCCGCTGCTGCTCAGCGAGTTCGGCGGCTGCTGCCTGGCGGTGGAGGGGCACCTGTTCCACCCCGACAAGGCCTACGGCTACAGCACCTGCCGCACCCCCGCCGAGCTGCAGAACGCCATTCTGACGCTTTACCGCAGGCGGGTGCTGCCGCAGATCCCCAAGGGCCTGTGCGGGGCCATCTACACCCAGCTGTCCGACGTGGAGGACGAGATCAACGGCCTTGTCACCTTTGACCGCCGGGTGCAAAAGCTGGACCCGGCCCCCCTGCAGCAGCTGGCCGCCCGGCTTCAGCAGGCCATCCAACCCCGATAAACAAACCAACAAAAACGGCAGCTGCCTCGCAAATGAGGCAGCTGCCGTTTTGTCGTATCAATCAGTCGGTCAGCCGGTCCAACAGATCCAGCGCTTCCTCCAGCTTGGGGTTGGGCTCGTCGGTGTGCAGCCCTTCCCGCACACAGCTGCGGATGTGGGCGTGCATGATCTCCTTGTTCACCCGCTTGAGCAGCGCCTGGGTGGCCAGCAGCTGGTTGGAAATGTCCACACAGTACCGGTCCTCCTCAATCATCCGCAGCACGCCGTCCAGCTGGCCGCGGGCGATCTTGATGGAACGGGTGACGCTTGACTTGTCAGCCTTCAATTCCGGTCACCTCGTAGCCGGCATCCACCACGGCAGCCTTCAGATCCTCGTCGGTGACGGTATCGGGCACCGTCACCTCAGCCTTTTTCTCCTCCAGGCTGACCGAGACATCGCTTGCACCGGGGATGCCCTGCAGCGCGCGGGTTACATGCTTGACGCAGTTCTGGCACATCATGCCTTCCACAGTAAGAACTTTTTTCATGGTTTTACCTCCTGTCGGTTCGGTTGAAGTGGATTCGGGTTGTGCCGTCTGCACCGGGCAGACGGGGGATTCCTCCGCCGCACAGCTGCAGACGGGGGAGACAGGCGCCGGGGCGGCAGCTGCCGCCGAGGAGCCGTGTTTCGGTTTGAAAAAGCGCAGGCGCAGGGCGTTGGAGACAACAAACACCGAGCTGAAACTCATGGCCAGTGCCGCCACCATCGGGTTCATCTTCAGCTGGAAGGCGGCGTAGAAGCAGCCTGCCGCAATGGGAATGCAGATGGCGTTGTAGAAAAAGGCCCAGAACAGATTCTGCTTGATGTTGCGGATGGTGGCCTTGGACAGCTCGATGGCACCGGCCACATCCAGCAGGTCGTTTTTCATCAGCACAATGTCGGCGGATTCCATCGCCACGTCGGTGCCGGCGCCGATGGCAATGCCCACATCCGCCCGGGCCAGTGCCGGCGCGTCGTTGATGCCGTCGCCCACCATGGCCACCTTTTTGCCCTGCTGCTGCAGGGTGCGGATCTGTTCTTCCTTGTCCTGGGGCAGCACCTCGGCAATGACCTGGTCCACCCCCACCTGACGGCGGATGGCCTCGGCGGTCTTGCGGTGGTCGCCGGTGAGCATCACCACCCGGATGCCCATGGCCTGCAGGTCCTCCACCGCCTGGCGGCTGGTGGGCTTGACCACATCCGCCACCGCGATCATGCCCAGCAGCTGCCCGTCCGCCGCAAAGAAGAGCGGCGTCTTGCCCTGCTCGGCCATCTGGTCCTGCAGGCTGGTCAAAGCCTCATCCTGCACGCCGAAGGCTGCCATCATCCGGCTGTTGCCGGCCAGACAGTCCCGACCGTTCACCCGGCCGCGGATGCCCTGGCCGGGGATCTGGACAAAGTCGGACACCGGCAGAAATTCCATGCCCTGGCGCTCGGCCTGCTCCACAATGGCTTTTGCCAGCGGATGCTCCGACAGCTTTTCCAGCGAGGCAGCCGTCTGCAGCAGCTCCCCGGCGCTGACGCCCGGCCGGGTCTGCTGGTCGGTGACCACCGGCCGGCCCTGGGTGATGGTACCGGTCTTGTCCAGCACCACCACATCCACGCTGTGGGCGGTTTCCAGAGCCTCGGCGGATTTGATCAGGATGCCCGCCGAGGCACCCCGGCCGGTGCCCACCATGATGGCGGTGGGGGTGGCCAGACCCAGCGCGCAGGGGCAGGAGACCACCAGCACCGACACGGCAATGGTCATGGCAAACTCAAAGGTGGCGCCGCAGAGCATCCACACCACCAGCGCGATCAGCGCGATCGAGATGACCACCGGCACAAAGACCCCGGCCACCCGGTCGGCCAGCTTGGCGATGGGCGCCTTGGAGCTGGTGGCCTCGTCCACCAGGCGGATGATCTGGGACAGGGTGGTGTCCTCGCCCACCTTGTCCGCCCGCATGGTAAAATAGCCGCTGCGGTTGATGGTGGCACCGATCACCCGGTCGCCGGACTGCTTGTCCACCGGGATGCTCTCGCCGGTGATGGCGCTCTCGTCCAGCGAGGCATGGCCTTCCAGCAGCACGCCGTCCACCGGCACGCTCTCGCCTGCCCGGACAATGACGGTGTCGCCGGCCTGGACCTCCTCGGCGGGGATCACCGTCTCGGCGCCGTCCCGCAGCACGGTGGCGGTCTTGGGCGCCAGGTTCAGCAGCTTGTTGATGGCGTCGGAGGTGCGGCCCTTGGCCCGGGCCTCAAAGAATTTGCCCAGCGTGATCAGGGTCAGGATGGTGCCTGCCCCCTCAAAATACAAATCATGGCTGAACTGGCTTACCATGGCCATGTCCCCGTGACCGAAGCCCCAGGCGATCTTGTACAGCGCATAGACGCCGTAGGCCAGCGACGCTCCGGAACCCAGCGCAATCAGCGAGTCCATGTTGGGCGACCCGTGCAGCAGCGTCTTGAAGCCCTGCCGGTAGTATCTGCCGTTGATCAGCGCCACCGGCAGCACCAGCAGAAACAGTGTCAGGGCGTAGATCATGGCGTTTTCGCTGCCCAGGAAAAAGCCGGGCAGCGGCCAGCCCATCATGTGGCCCATCGAGATGTAGAACAGCGGTACCGTAAAGACAAAGCTCCAGATCACCCGGCGGCGCATCTTCAGGTATTCCTGCCGGGCCGCGTCGGCGGCCCCGGTACGGGCCTGGCCGGCGGTCTGCTTGCCCCCGGCCTGCTGCAGCGATGCCCCGTAGCCGGCCTTTTCCACCGCCTGAATGATCTGAGCACCGGTCAGCTGCCGGTCGTCATAGCGGACCACCATGCTGTTTTTCAGCAGGTTGACGCTGCACTGCTGCATGCCGGGCAGGGCGGAAACGCTTTTTTCCACCCGGGCCGAGCAGGCCGCACAGGTCATGCCTGTCACATTGTATTTTTCCTGCATGGAGACACCACCTTATGTGAATTGGTTGGATTGGATTTTCTCACCGGGGAATACCCCCACGGGGTACCGGTATGCCCACAGTATAGCCGCAGGCAACCAGTTTGTCAAGTCCGGAATTTTTTCCCGGCCTGCCAGCCCCGCCAAGCCCTGCCGCCCGTCGTTTTCGGGCGGCAAGGTTGCAGCCCTCTGCCTTGCAGCGATTTTGCGATGCTTCGCAGTTTTTGCAGGGCCTTTGTTTTCTTATTTCACTCGTGCCTTGCCGGTGCCCCGCAGGCATGGTATCATAAAAGAAAAAAAGGGGAGATTTTGATGCGGAGAATCCTGACCCGGGTCCTGGTGGCAGTGCCGGCGGTGGCGCTGCAGCTGGCCTGGCTGCTGCTTCTGGCAAACTGGCTGGCGCCCTGGGCCGCGCTGATCAATCTGGCGCTGTCGGTGTTGGCGTTGCTGTTTGTGCTGTACCTGATCACCAAGCAGGAGGAGCCCACCTATAAAATTTTGTGGCTGCTGGTCATTTTGACCTTCCCGCTGCCGGGGGCCTTTCTGTATCTGATGTTCGGTGACAAGCGCACCACCCGCCCGCTGAAAAAGCGGCTGGCTGCGGTGCAGGCCGACAATCCGCCCGCCCCGCAGGCCGTCCCGCCGGACGCCGATCCCCGCCTGGCCCAGACCTTCCGGTATCTGGAGGACATCACCGGCGCGGCGCTGCACCCCAACCGGCAGGCGACCTTCTACCATCTGGGGGACGCGGTCTATCCCGTCATGCTCCGGGCGCTGGAACAGGCAAAGCGGTATATCTTCATCGAGTATTTCATCATCGACAAGGGGGTCCTGTGGGATTCCTTTGTGGAGATCCTCCGCCGCAAGGCCGCCCAGGGGGTGGACGTGCGGGTGCTCTACGACGATCTGGGCAGCATCTCCACCTACAACGGCGGCGACACCTGGGCACTGCAAAAACAGGGCATCCACTGTGCCGCCTTCAATCCGCTGCTGTTTGTCCGGGGCACCCTGAACTGCCGGGACCACCGCAAAATGATGATCATTGACGGCGAGGTGGCCTTCACCGGCGGCATCAACCTGGCGGACGAATACATCAACCAGACGGTCAAGTACGGCCACTGGAAGGACTTCGGCCTGGAACTGCACGGCCCGGCGGTGGAAAACTATACCCGGATGTTCACCGAGTTCTGGAACGCCTTCTCCAACGAGCCGCTGCCCGCTCCCGAGCCGGTCCGGTACGAACCGGTCACCCGGCCGGACGGGTATGTGCTGTCCTACTACGACTCGCCGCTGCGGCGCACCGCCGCCAGCAACGAGCTGTACATCGAACTGCTGTCCCAGGCACGGGAGTACGCCTATTTCTACACCCCCTACCTGATGCTGGGCGACGCTTTGCAGGAGGCCTTTGTCCGGGCGGCCCGCCGCGGGGTGGATGTGCGGATCATCATGCCCGGCATCCCGGACAAAAAGCTGGTGTTCCGCATGTCCCGCAGCTTCTACCCGGCACTGCTGCAGGCCGGGGTCAAAATTTACGAGTACATCCCCGGCTTTGTCCACGCCAAGGGCTGCGTGGTGGACGGCGTTGTGGGCACGGTGGGCACCGTCAACCTGGATTACCGCAGCCTCTTCCTTCATTTTGAGAACAACGCCCTGTTCTACAAGGCGTCGGTTCTGGAGGAGCTGCACCGGGACTTCCTGGCCACCCAGCGTCAGTGCCGGGACATGGTGCTGGGGGAGAATGTGCGGGTCAGTCTGGGCAGTTTTCTGCTGGACGGGGTGCTGCGGATTCTCTCGCCGCTGTGCTGACGCCTGCCAGAAACAACAAAAACGGCAGAGCCGGAAAGGCTCTGCCGTTTTGTTCTGTCTTGAAACGATTACACCCGGGTGACCAGGGTGGTCAGGCTGCCGGTGACCTGAATGTCACCGCTGCCGGCGGGCAGGAAGATGCTCTCACCCTTTTTCACCGGCATCGACTCGCCGCCGCAGGCCACGGTGCCCTCGCCGTCCACAAACAGCAGCGACACAAAGCTGGTGCTGTCCGCCTTCTCGGCAAAGTCGCCCTTGTGCAAATCGACGGTGAAGTACTTGCACTGGCCCAGATGGCCGCCGAAGTCCAGCTTTTCCGGCGGGGTGCACTTGGTCACCGCCAGCGCCTGCTGGATGTGCAGGGCGCGGGGCTTGCCGTCGGCGCCCACACGGCCGTAGTCGTAGACCCGGTAGGTGACGTTGGAGTTCTGCTGGATCTCGGCGATGACAATGCCGTGGCAGATGGCGTGCAGCGTGCCGGAGGGGATGAAAAAGACATCCCCCTTGTGCACCGGCGCGGCGTTGAGCACCTCGGTCAGGGTGTTGTCCTGGATCCGGCGGGCAAACTCCTCGCCGGAGATCTCGTGGTCAAAGCCGTAGTACAGGTAGGCGCCCGGCTCGCAGTCCACGATGTACCACATCTCGGTCTTGCCGTACTGGTGCTCATGCTCCAGCGCGTACTCGTCCGACGGATGCACCTGGATGGACAGATCCCCCTTGGCGTCGATCAGCTTGGTCAGCACCGGGAACATGGCAAAGGGCGCGCAGTCACTGCCCAGAACGCCCTTGCCCTCGGCCTCGATGTATTCGGCCAGCGTCTTGCCCGCATAGGGGCCGTTGACGATGGTGGAAGGCCCGTCGGGATGGCAGGACAGCACCCAGGCCTCGGCCAGGGGGTGCAGGTCGCTCTCCACACCAAAATCGGTGCGCAGGCGGTCGCCGCCCCACAGATAATCCTTGCAGGCAGGTTTCAGTTTCAGAATGGACATGGAATACCCTCCTTCACAAAGCAGCACAATGGCTTGCGATTTGTCCGGACGCTCATTCCGCCCCGCGGAGTTTTGCAATGAACCGCAGCACCACCACAAAGCCCACGGTCATGGCCACCATGGCGATCAGGTCGGCGACCAGGTTCAGCGCCGGCAGGAAATCCGCCAGCAGCCGCGCCAGCGCATAGACGCCGGCGGCGTACTCAAACAGCATGGCGGCCCGGGGCGGACGTTTCGGCCCGGAGTCGTTGCGCAGATGAAATACCTGTGCCAGTCCGTTGACGGTGTAGGTCATGAGGAAGTAGAACAGGATGGCGGTCATCAGGGTGGTCAGCAGCACCAGGTCAAACTGGGTCAGCAGACCCCCCAGCAGTTCAATGATGACGGTGGGGATGGCTGCCTTCCAGACGATGCCGAAGCTGGTGTGGGCTTTGCGGGCCAGAAACCCGCCGATTCCCAGAGCCAGCGCCGACACAGCGTAAAGCAGGCAGCTGATGGTGAACCAGGGCATGGTCACGCTGGCGGCCACACCCAGCAGGCAGCCCACCACCATCACCTGGCGCGGGACGTTCAGTTGCGGATCGGACATTGTTTGCACCTTCTCTTGGTTGCCGCGGCAGACCGCAGCAGTTGTCTGTCTCTATCATAGCACAGCGGACACCGCCGCGGCAAGCCGGCTCAGCCCTGGGCCAGCAGCGCGGCGCCGATGACGCCCGCCCGGTAGCCCAGCGTGCAGGTGGTCAGGGTGGTGTGCTTGCTGGCAAAGGCGGAACCAAACACCATCGGCTCCACCATCTGGCGCAGCGGCTTGAGCAGCGCCTCGCCCTGGTTGGCCACGCCGCCGGACAGTCCCACCACCTGGGGGAAGAAAATGTTGATCAGGTTGGCAATACCCACCGCCAGCCAGTGGGTGTACTCGTTGACCACTCCGGCGGCCACGGCGTCACCAGCGTCCCGCCCGTCAAAGGCGGTGCGTCCGGTGACGGTGTCCAGGGTGGCAAGCTTCCACAGCCCGCTTTCGGGATGGGCGGCCATTGCCTCCTTTGTCATGCGGATCAGCGCGGTGGCGCTGGCGTAGGCCTCCAGACAGCCCCGGCGGCCGCAGGTGCACAGGGGGGCGTCGGGCGAATCATGGATGACCATATGGCCCGGCTCGGCGGCTGCGCCGGTGTAGCCGGTCAGCAGCTTGCCGCCCAGCACCACACCGCCGCCCACGCCGGTGCCCAGCGTCAGGATCACGGCGCTGTCGGCGCCCTTGGCGCAGCCGGCCAGCGCCTCGCCCAGCGCGGCGGCGTTGGCGTCGTTGGCCAGCCGCACCGGCAGGCCGATCCGCTGGCTCAGGTAGGGGCCCATGGCAAAGTTGGACCAGTCCAGATTGTTGGAATACAGCACCATGCCGGTGGCGTCATCCACTGTGCCGGGACAGCCGATGCCCACCCCGGCCACATCCCCGCGGCCCTCGGTCAGCTGCAGGCAGAGCGCGGCAATGTCATCGCAGACGGCCTCGGCAGGGCGGGGCAGATTGGTGGGGCGGCTGGCCTCCTGCAGGATGCAGCCCTTCTCGTCCACCAGGGCGACCTTGATGTTGGTGCCGCCCAGATCCACGCCAAGTGTATACATGGAAACTCTCCTTTCCCATCAGGTTGCTTTATTCGGTCACGCGCAGCGGCGCTTTCAGCAGAATGTTCTCGGCATTGTCGCCCAGCTCCACCTCAAACCGGCCGGGCTCCACCCGCCAGACATAGTCGGCGCCCAGCGTGCGCAGCGCGCGGGTTCCCACCGTGAAGCGGACGGTCTTGCTCTCGCCGGGTTCCAGGGAAACGCGGGCAAAGTCGGCCATCTGGTGCAGCGGCTTGACCACCGAGCTGACCAGATCATGCAGGTACAGCTGGGGCACCGCCACACCGGCCCGGTCGCCGGTGTTGGTGACGGTGACGGTCGCCTCCACCGACTCATCGGCGCGGATGGTGTCGGCGCTCAGGGTCAGGTCGGAGTAGCTGAAGCTGGTGTAGCTCAGCCCGTAACCGAAGGGATACAGCGGCATCCAGTCCATCTCCACGTACTTTTTGCCGCCGCCGGGGCGCCGGGCATAGTGGCAGGGCACCTGGCCCACGCTGCGGGGGAAGGTGATGGGCAGCCGCCCGCTGGGGGCATTGTCGCCGAACAGGGTTTCCGCCACCGCGGCGCCGCCCTGTTCGCCGGGGAACCAGGCTTCCAGGATGGCGGGCAGGTGGTCGTTTTCCCAGTTGGCCGAGACCGGCCGTCCCGACTGCAATACCAGCACGGTGGGGGTACCGGTGGCCCAGACTGCCTTGGCCAGCGCCAGTTGCCGCCCGGGCAGATCCAGCGAGACACGGTCGAAGTTTTCGCCGCTGGTCTCCTCGTTGTCGCCCAGGCAGAGGATAGCCACATCGCACCGGGCAGCCAGGGCTGCGGCGGCGTCGATGTCCTCCCGGCCCTCGCTGCAGCCGAACAGCACCCGGGCGCCGCGGCCGTCGTTGACAAACTCGATGCGGACCTTGTAGGGGCGGCCCTCCTCAAAGTGGAAGTCCAGCGCCTGGTCGGCGCTCTTGCCGGCGCCCCAGCCGTCGATCAGCAGCTGGTCGTCCAGATACAGCCGCATGCTGTCCTGGGTGGACAGGCCGATGCAGCCGTCAAAGCTGCGGGGCGGGGTGACGGTGCCGGTCCAGCAGACGCTGAAGCAGTTGGCGTCCAGGTCGGGATGGGGCAGCGCGAAGATCCAGTTGAAATTGATGGTGCGGTCGGTGCGGGTCTGCACCGGGGTGCCCTGGGGCACCGGCCCATTGTAGTAGCGTCCGGTCAGGCCGCAGTTGCCGTTTTCGTCGGTGAGCCAGCCGGGATCAAAGGGATGCAGTTCCTGACCCAGGAAGTTGCAGCCGCGGGCGTAGTGGACCTGTGTTTCGGGGCTGACGATGCCGCGGATGCCGTCCAAAATGCTGATGGTGCCGGTGCGGCCGCGGCCCTCGGCATAGTCGCCCAGCATGGCGCGGGCGGCGCCGGGTCCGATCACCGCCACGCTGCCGATGTTTTTGTCCAGCGGCAGCAGATGGTTGTCGTTTTTCAGCAGGACGATGGACTCCCGGGCAATCTGCCGGGCCAGCGCCAGGTGTTCGGGGCAGCGCAGCAGCGCCTCGGCCCGGTGCTCGTCGGTGTAGGGATGCTCAAACAGGCCCAGCCGGAACTTGATGCGCAGGACCCGGCGGCAGGCCTCGTCCAGAATGGCGGGGTCCATCTCGCCGGAATTCACCAGCTCGATCAGGCTGCCCTGCCACACCTCGTGGGGAAAGTCGTACAGCTGCACGTCCACGCCCGCCGAAATGCCCATCCGGACCGCGTCCTTGGGGGTCTCGGCCACAAAATGCCAGTCGTACAGGCGGCTGACGGCGGTCATGTCCGCCCGCACATAGCCGGGCAGACCGAACTGGCCCCGCAGCACGTCGGTGAGCAGCTCATGGTCCATCGAGACCGGCACCCCGTCAATGGCGTTGTAGCTGCACATGGCGTTGACGGCGCCGCCGTCCTTCACCGCAGCCTCAAACACCGGCAGGCAGTCGCTGAACACCTCGTGACGGCCCATGGCGGTGGGGGCGCAGTTCAGGCCGGCCACCGGCATGCCGTAGCCCACATAATGCTTGGGCTCGGCGGCAATGGCGTCGGGGGCGGACAGATCATCGCCCTGCATGCCCTTGACCGTCTCCCGGGCAAAGGCGGCGCACAGGCAGGTGTCCTCGCCGTAGCTCTCCTCGCCGCGGCCGTAGCGGGGGTCGCGGATCAGGTCCATGACGGGGGCATAGGTCTCGTGGATGCCGCTGGCCCGGACTTCCTCTGCGATGGCATGGCCCATTTTGCGGCCCAGTTCCGGGTCAAAGCTGGCGGCCAGGCCGATCTGCTGCGGATAGCTGGTGGCCAGCCCGGTGAAGAGGCCGTGCAGGGCCTCCTCGCTGAAGACAAAGGGGATGCCCAGCCGGGTCTGCTCCACCGCAATGCGCTGGATGGCGTTGGCCTGGGCGGCGGTCATGCCCCGCAGCTGCACGCCTCCGATGCTGGTTTTGCCCAGCAGCTGGACAAAACGGTCAAAGTCGATGTGGGTGACCCGGCCGTTTTCGTCCAGGGTGGTAAAGTCACCGGAAAAATACTGGTCGGTCTGGGCGGCCTTTTCCTCCAGCGTCATGCGGGAGAGCAGGTCGTCCACCCGCTCCTCGATGGGGCGGGAACTGTCTTGGTAAGGATACATGTGTGTCCCTCTTTCTGTGATGGATTTCGGGATCTTGGGATCATTTGGTATCGGGCAGCCGGCTGCCGTTGGCGGCCAGGTTGGCAAATCCGCCCACACCGGCCAGCACAAACATCACCCGGATGGAGTCGGGCCCCAGCACGCCCTCCAGAACCGGCTGCAGGGCGGTGCCGACCGCAGCGGAAAGGCAGGCCGCAATGCTGGCCATGGCGGCGGTGACGCCGATGTAGGCGGTCTTGCCGCTGGGCGGGCTGCAGGCATATTGCAGGTTGACGCTGGCGTTGGTGGCACCGCCGCCGCAGGCGGCGCTGATGATCAGCAAAACCGGTGCGGCCCACAGGGCGAAGGACGGATAGATGAAAGCCCATCCCAGCGTGCAGCTCAGGTTGAACAGCGCGGTCAGCAGCATGACCCGCCGCCAGGTGGTGCGGTCGGCGCAGCGGCCCCAGTACCAGCCGCCGGCCATGCCGGCCGCCGCGGACACCACGCCCACGGTGGTCAGGAAGGTGTGGCTCAGTCCCAGCACCCGCATCTGGTAGACCACCAGGAACGGGGTGGAAAAGCCGCCGGCCAGCCCGCCCACGACCGAGTACAGCAAAATCGGGCGGAAGGTTTTGTCCCGCACCGGGATCATGATGTCGGCCAGGCGCATCCGGCTGGTAAAGGCCACGGGGTTTTCCCGGGTGGCGGCCAGCAGGGTGGCATCCAGCGCGGCCAGCAGCAGGCAGAGTGCGCCCACCATGGCATAGCCGGTGGCTGCATGGCCCTGGTCGATCTGCCAGTCCAGCAGGCGGCCCAGGATCAGGGTGCAGCCGCTGTTGACGCAGTTGGTGACGATGTCCTTCAGGGCCAGAAACCGGCCCCGGGCATGGGGCGGCGCCAGACCCAGCGTCATGTGCTGGAGTCCCGGCGTGACCAGGCCCGCCGCCAGAAAGGCGATGGTATACAGCACAAGTGCCATGCCCTCGGCGCCGGGGCCCTGCAGGCCCAGGGCCATGGGGGCCAGGAAGGTCAGTGCCAGCGAAAAGCGGAAGGTGGCGCAGAGCAGCCAGATGGCCAGCTTGCGCTGATGCATCCGCTCGAACAGCAGGGGGGAGAAGAATTGCAGGACACAGCCTGCCTGGGGGATCATTGCCATCAGGGCGCAGAAGGAGACAGAAGCCCCCATCTGGCCCAGATAGCCGGTTAGAAAGTTGCCGGTTCCGATGCTGTACAGCACACCAGCCACTGCGCTTTCGGCAACCAAACAGCGGCGGCCCCGGGATAATTGTTCCTCAGTGGGCGGTTCCGGGTCAAAAAACAGGCGCTGGACCAGGCGCATGGGAAAAGGACTCCTCTGCTCAGGTCCGGATGCCGGGCGCCTGCACGGTGCCGTAGGCGCGGCCGCGCAGGCAGTCGGCCCAGGCGTTCATCAGGCGGATCAGGCGTGGCGTGGCGGATACCCGGCTGGTCTTGTCCCATTCCAGCCGGTAGCGGTAGAACCACTGTTCCAGCCGGCAGGCCAGCGCGGTGCCGGCCTGGTCGCCGGCGGTGTGTTCGCCTGCCAGATAAGCGCCGATGTCGTTCCACAGGGTGATGCTGTCCGCCACCACACACAGCAGCTGGACCATCTCCTTGTGTCCGGCAGGCAGGGTGCGGGCGGTGGCCAGAATCTCGCTGCGGGCATCGGCCACCGCGGCATTGGCGGCGGGAACCCGGCTCATCTCCACCTGGGCCAGAATCTCGGGGCGGCGGTCGTCGGTGGCCTCGATCCAGTTGACCGCATGGGACCAGTCAAAGATCTCGTGGTGGTCGGCCAGCTTTGCCATGGCACCTGCCAGGCGGCCGGAGGCATCGCCGTATTCCAGCCGGCTGATGGCCTCGTTGATCTCCTCAAAGGAAACCTCGTCGGCGTTCCAGGAGAAGGCGGCGCCGTACAGAATCCCCGGCACGCTCAGCCGCGGGTCGTTGATGTGGGCGTAATCGCCCCAGTCGGTGTTCAGGATGCCCACCGCGTGGTACTTGCGGGCGTGGCCACCCATCACCCGGTTGTTCTTGTAGGCGTAGTCCATCAGCGGCATCCAGCAGTTCCAGGTGCAGCAGCCGGGGCAGGCATACTGGGTGATGCCGCTGGCGGCAATGTCGCGGATCTCGTTCTCCCGCTGGTTGGGCAGGTAGCCCCAGTTCAGGCAGATGGTCTCCTTGGGCAGCTCGCGGCAGCTCTCGGGGAAGCGCCACATGATGTCGCCCCAGAACTGGGGAATGCCGCCCTGGGCCACAATGTACTCGCACAGCGCCTTGACATGGCGGACATAGAGCGCCTGAACGCCCTCCTGCTCGGCCAGGCTGCGGCTGCGGTCCTTGCCCAGATCAAAGGTCTCGTCGTCGCAGATGTTGAACTTGTTGGTGCGGAAGAGGGGGCGGTACTCGTCGATCAGCCGCTTGACAAAGGCCAGCGAGTCGGGGTTGGAGACGTTCAGCGTGTGGTGGGCGCCGGCGTAGGTGTAGCTGAAGGGGATTTTTTCCGAGTCCTCCAGCTCGCACAGATCGCAGCAGGTCTTGGTGGACAGGATTTTGTACATGTGCCCGAAGGTGGACAGCGACGGCACCAGCTCGATGTGGCGGGCGGCGCAGTAGTCGTCCAGTTCCAGGATCTCCTGGGCGGTCAGCGGGGTGTCGTCCCGCCAGGCCTCGGACAGGTCGCGGAACAGATAGGTGTGCTCGATGTAGAGCTGCCACTGGTTGATCTTGTAGCGGCAAAGCCGGTCGGCCACCTGTTTCAGGAAGCTCAGCTTGGGGACACGGCCGCGGGAGCAGTCGAAGTAGTAGCCGCGGGTGGCCATGTCCGGCCAGTCGTGGATGGTGCGGGCCGACAGCACGGCGCCGGACAGATCAAACAGCTGGCGCAGCGTCTGCACGCTGTTGCAAAGCGCCTCGTCATCCCCGGCGGCCAGCAGAATGCCGTCGGCGGCTACGGTCAGCCGGTAATGCCCGGCGGGCAGCTGGGGGTCGATGGTCAAGGCGATGTCCCCGTCACGGGCGCAGCCCCGGCAGATGTCCAGGCTGAGGCCCGCCTGGTCTGCGATGGTCTGCTGCAGCATCTGGGCGTAGAGCAGCGCCCCGGGGGCGGTGTCTGCGGCCAGCATGATCCGGGTGTGAATGGTGGGGGTGTATTCCCCGGTCTGAAGGGCTTGTTCCTTCGGCTTTGGAAGCAGGTCCATATTGTTTCCTCCCGGCAGCAAAAACGGGACCGGGAAATAGTTTCCCGATCCCGTGCGGTTGCTGCCTTGCCCCGGTATGGGGCATTGTTCAATTGTGGAAAAAGTTCCGTTTCTCCGGCATCCCGCCGGAAGAAAAGAGATGGATTACCGGATGCGGATGGTCTTGACCTCGTAAGGCTTGATGGTAAAGCGGATCTGGTTGCCGCTGACCTCCACCTCGCCGGTCTTCTGCTCGATGCAGTTCTCGGCCTCGGCGCTGGTGAAGGGCTTTGCCCAGGTCAGGGTGACCGGGGTCAGGGCGTTCTCGCACTCGTACATACGCAGGATCACGCCGTCGCCGTCCTCTGCCTGCTTGATGGTCTCCAGCACCACATTGGGCACATCCACGCTGGCCAGGCTCTCGCCGGCATTGGCGGTGCCGCCTGCGGTGACCAGGGCCGGCTGGTTGAGGAAGAAGGCCTGCCGGACAGTGCCGCCGGCCTGCCAGCCCTCCTGATGGGGGAACAGCGCGTAGGTGAAGTGGTGGACTTCCTGGTCGGTGACCGGGTTGGGCTCAATGCCGGACTTGATCAGCGTCAGGCCGATGCAGCCGTCCTTGACCGAGTGGCCGTACTTGCAGTCGTTGAGCACGCTGACGCCGTAGTGGCCTTCCGACACATCGCACCATTTCTGGCCGCAGCTCTCGAAGCGGGCGCGGTCCCAGCTGGTGTTGGAGAAGGTCTTGCGGGTCAGGTTGCCGTACTGGATCTCGAAGGTGGCCTGATCGGTGTGGACGTTGGCGGGGAAGAAAACCTTCAGCAGGCTCTGGTGCTCGTGCCAGTCCACGGTGGTGACAAAGTCCACCCGGCGCAGGTTGGCGTAGAAGTGGATGTCCTGGCAGATGGTGGAGTGGCTGAAGTTGCGGACCAGATGCAGGGTGGCGCGCACCGGGCCGTTCTCGGTCCAGGTGAACTCCTTCAGGTCGGTGACTTCCCAGAACTTCTCGGTATAGAAGTTGTCGATGTCCCAGTTGTCGTAGTAGATGGGCTTGTCCTCAAAGACCCGCATGGCGTTGCCGGTCTGGCCGTCCTGGAAAACTTCGCGGCGGGCATCCTTGTCGAACATCGAAGCGATGCGGCCGGTCTCGTCAAAGCGGACGGTGTAGAAGGGGGTATCCAGGGTGTGGCTGTCGGCGGACAGGGTGAAGGGGGACGCTGCTGCCGCGCTGGCGACCTTGGCAAAGCCCTTGCGGCCCTTGGACGGCAGGTTTTCCAGGTAGACCACGGCGCCGTCGGCGGTCTTCTGCACCGGGTAGGTGCGGCCGGTCTCGTCGGCCAGGGCCTCGGCCTCCACGCCGGGCAGGGTGACCACGTCGTTGCGGGCAAAGCCGGTGGTGTTGAACACCGTCACGCCATCGCCGGCGGGGGTCAGGGCGGCCAGGCGCTCGCCGATCATGCCGGACAGTTTCTCCGCCAGGGCGGCATACTGGGCCTTGGTGACCTCGTACACCTCGTGGATGGAGGAGCCGGGCAGAATGTCGTGGAACTGGTTGATCAGGATCTGACGCCACATCTTGTCCAGCTCATCCTTGGGATAGCCGAGCTTGGCGGCGGTCAGCACGCTGAGCAGTTCCAGGTCCATCATGCCCAGTTCCGACTTGCGGTTGGCGCGCTTGTTGCGGGCCATGGAGGTCAGGGTGCCGCGGTGATACTCGAAGTAGAGTTCGCCCTCCCAGGTGGGCAGACGGCGGTTGCCGGACACACGCTCCTTCAGATCATCAAAGAAGGTGCGGGCAAAGGCCTGACGGACCTTGGGGATGCCCTCGATGCCCTTCTCCATACGGATGGAGGTCTCCAGCATTTCGCGGGTGGGACCGCCGCCGCCGTCGCCGTAGCCGTAGGAGATCAGGATATCGTTGTTGATGTCCTTCTGCTGGTAGCGCTGCCAGCCGCCCATGATGGCGTCAGGATGCAGCTGTCCGTTGTAGGTGGTAAAGAAGTTCTTGGTGGGGTCCTGGCCCAGGTCCAGGGTGGTGACCAGGTGGGTCAGGATCTCGGAACCGTCAATGCCGCGCCACATAAAGGTGTCGTAGGGCATCTTGTTGATCTGGTTCCAGGCCAGCTTGGTGGTCATGAAGTAGTCAATGCCGCACTGCTTCATGATCTGGGGCAGCGCGCCGGAGTAGCCGAACACGTCGGGCAGCCACAGAATGCGGTTGTCCACGCCGAATTCATCCTTGAAGAAGCGCTTGCCGTAGATGAACTGACGCACCAGGCTTTCGCCGCTGGTCAGGTTGCAGTCGGCCTCGACCCACATGCCGCCTTCCGGCTCCCAGCGGCCCTCGGCCACCCGCTGCTTGATCTGCTCAAACAGTTCGGGATAGCGGGCCTTCAGAAAGACGTACAGCTGGGGCTGGCTGGACATGAACTTGTAGTTGGGGTACTGCTCCATCAGGCGCAGCACGGTGGAGAAGCTGCGGCAGGCCTTTTCCTCGGTCTGGGCGACGGTCCACCACCAGGCCACGTCGATGTGGG
>CAJFMB010000044.1 GCA_904390925.1 uncultured Subdoligranulum sp.
GAAGAAGTAAGGAGGAACTGAAATGGCTGCTACGAAATCCAGTGCGAAAACCCGCACCAAGAAGAAGGAACGCAAAAATATCAGTGCCGGCGCTGCTCACATTCAGAGCACGTTCAACAACACCATCGTCACCATCACTGACACGCAGGGCAATACTGTTTCCTGGGCCAGCACTGGTGCGCTGAACTTCCGCGGCTCCCGCAAGAGCACGCCGTTCGCTGCCCAGAGTGCTGCTGAGGTTGCTGCCAAGGCTGCGATGGAGCACGGCATGAAGACCGTTGAGGTCTATGTCAAGGGCCCCGGTTCCGGACGTGAAAGCGCGATCCGCGCCCTGCAGGCTACTGGTCTGGAGGTCACCCTGATCCGCGATGTCACCCCGATCCCCCACAACGGCTGCCGCCCCCCGAAGCGCCGCCGCATTTAACCGAAAGGAGAAACTGACTTATGGCTAAAAATACTCAGCCGATCGCCAAGCGCGCCCGTGCCCTGGGCATTTCTCCTGCTGTTATGGGTTATGCGAAGAAGCACACCAACCGTAACCCCGGCGGCCAGATGAGAAAGAAGAAGAGTGAGTATGCCCAGCAGCTGGCCGAGAAACAGAAGGTCAAGTTTGTTTACGGCATTATGGAGCGTCAGTTCCACACCTACTACGAGAAGGCTACCCGTATGCCCGGCCGTCCCGGCGACAACCTGCTGATCCTGGTGGAGCGCCGTCTGGACAACGTCGTCTACCGTCTGGGCTTTGCCGCTACCCGCCGCGAGGCTCGTCAGCTGGTCAGCCACGCTCACTTCACCGTCAACGGCAAGAAGGTCAACATTCCTTCCTACCTGGTCAAGGCCGGCGATGTCGTCGAGGTTGCCGAGTCCAGCCGTTCTTCGGTCAAGTTCTCCAAGCTGACCGGTGAGGACGCTCCCGTCGTGCTGCTGCCCCAGTGGCTCGATCGTGAGAAGGGCTCTCTGAAGGGTACCGTCACCAAGCTGCCTGTCCGCGAGGACATCGATGTGCCGATCGAGGAGCACCTGATCGTCGAGTTGTACTCCAAGTAATCCTCTGCCACCTGACCGAGTTTTACCCATACGGCTGCCTGACCAATCCCGCCTCATTCGGCGGCTGCGGCTTCTGGCCGCAGGTTCAGGCAGGCTGACAAAAACCGGCGTCATGCCGGTGATCAAGGAGGGTTTTTATGATGGAGATTGAACGCCCCAAGATCGAGATGGTCAACCTTTCCCCGGACGGCCGTTACGGCAAGTTCGTTGTGGAACCGCTGGAGCGCGGCTTCGGCACCACGCTGGGCAACAGCCTGCGTCGTGTGCTGCTGTCCTCGCTGCCCGGTGTCGCAGTCACCAGTGTCAAGATCGACGGTGTGGTCCATGAGTTCTCGACCATCGAGGGCGTCAAGGAAGATGTCACCGAGATCGTTCTGAACCTGAAGGGCATTGCCGCCAAGATCTACGGCGACGGCCCCCGCACTGTCCGCGTTGAGGCAGCCGGCCCCTGCGAAGTCACCGCCGGCAGCATCAAGGCAGGCGATGACCTCGAGATCCTGAACCCCGACTGGCACATCGCCACGTTGGGCGAGGGCGCCAAACTCGTGATGGAGCTTACGTTCGACAAGGGCCGCGGTTATGTTCCGGCCGAGCGCAACAAACAGGCGATCATCGAAAAGAACGACATTACCACCCTGCCCGTCGACAGCATTTACACCCCGGTGCTGAAGGTCAACTACGCGGTGGAAAACACCCGTGTCGGCCAGATCACCGACTATGATAAACTGACCATTGAGGTCTGGACCGATGCCACTATCTCGGCGCAGGAAGCGCTGAGCCTGGCGGCCCGCGTGCTGACCGAGCACCTGAACCTGTTCGTCAATCTCTGTGATGAAGCGGCCGAGACCGAGATCATGGTGGAAAACGACGAAAAGGGCAAGGAAAAGGCGCTGGAGATGACCATTGAAGAACTGGATCTGTCGGTCCGTTCCTTCAACTGCCTCAAGCGCGCCGGTATCAACACCGTCGGCGATCTCGTCAGCAAGAGTGAGGACGAGATGATGAAGGTCCGCAACCTGGGCCGCAAGAGCCTGGAAGAGGTTATGGCAAAGCTGGAAAGCCTGGGCTTCTCCCTTTCCCATGACGACAACGAGTAACATCCTGGCCCGGTAAGGCCAATTGCGCCGCAGAACTGCAGCGCAGCCGGCTCTTGCGCCGGACGCCCGCCCCATGGCAGGCTATCAATACAAAGGAGTGAAACGGAATGCCCGGTACTAGAAAACTTGGCCGTGCCACCGACAGCCGCAAGGCAATGCTGCGCGCAATGGTGACCTATCTGTTTGAGAACGGCAAGATCGAGACCACTGTCGCCCGCGCCAAGGAAGTTCGTTCCATGGCCGAGAAGATGGTCACCCTTGGCAAGAAAGAGGAACTGCACGCAAAGCGTCAGGTCTTCTCCTACATCACCAAGGAAGATGTGGCCAAGAAGGTCATCGATGAGTATGGCCCCAAGTACGCTGACCGCAACGGCGGCTACACCCGCATCATCAAGACGGGTATGCGCCGCGGCGACGCTGCCGAGATGGCCATCATCGAGCTGGTCTGAGCAATACGCCCTGACCGCTGACAAAACAAGCTCCCGCAGCTGATGCGGGTATGCAGGTGCACTGTTCTTTGCAGGACGGTGCACCTGCTTTTTTGTGTTTTCAGTTTGCCATGGCTATGCACTATTGTTGCCTGGACAACAGAGGAACCTCGCGTCAGAAGAAAAGCGGACCCACTTTCCGGCTTGAATCCGTCTTTCAGTGAAACACAAATTGAACATTTTGTAAAAAAAGACAGAAATAATCCGAGCAGCCCGAAAATGCAATGTGCAAGGTGACAAAATGTCGAAAATCGGTGCAAAATGTGCGGACAAATGCTGATTTTATCGCGCAGCTGTGTTACAATAAGCTTGATTGGCGAGGGAGTTCTGTGCCTGCTGCAATTCCCCGCAAAATCGGAAAAACGGTATCTGTTCAAGCAGTTTTCATGAAGAGTGGAAAAGACTGTCTGATCAGGGGATCAGACAGACAGCATTGGTGCAAAAAAACAGAGAAGGAGTAAAACATGGACGAACAGAATCTGGGTCCGCGCGACTTTTTTGCGAAAGAGGATGCCATTGCAGATCTTGGCTTGATTGCCTGCCCTGGCGCTGAGGAACTGACCCGCCTGGTGGATGGACACCTGGTGCGCTGGGCCAAGGAAGTTGGCCTGAATGTGGACACCTTCATCATTCCGTCGGATTGCCCCCGCTTCCAGTCGGGCGATGCCAAGGGTCTGGTCAAGGCTTCCACCCGTGGCGACGACCTGTTTATCTTCGTTGATCCGGGCAATTACAGCGTCACCTACAAGCTGTTCGGTTACGAGAATCATCTCTCTCCCGACGACCATTTCCAGAACCTGATCCGCCTGATCCAGGCTTCCTCCGGTCGTGCACACCGCATCACCGTCATCATGCCCAGCCTGTACGGTGGCCGTCAGCATCGCCGCGTCAGCCGCGAAAGCCTGGACTGCGCCTACGCCCTGCAGCAGCTGCGTGCCATGGGCGTCAAGAATATCATCACCTTCGATGCCCATGACCCCCGCGTGCAGAATGCAGTCCCCCTGATGAGCTTTGACAATGTCATGCCCACCTACCAGGTGCTCAAGTGCCTGCTGCATCATGTGCCGGATGTGAACTTCTCCAAGGAGCACTTCATGATCGTCTCTCCCGACGAGGGCGCAATGAACCGCAACATGTACTATTCCAGCGTGCTGGGCTGCAACCTGGGCATGTTCTACAAGCGCCGCGATTACAGCCGCGTGGTCAATGGCCGCAACCCCATCGTCGCCCATGAGTACCTGGGCGAGAGCGTGGAGGGCATGGATGTCTTCATTGCCGATGACATCATCGCCTCCGGCGAGAGCATGCTGGACATCGCCTACGAGCTGAAGATGCGTGGTGCCCGCAAGATCTTTACCTGCGCCACCTTCCCGCTGTTCACCTCCGGCCTGGAGAAGTTCGACAAGGCCTACTCCGACGGCATCATCTCGGCTGTGCTGGGCACCAACCTGACCTACCGCACGCCGCAGCTGCTGGAGCGTGAATGGTACTTTGACGTGGATGTGTCCAAGTACACCGCCTACTTCATCGCTGCCATCAACCATGACAAGAGTGTCAGCAGCATCATCGATCCCATCGTCAAGATCCGCGCCCTGCTGGAAAAGCACGGCATTCCCATGGGCGGCCAGAACTGATCCCTGCAACTGCATTTCGAGCGGCCTGTGGCGTCACAGGCCGCTTTTCTGCGCCGCGGCAAGCTTCCGCTGCCATGCCGTCACAATTTCCTGCCCGGCTGTTTACTTTGCCGGGACGGACGTATATAATCTAGGGGTAGGGGACCGGCCTGACGGTTCCCGATTGCTGCAAGGCCGTGCTACGGCCAGTCCCGGGCACCGCGGGGCGGGGAAGTGTTTCCCGGCCTGCCGTGCCTGGCGCCAAAGGAGGAATTTTCATGCAGCCTGTTGAACAGCTCAAACAATTGATTCAGGGCAAAAAAGTTGCCTTTATCGGGGCCGGCGTCAGCCACAAACAGTGCATTGAACAGTTTGTGGCCATGGGTGCCGATGTGACCCTCTGTGACCAGAAGGAATCGCTGGAAGCCTTCGGCGACTATGCCGACACACTGCGCCGGTTGAACGTCCACCTGAGCCTGGGCAAAAACTATACTGATGGGTTTGTGGGGCAGGATATCATCATGCGCACCCCCGGTTATGAGTACTTCAAGGCACCGCTGCAGGCGGCCAAGCAGGCCGGCGCGATGGTCACCAGTGAGGTGGAGCTGTTCTTTGAGTTCTGCCCCTGCGAGATTGTGGCTGTGACCGGCTCCGATGGCAAGACCACCACCACCACCCTGATTTCCAAAATGTTCGAGGCCGCCGGCCGCAAGGTTTTCCTGGGTGGCAATATCGGTGCCGCACTGCTGCCCCAGCTGGGAGATGTGACGCCGGATGCCGTGGCTGTGGTGGAGCTGTCCAGCTTCCAGCTGATCAGCATGCACCGGTCCCCCAAGGTGGCTGTGGTGACCAACGTCACCCCCAACCATCTGGACCACCACAAGGATATGCAGGAGTATATTGACGCCAAGCGCAATATCCTGCTGTGGCAGGAACCCCCCTGCCGTGCCGTCCTGGGGTACGAAAACGACATCACCCGCGGCATGGCCAAGGATTGCAAGGGTGAGCAGGTCTGGTTCACCCGCCTGCACGAGACCGATAACGGTGCCTTCCTGCGCGCTTCCGACGATACCCTCTGCTACGCAGAGAACGGCGTGGTGACGCCGGTGCTGCCCCGCGCCGAGGTCAAACTCCGCGGCCTGCACAATGTGGAAAACCTGCTGGCCGCCATTGCCGCGGTCTGGGGCCGTGTCCCCGTCGAGGTCATGCGCCAGGTTGGCTCCACCTTCACTGGTGTGGAACACCGGATCGAGCCGGTGCGTCTGCTGGACGGCGTGCAGTATTACAACGACTCCATCGCTTCCAGCCCCACCCGCACCATTGCCGGCCTGCGCAGCTTTGACCGCAAGATCATCCTGATCGCCGGTGGTTATGACAAACACATCCCCTACGAGCCGCTGGCCCCGGAAATCCTTGCCCATGTCAAGACGCTGATCCTGATGGGTGCCACGGCACCCCGCATCGAGAAGGCTGTCCGGGAATGCCCCGGCTTTGCCGAGAGCGATCTGGTGATCCGCCACGCCACCAACATGCAGGATGCGGTGGAGCAGGCCCGTGACTCCGCTGTGCCGGGGGATATTGTCAGCCTGTCGCCGGCATCTGCCTCCTTCGACCTGTATCCCAATTTTGAGGTACGCGGTCGGGATTACAAGCGCATCGTCAATGCGCTGCCCGAGAAAGCATGATTGTCACCGTCCATACACTGGCACAAAAACGGCAGTTTCTTGCTGCTGCCCGCCGTGATCCGCTGCTGCACGCGCTGCTGGGCCGGGATCTGACCCTCTGGGCAGACAATCCCGGCGCCCCGGTGCGGCTGTTTCTGGCAGGGGAGGCGGCACTTTCGGTGAGCAGCAATTCTGCCTGGCTGGCCGGCGCCCCCGATGACCCGGAGGAGCTGGCCAGTTTTCTGCGGTTCGTGGGGGTGGAAAACCTCTATACTGCTGCCCGGGACCCGGCCACCGATTTCCGCCTGGCCGGGCGGGAGAGGGGATATTGTCTGCCGCCCGGCCGGACGCTGCCTCAGCCGCCGCTGCCCCAGGGCTTTGCGCTGGATACCGACCTGGGGGCCGGTGCTGCGGCGAGCCTTCTGTTCCCCTACAGCGCCGCAGACCGGGACGGGTTTTATTCCCGGACCTGTACCGCAGTAAACCATGGTCTGGCCCGGCTGTGGGGACTGCGGGATGCCCGCGGCCAGTTGGCCGCCACCGTCGGTGCCGACGCACTCTTCGCCGGGCAGGCATATCTTTCGCTGCTCTGCACCGCGCCCTGCTACCGCCGCCGCGGACTGGGCAGCTGGCTGGTGCTGGCCATCTCCAACGCGCTGACGGTGCGGGGATGGCAGTGTGTTTTTCTCAGTGAAGCCCACAACGTGGATTTCTACCAGAAACTGGGCTATGTGCCCTGGGACGGGCTGAATCTGTACAAAGATGCAAAACGAAATGGATAATTCAATTCAAAATATACGGTAAGGATAGTATAACGCATGATCGAACAGTTTTATGATATCAAGCCGCAGGTTCTGGCCCTGGACGAAAAGGCAATGCAGCTTTGTGCTGAGCAGTTTGCGGCCACCGAGCACATCCGGGATTACAACCAGCTGAAGATGCTGCGCGCCTTCACCGACTGCGGGGTCGAGGCCCGGCATTTCTGGGGGTCTTCCGGCTACGGCGTCTGGGATGACAGCCGCAACAAACTGGAGGAGGTATTCAGCAAGGCCATGGGCGCCGAGGATGCTCTGGTGCGTCCCCAGTTCATGAGCGGCACCCACACCATCGCAGTGGCGCTGTTTGGGCTGCTGCGTCCTGGCGATACACTGCTGGCCGCCACCGGCCGCCCCTACGACACGCTGGAAGGCGTCATCGGTCTGGGGGAGGCGGACAAGGGCTGTGGTACCCTGCGGGAGTTCGGCGTCCTGTATGACGAGGTCCCCCTGACTGCCGACAGGATGCCGGACTACAACGGCATTGCCCAAAAAGCTCCGGCGGCCAAGGTGCTGCATATCCAGCGCAGCCGCGGGTATACCCAGCGCAATGCCTTTTCGCTGGAGACCATCGAGAAGGTCATCCGTACGGCCCGCGCCGTCAATCCGGACATTATTGTCTTTGTGGACAACTGCTACGGCGAGTTCACCCAGACGCGGGAACCGCTGGCAGTGGGGGCGGATGTGATGGCCGGCAGCTTCATCAAGAATCCCGGTGGCGGCATCACCCCCACCGGCGGCTACATTGCCGGCCGTGCCGATCTGGTGGAGAAGATCAGTCACCGGTTTACCGCCCCTGGAATCGGCAAGGATCTGGGCTGCACCCAGGACTCGCTGCGGGATACCTTCCTTGGCTTCTACTACGCCCCTGGCGTGGTCTGCGAGGCGGTCAAGACTGCCATCTATGCCCAGTGCCTGCTGGAGCTGTGCGGTGTCCACCCGGTGCCCCGCTATACCGATGAGCACAACGACATTGTCACCTGCTTTGATTCCGGCAGTGCGGCGGCCCTGCAGGGCTTCTGCACCGGCATCCAGAAGGGCAGCCCCATCGACAGCTTCGTCACCCCGGAACCCGCCGATGAGCCGGGTTACACCGACAAGGTCATTATGGCGTCCGGCAGCTTTACCGAGGGCAGTACCATTGAGCTGAGCTGTGACGGCCCGCTGCGCCCGCCCTATACCTGTTATCTGCAGGGCGGCGTCAACTTCACCGCAGGCCGTGCCGCCGTGCTCTGCGCGGTGCAGAATGCTTTCTTTGCCGAGTCCTGATGTTTTCTTGACCACAAACAAAACGCCCCGCACAGCCGGATTTCCAGGCCTGTGCGGGGCGCTTGCGTTGGGGGAGGGGAGACTGGAAAAGGTAACAATCAAGACTGCTCCCGTCTTTCCTGCTGTTCGGCCATGGCCTTGCGGCGCAGTGCCTTGAACTCCTCATGGTGACGGTTGACCATGGCGAAGGCATCTTCCCCGTAGATCAGGGGAGCGGAATCGGGAACAGGACCAAGGGCGGCGCGGGGCGCAGAAGAATGTTTGGACATCGCAGCAGACCTCCTGAAAAAAGACTCAGCAACGGAACAATGTTTAGTGTGCCGGATTTCTGATTTTATATTCGCACAGGGATGTATCCGAACTGTATCGTTTTGCTCTCCCGGCGGAAATTTTACAAAAAAAGACCAGACTGCAACAGCAGTCTGGTCTTTCGCTTCAGGATGCAGATAAATGATCAGGAACGGACATAATCCCGCACCAGCGCCTGCAACAGATCATCGCGGTCAATGCGGCGGATCAGCGCACGGGCATTCTTGTAGGTGGTGATGTAGGTGGGGTCCTCCGACAGGATATATCCGACAAGCTGGTTGATGGGGTTATAGCCCTTTTCCTCCAGTGCACTGTACACCTGAAGGACGACCTTTTTGATTTCCTCGTCCTTTTCATCCCGAATGGAAAAAATTGCGGTCGGCTCGGAAACAGCCATGGCAATAACCCCCTTTGACAGTCGGCAACCTGGGATTTGGCGCCGCTAATACTCTGTATAAAGTCTATTATATACGAATGCGCGGCGTTTCGCAAGTGGAAAGTGATCTTTTTTAGGCCATTTGTCAAATCATTGACACAGGACAACAATGCAGAACAATTAACCTGCGATAATATGACCTTTTTGGATCACCTTCTGGATGTTCAACTGATGATCCGCCAGGATCACATTGCCGTAGCGCCCGGGAGCCAAGGAACCGTAGTCGCTTTCCACACCGATGCTTCTGGCCGGATTCTCGGAGGCGGCACGCACAGCACTTGCCAGCGGCACATCCATGTCCAGTACTGCACGGCGCATACAGTCATACAGACAGGTTGCGCTGCCGGCAATGACACCGGGGTGCTCGGTCAGCGTGGCAACAGGACCCCGCACCGTGACGGCCTGTCCGCCCAGACTGTACTGGCCGTCCGGCAGACCACAGGCCATCATGCTGTCAGCAATCAGGACAACATGGTCGTCACCGAAAACCCGGAAGGTGAACCGGACCATGGCGGGATGGATATGTACACCGTCGGTGATCAGTTCCACCTCCGCGCCATCCTCCAGCGCCGCGATGATGGGGCCGGGGGCACGGTGGGTGATGCCGGGCATGGCATTGTAGAGATGGGTCATGTGGGAGGCACCAGCGGCAAAGGCTTTCTTGGCGGTATCGTAGTCGGTGCAGGTGTGTGCAATGGAAATCCGCACCTCGTCATGACACTGTTGGATGAAATCCAGGGCGCCATCCTCCTCGGGGGCTATGTCCACCAGCTTGATCAGGCCGCCGGAGCGCTCCTGCAGGCGGCGGAACATGCCCACGTCGGCGTGATGCAGATATTTCGGGTTCTGGGCACCGATCTTGTCCGGGCTGATGAAGGGACCTTCCATATTGATGCCGACCAGGTCTGCACCCTTGCCGTTTTTGTGAGCTGCTGCGGCATCCATAATGCCGCCCAGAATTTCTTCGCTGTAGGTCATGGTGGCGGGGCAGATGGCCAGCACGCCTTTGCTGGCCTCAAAATCCGCCAAAGCCTGGATGGCTTCCTCGGTGGCGTCGCAGAAGTCGTAACCGACCGCCCCGTGAAAATGCAGGTCCACCAGGCCGGGCAAAGCATACAGGCCCTCTGCGTCAATGACTTCCTCGTTCAATTGAGGCGTTGCACCGAAGACAATCCGCCCGTTACGGATGATAATGTCCCCCTTGGCAAATGTATGCTGCGGGGTAAATACAGTTGCATTTTTGATAATCATGGGAATTTCCTCGCTTTCGGCGATGCCTCAGATCAGGCTCAGTGCCTCGGCATCGCCCACCAGGATGAAGTCGGGGTGCATCTGCAGGATGGAGGCCGGCACCTCAGGCGTGACGGGCCCGAAGAAGGCTTTCTTGACGATTTCTGCCTTGCCGACGCCGTTGACCACCATCAGGACCTTCCGGGCCTGCATAATGGTCTTGATGCCCATGGTATAGGCCTGCTTGGGTACCAGATCCACATTGCCGTCGAAGAAACGCTTGTTGGCCTCGATGGTCTCCTGGGTCAGGTTGACACAGTGGGTGCCAAGCTCAAAAGCGGCGCCCGGCTCGTTGAAGCCGATGTGACCGTCATGGCCGATGCCCAGCAGCTGCAGATCAATGCCGCCCACATCATGGATCACCTGATCATAGCGCTTGCATTCGGCGTCTGCGTCCATATTGGTGCCGTCCGGCAGATTGATGCGGTCCGGATTGACATTTACATAGTTGAAGAAATTGTCATGCATGAAGCTCCAGTAGCTCTGGGGATTCTCACGGGGAAGGCCACGGTACTCGTCCAGGTTGACGGTGGTGACCTCGGAAAAATCCAGATCATCCTTGTTGTACCAGTCAATCAGCTGTTTGTAGGTGCCCACAGGGGTGCCACCGGTGGCAAGGCCCAGCACACAGTTGGGCTTCATGATGACCTGAGCCGAGATAATGTTGGCTGCTTTGCGGGACATGTCCTTGTAATCTTTTGCACGAATGATTTTCATGGGAAAAGCTCTCCTTTGATTTGTAAAAATAGGGGATAGAATCTTTCCATAACGGGCAGGGAAGATAGAACAGACAATCGGAAGATAGCAGAAATGCCGCGGACGGGCGCCAGCCCGCCCGCGGCGGAAATTCTGTGGGAGGAACCAGAACTCGCCACAGAGGGATGCTGTCTTACAGCATCTTCTTCAGTTCATCATACACAAACTGAACTTTGGGGCCAATCACAACCTGCACAGCGGTCTTGCCCGGTTTGATCACACCGGCAGCGCCTGCAGATTTGACTGCTTTGTCATCCACCTGGCCGGAATCCTTCACATCGAAGCGCAGGCGGGTAGCGCAGTAGTCAACACCAGTCACATTGTCCTTGCCGCCGATGGCAGCCAGCACATTGGCAGCAATCGAGGTAAACTCATTGTTCGCCAGCTGTGCAGTGGCAGTGGTGTCAACTTCGTCATCCTCACGACCGGGGGTCTTCAGATCGAAGATCTTGATGGCAAAGTAGAAGACCACGAAGAAGACAACCGCGGCGGCAATACCCAGAGGAATGATCATCCAGGTGTTTCTGGCTGCCGGCAATGTATACGAGAAGACCAGGTCGGTCAAGCCAGCGGAGAAGCTGAAGCCTGCACGGAAACCGACGTAGTAGGTGATGATGGTGAAGATGGCGTACAGCAGGGCATAGACAACGTACAGCGGGAATGCCAGGAACATAAAGCCGAACTCAAAGGGCTCGGTAACGCCGCAGACAAAAGCGCAGAGGGCAGCGGAGCCAACCAGACCAAAAGCAACCTTGCGCTTTTCCGGTTTGGCGGTCACGATCATGGCTGCTGCTGCACCGGGAATACCGAACATCATGCAGGGGAAGAAGCCGGACATGTACATGCCCAGATCCCAGTTGATCACAGTACCCATGGTGCCGATGTCACCGGTCACCTTGCCGGCCCAGAAGTTCTTCAGATCACCCAGGCCGATGGTGTCAAACCAGAAGACGTTGTTCAGTGCGTGGTGCAGACCGGTGGGAATCAACAGACGGTTCAGGAACGCGTAGATACCGGCACCAATGCCGCCCAGGCTGACGATAGCGTTGCCCAGAGCAACCAGAGCACCGAAGATGAGGGGCCACAGGAAGAGCAGAATGGCAGCAGTGATAATGGAAACCACAGCAGTCACAATGGCGACGCAGCGCTTGCCGCTGAAGAAGGCCAGCGCATCGGGCAGCTTGGTGTTCTTGAACTTGTTGTAGCAGATGGCGCCAATGACACCAGCAATAATACCGATGAAAGCGTTTTCGATTTTGCTGAAGGCCATGCCGTTCACTTCAGTGCCGGCCCAGCCGGGAAGCAGAGTGGCCGGAACACCGGAAACCAGGGCTTCGCCGGTTTCGGGGTCGGTTCCAACGGTGCAGATCAGCAGCTTGGTAATCATCAGATAGGATACCATGCCGGCCAGGGATGCGGTACCGTCATGGTCGTCGGCCAGGCCAACCGCCACGCCGACGGCGAACAAAATGTGCATGTTGTCGATCAGGGCACCGCCGGCCTTCACCAGGAAGAAACCGATGGTCTGGGCCACACCCACAACTTCGCCGCCCTGCATGGTAGAGGGGCACAGGGCATAACCGATGCCCATCAGAATGCCGCAGATTGGCAGCACAGCTACGGGCAGCATCAAAGCTTTGCCCAGCTTTTGCAATTGTTTCATCATAGGACAATCCTCCAAATATTCTCTCGTGTCAACGTTCACAAAATTCAGGGTTGTCTGGTTCCTGCGCCCTGAACGCTTTGTTAAAATTACAGTAACATATTCGTAACAAAAAAGAAAGAGAAAATTCGCAAGATTGGTTGAATTACCAAAAAGTAATGCCTGGCATTGGCTAAAATTTTGGCAAAAATCATGCATTCCATGTTGGCGACTGTATTTTCACAGAACATTTGGAACAAAAACGTGAAATGGTAAAAAATGGCATATAAATACCGATGTATTCCATCTGAAATATATGTACAAAACGTGCATAAATATTCTGCTCAGCGTTTTATCCCGATGGGGGTGAACTGTGTTTAAGGGATAGCGTCCAGTGCTTTTCTTGCCGCACGAACTGCGGACTCGCTGGTTTGCTGGATATGCCATTCATCCAGTCCGGGCAGTCCCATGGGAACATCCGAACGTCGAAACAGCATCCGGCTCTCCACTTCGATTTTGCCGCTCATGTGAAACGCGACCGCCTGTGGAAATGTTTTGCGCATCCCGCGGATCACATCCGCGTTGACACCGGCACCGATCAGAATCTCAGGACCGCCATGTTTGCCGTGGAGGTCCAGCAGTTGTCCGATTGTCTCCTGTCCCTTCAGGCAACTGGCAGCCGCACCGCTGGTCAGTACAGTGTCAATCCCGAGTTGCGCGGCATCCTGCCAGGTTTGCAGCGGGTCACGGCTCACATCAATGGCGCGATGCAACGTCAGCCCGGCGCCCTCCGCCGCCTTGCAAAGCAATCCTGTCCGTCCCAGATCCAGCTGACCTTCCGGTGTCAGGATGCCAACGACAAATCCGTCGGCCCCAGCGGTATGCAGGGTACAGATCTGACGCTGCATCAAAAGCACTTCTTCTTCAGAATACAGAAAATCTCCCGGCCGCGGTCGCATCAGGCAGCGGATGGGAATCTTGCTGACCTCCCGGATCTGTCGCAACAGGTCCACCCAGGGGGTCAATCCTCCTGCCAATAATGCACTGCACAGTTCCAGACGGTCGGCGCCGCCCCGAATGGCCGCCATAGCGGACGCATAGCTGTCCACGCAGACTTCCAGAAGTCTTTTGCCAGAATGCTCCATAGTAACCTCCATCCGGCGGCCTACACAATTTCTATGCAGCCGCCGTGCTTATTATTATCTGTATCATAACACGGGGCGCAACAACACAAAACCCCCGCCTGCACCTGCTTTGGCGCAGGATTGCTTGCGAGGGGGCAAAAGCGGAGGTTTTGTGCAGTTATAGGTAGAATCCACGCGTGGATGGGGAAGTAGGCATTGATCGGACAAAAATCAGGCAACGTGACGGCGTTCACCCGCCACGGCCAATCGCACAGCCGGACGTCCGGAAGGTCTTGGACGGGGATTGGGCGCAGATCGACGGGGGGAGGAAGTGCTTACCAAAAGGGATGCCAGGAAATTTGTGGCAAGGAAGGAACCTGCCGCATATCCCAGTGCTGCCAGCAGCGGAAGGCTCCCCTGAATGGCGGCACAAAGCAGAAAAAAGAGAGCCACAAACTCACTCATTAAAAGGAAATTGGCGATAATTTGTTTGAAGGAAGTGAATTTCATACGTGATACCTCCTGGATGTGATGCCGGGGAAAACCTCGGCAATCACAAAAATAACAACCGAAAGTTGTAACCTAATGCTATTATAAAACAACTTATAGTTGTTGTCAAGCTGGAAAATACAACCAAAAGTTCATAAAATCAAAATGCAGACTTTACAAATACCACAAATAGTTGTATACTGAATACCAGAAACAAGGGTGCATGAGAAATGTACCGGGAAGGTTGGAAACCATGTTTTCAGATCGCTTGAAGCAGGCAAGAAAGAACAAGAAACTCAGCCAGGCGGAGCTGTCCCGCCAGCTGGGTGTCACACAGCAGGCGGTCGGAAAGTGGGAAACTGGTCGCTCCACGCCTGACCCGGCTACCGTTGCCCGCCTGGCCGAGCTGCTCGGGACCACCACCGATATGCTTCTGGGGGTCCAGCAACCGGATTTTACGCCGCCGGTGGGCAGTGAACTGGCCCGCTACTCGGAAAGTCCGATTCCGGTGGTGGGCACCGTCCGGGCCGGATACGGTGCGCTGGCATTTGAAGAGGATTACGGCACCGAGTATGCCTGTGTCAAGGACCCGTCCAGTTATTTTTATCTGGTGGTCAAGGGCGACAGTATGGAGCCTCGGATCTCCGATGGGGATCTGGCGTTGGTCCATCGCCAGTCCACACTGGAAAACGGGGAACTGGGGGTTATGGTATACGGCGCAGACGGGGAAGGCACCTTGAAAAAATACATTCGCCGCGGCAATGCAGTGGTGCTGCATCCTTTCAATCCCAATTACGAGGATCTGATCATCAAAGGAGAGGATCTGAACCACCTTTATATTGCGGGCAAAGTGGTGGAAACCAAGACCAAGTGGTAAGTGCCTGCTTGCCTGGCTGCTGAATTCAGTATAGCAGGCGGTGCGTCCGATAATGTGGACAATCAGCCTGCAAACGGGTCGGCCGCAATGCATTTGCTATAATAAGACCGTTAATAAGGACTAAATAGGAACGGCTGCCCTTCGGGTGTGACATCCGATCTGCCGAAGGGCTTTCTTTTTTGTACCTTTTTCGGCATACAGGGGGGCAATGGATGGAACTGGCGGAAAAACTGGAAATTCTGGCTGACAGTGCCAAGTATGATGTGGCCTGTACCTCCAGCGGTGTGGAGCGGGCGGGCAGGCATGGAAGCCTGGGAAGCTGCAGCGCAGCAGGAATCTGTCATTCCTTTACGCCGGACGGCCGCTGTGTGTCGCTTCTGAAGGTCCTGTATTCCAATGCCTGCTGCTATGATTGCAGCTATTGCGTCAACCGCCGCACCAATGATATTCCCCGTGCCACCTTCACACCCAGGGAACTGGCGGAGCTGACCATCGGGTTTTACCGCCGCAATTATATTGAAGGCCTGTTTTTGTCCAGTGCGGTGCTGGGAACCCCTGACCGGACCATGGAGGCCATGATCTCTGCACTGCGCATTTTGCGGGAGGAATATCATTTCCGTGGCTATATTCATGCCAAGGCAATTCCCGGGGCTGACCCCTTGCTGGTGCATCAGCTGGGATTGTTGGCAGACCGGCTTTCCGTCAACATTGAGCTGCCCAGTGCCGACAGTCTGCACCGGTTGGCCCCGGACAAAAAGAGGGCTGCCGTGCTGGCTCCCATGCGTCAGATCGCCTCGGAAACCGCACAAAACCGTTGCGAACTGCAGCGCTACCATGCGGCACCACAGTTTGCGCCGGCAGGGCAAAGCACCCAGATGATCATCGGTGCCTCCCCGGAAAGCGACCGGCAGATTCTGCATCTGACCGAATCGTTGTATCAAAAATATTCTCTCAAACGGGTGTTCTTCTCGGCGTATCTGCCGGTGGTACAGGATTCCCGCCTGCCGGCCCTCACCACCCGGCCGCCGCTGCTGCGGGAACATCGCCTGTATCAGGCGGACTGGCTGCTTCGCTTTTACCATTTCTCGGCAGGGGAGCTGCTCAACGAGGACAATCCGATTTTTGATCCGTATCTGGACCCCAAGTGCAATTGGGCGCTGCTCCATCCCGAATACTTCCCGGTGGAGGTCAACCGTGCCTCCCGGGAGGAATTGCTCCGGGTGCCGGGCATCGGCCCCAAAAGCGCGCTGCGCATTCTTCGCGCCAGAAAGCACCAGCACCGGGGCTTGCCGGAACTCAAACGGATTGGCGTTGTGCTCAAACGGGCACAGTATTTTATTACCTGTGACGGCTATCTGGGCGCCCGCGGGACCCGGGCGGAAATTGCCGGCGCGCTGGTGGACCCCAAGGCCTTCGGGGTGGGGGTACAGCAGCTGAGCCTGGATTCCTTTTTGCCAAAGGCATTGCCGGATGCAGCCCCGGCGCTGCATCAGCTGACCGACCAGGGAATGGACCCGCAGAAAGCGGCTGCCGAACTGCGACAGGAGGCGATCACGTGCATTACGCGGCGGATGTGAAGGATGTGATCTATCGGTATGACGGCAGTTTTCAGGGATTTCTCTGCTGCGTGTTTGAAAGCTATGCCCGGCGGGAAATTCCTTCTGCCATCTGTGCCCCGCAGCAGGAGCAGATCTCCCTGTTTGAACCCCGGCAGATTCTCACCGAGGAGCAAAAGGCGCGCCGCGTATTTGCCGGGGCGGGGCGGCTGGGCGGACAGGTGAAATACCGGCTGACCACCGGTTTTCTGAGCGGTGCGCCGGAAAAGGAACTGATCCTGCTCCGGTTCCTGCGCACGGCTTTTGCCATTGGTTCCGGTGCGGCGCAGATGCTGGGGGACCCGGATGTTGCGGGTGCATGGGAACTGGAGCGGGCCGTCTGCAACGAAGCCCATCTGTTCCAGGAATTTCTGCGTTTTGAGCAGCGCGGCAATCTGCTGGGTGCGGTGATTCACCCCAAAAACTTTGTGCTGCCTTTGCTGCGCGGCCATTTTTGCAGCCGCTTGCCGGACGAGGACTTCCTGATCCAGGATGCAACCCACAAGGTCGCTATGCTGCGCCACGGCAGTGAGGTGCGCTATCTGCAGATGGAGCGGTATGACCCGGCGCCGGATGCAGCCGAGGAGGAATGGCAGCAGATGTGGCGGCGGTTCTTCCACGCGCTGACCATCGAGCAACGCCGCAACGAGCGCTGCCAGCGTACCCATTGCCCCAAACGGTTCTGGCCGGATATGTGCGAGATGACACCACTTTCCGGCAAATAAAGGGTAGAGCTCAAAAAATCCGCAGGGAAGGCATTTTACAGGCAAAAAATCACTTGACGCGGCTGTTTTTCTATGGTATGATAATCAAGCCGCATGGCATGGGCCCGAAAAGTGTGTCCCGATCCGGACACCGCCTGCCCCAGCGAGACTTTTTGAAAGAGGTTTTACACATGTACGCAGTTATCGTTACCGGTGGCAAGCAGTACAGCGTCAAGGTTGGCGACAGCATCTTCGTTGAGAAGCTGGGCGCTGAGGCTGATACCGAGGTCACCTTCGACCGCGTTCTCGCCGTCGGCGAGGAAGGCAGCGTCAAGGTTGGCGCCCCCGTTGTGGAAGGCGCTACCGTGACCGGCAAGGTCATCAAGAATGGCAAGGGCAAGAAGCTCAACATTCTGACCTATCGTCCCAAGAAGGGCAGCATGGTCCGCAAGGGCCATCGTCAGCCCTACACCAAGGTGGAAATCACCGCGATCAACGGCTAAGGA
>CAJFMB010000045.1 GCA_904390925.1 uncultured Subdoligranulum sp.
CGGGAGAGGCGCCGCTGGCGCGACGCCTCTCCGCCTAAAAACTTAATATTTCCTGCCAGGGGGCTTTTTTGTACTGTCCGCACAAGATGGGGCAGTTCAGCATGGCGGGGGCTTTTTGTTTGTGATTTTTGTTCAGCGGATTCGTTTGGCAATCACCGCAAGGCGGTCCTCGTTTGTGTCACCGCAGGTGGACAGCGTCAGCAGCTGGTCGCCGTACTGTGCCTCCACGCCGGTGTCATACAGTTCCCGCTGCATGACGGCGTCGTAGCGCTGCTGCCATTCGGTTTTATCGGAGGCGTCAAAGAAGGTATAATAGGGCAGGGAATCACTTCCCAGCTTGGTGTAGATGACCGCGACGATCTCAAATTCCATCTCCTCATACAGTGTGTCAAAGGAGAAGGTGGGATGTTCCTGATAGAAGGATTCCTCCTCATACAGGGCCAGCTGCCCGAACATGGACCCGTCATTCATATTGTGCCCGTAGATGATCCAATTGGCGGTGGCAGGGTCGTACAGACTACACTGTTCATCCAGAAACAAAGTACCGGCCATCGAGTACAGCCCGTCGAATCCGCGGCGCAAATAATATTCGTTGTCGCCGGGGGTCTGTACCACCGGATAATCAATGCCCGCGGCCTCCACCGTCAGCCAGCCCACCATATCCGGGTTTTCCTGGTACAACTCCTGATACTGGGGCAGAATCTGGCGAGCCGGCTTGTTGGCACTGTCGGAATCCGGCGCGGCAGGCTTGGATGCCTCCGCTGTGGAAGGCATGCCGGAAAGCCCCGCATTTTCGGCCGCCGAGTCAGCCGGCCGTACCGTCACGGTGACCGGAGCATCGGCGGCGGGGGTAGCCACCGGACCGGAATTCTCTGCTGTCTCTGCGTAAGCCGAAAAGGGAACAGATTCCGGTTTGCGGGGCTGTCCACCGCGAAAGGCCACCTGACGGATCACAAGGGCGGCCACCGGCACAAACAAAACCAGGCCCACTACCCGCAGCAGGACAACATGACGACGCTGGCGCTTGCGCAGTGTCGTCCGCGCCCCGAAGGGGTAGTAGGCAGAACTGCCTTTCAGATGAGCATAGCGGCCTTTCTTTGGCATGGCAATCCCTCTTTGCCGATGAAAAAGAAATGTCCCTTGCCTCAGGCGCAACGCGGCAAAGACAAGAGACAAACCCTATCGTAACATTCAGATTCGTTTGAGCATCAACAGGCCTGCCGAGCAGAACAGGATCAGGCCGACGGTACCGGCGATATACACCACAGGGGCATCACCGGTGGCAGGCGTGGGCACTGCGGTGGCACCCGGCGCCGGGGAAGCATCCGTCACATCCGCCATGGCATAGGTTTCATCCACGCGGACCGGTTCACTGTGCGCATCCCGGGAGGTGGAGCCCACCGTGGGGGAGGGCGAAGGTGCGGCCTCCAGACTGGTGCCGGACACGCCACAGGCAACAAACAACGCCATCAGGACGGCGACCAGCAATGCGCCGACAATACGTTTCAACGGAGTAACCCTCCTTTTTGCAAAGCCTGTCCGATCACAGGCAGCACATCGTTTATCCGACAAGGAATACCCATAGTATCCCACAATTTTCTTGATATATTTTAGCACGTAGCTGCGTCCCCGTCAAGGGGAGGCAACAGACAGACCGCCGCTGCCCCGTGAAAAAACTGTACCGCCGGACTTGTGCAAAAGCCTTGCAGGCGGTATAATGATTCTATATTATGGAATTCTGTGCCAGGCCGAGGCGCCCGCACACAGCAGGGAGAAATGGTATGAAAGGCATCATTCTGGCCGGCGGTGCCGGCACGCGGCTGTATCCGCTGACAATGGTAACCTCCAAGCAGCTTCTGCCGGTTTACGACAAACCGATGATCTATTATCCGCTGTCCACCCTGATGCTGGCTGGCATTCAGGAGATCCTCATCATCTCCACCCCCACCGATACACCCCGTTTTCAGGCACTGCTGGGGGATGGCAGCCAGTTCGGTGTGCACCTGCAGTACAAGGTGCAGCCCTCGCCGGATGGCCTGGCCCAGGCATTCCTTTTGGGCGAGGAGTTCATCGGGGATGACTGCTGCGCCATGATTCTGGGCGACAATATCTTCTATGGTGCCGGTTTCGGCAAACGTCTGCGGGCTGCGGCTGTTGGCGCGGAGCAGGGCAGGGCCACCGTGTTCGGCTATTATGTCAATGATCCGGAGCGGTTCGGCGTCGTTGCCTTCGATGAGGCTGGCCGGGTGACTTCCATTGAAGAAAAACCCGAACATCCCCAGAGCAATTATGCGGTCACGGGACTGTATTTCTACAACCGGGATGTGGTCCGGCTTGCCAAGCAGGTCCGGCCCAGCGCCCGCGGGGAACTGGAGATCACCACGCTGAATGAAATGTACCTGAAGGCCGGACTGCTGGATGTACAGCTTCTGGGCCGGGGATATGCCTGGCTGGATACCGGCACAATGGACAGCCTGGTGGATGCTGCAGACTTTGTGCGGATGATTGAAAAACGCCAGGGCATCAAGATTTCCGCCCCGGAGGAAATCGCCTACAAATACGGATGGATCACCCGGGAAAAACTGCTGGAAAGCGCCGAGCGCTACGGCAAGTCTCCCTATGGTGTCCATCTGCGCAATGTGGCGGACAACAAGCTGATGTACTGACCAAAGATCCGAGACTGATTTTGCGGAGGCAGAAATATGAAAATTATGATCACGGGCTGCCGCGGACAGCTGGGCACTGAGCTGCAGAAACAGCTGATGGAGGGTGGCTGTGTTCTGGGCCCCTTGCCGGAACGGCTGAAGAATGCGCCCATCGTGGCGGTGGATCTGGCGGAGCTGGACATCACCGACCGGGAGGCCACCATCGCCTATGTGCGCCGCCACCAGCCGGACACCGTCATCAACTGTGCCGCCATGACCAATGTGGATGGCTGTGAGACCTCCCGCGATGCGGCGTTCAAGGTCAATGCCCTGGGTCCCCGCAACCTGGCCATGGCCTGTGACAAAGTCAATGCCCGGCTGATTCATGTCTCCACCGACTATGTGTTCAGCGGTGCCCCCAACGGCGGTATCCCGCTGGATGAGTGTGCCATTCCGGCCCCGGTTTCCGCCTATGGGCAGACCAAGCTGCTGGGAGAGCAGTATGTCCAGCAGTTCTGCCGGCGCCATTTCATTGTACGTACTGCCTGGCTGTACGGCGCCTGCGGCAAGAACTTCGTCAAGACGATGGTCAATCTGGCCAAAACCCATGACGAGATCACCGTGGTCAACGACCAGCTGGGCAACCCCACCAATGCGGTGGATCTGGCATACCATCTGCTCAAGCTGGCGGTCAGCCACGATTACGGCACCTACCACTGCACCGGTAACGGCATCTGCAGCTGGTACGACTTTGCTTCCGAGATCGTCCGCCTTTCCGGCGAACACTGCACCGTCCGGCCCATTTCCAGCGCCGAGTATGCAGCACAGCATCCCCAGACCGCCAACCGGCCGGCCTGGAGCGCCTTGGACAACCGGATGCTTCGCTGCACCGTCGGCGACGAAATGCGGGACTGGAAGGACGCAATCCAAGACTTTTTTGCAAACTGGGATGGTAAATAAATCATGAAGACCTATCTTGTCACCGGCTGCGCCGGTTTTATCGGTTCCAATTTTGTCCACTACATGCTCCAGAAGCATGCGGATATCCGTCTGATCAACCTGGACAAGCTGACCTATGCGGGTAACCTGGAAAACCTGAAGGATGTGGAAGATGACCCGCGACACATTTTTGTGCAGGGGGACATCTGCGACAAGGCGCTGGTCACCGGGCTGATCGCCAAGTATGACCCGGATTACTGCATCAACTTTGCGGCCGAAAGCCATGTGGACCGAAGCATCAAAAATCCCGAAATCTTTGTCGAGAGCAATGTCATGGGTACCGTCAACCTGCTGCAGTGCTGCAAGGAAGCCTGGTACGACGCCGAGGCAAAGACCTGGAAACCCGGCAAGAAGTATCTGCAGGTTTCCACCGATGAGGTGTACGGCGCCCTGGGCCCCGACGGCTATTTTACCGAGACGACGCCGCTGTCGCCCCACAGCCCCTATTCCAGCTCCAAGGCCAGCGCCGACCTGTTTGTCATGGCCTTCCATGACACCTACGGCATGCCGGTGAATATCACCCGCTGCTCCAACAACTACGGCCCCTATCAGTTCCCGGAAAAGCTGATTCCGCTGCTGATCAACAACGCCAAGCAGCACAAGACGCTGCCGGTTTACGGCGACGGCATGCAGGTGCGCGACTGGCTGTATGTCATGGACCACTGCAAGGCCATCGACATGGTGGCTTCCGACGGCAAGGTGGGCGAGATCTACAATGTGGGCGGCCACAATGAGCGCCCCAATCTCTTCATTGTCAAGACGGTGATTGCCCAGCTTCATGACCGGCTGCAGGACGACGGCATCAGCGAGGAACTGATCACCCACGTGGCCGACCGCCTGGGTCACGACCGTCGCTACGGCATTGACCCCACCAAGATCAAAAATGATCTGGGCTGGTATCCCGAGACACCGTTTGAAAAAGGCATTGTGCTGACCATTGACTGGTACCTGGCACACGCGGAATGGATGGCGCACGTCACCAGCGGCGATTACCAGAAGTATTACGAACAGATGTACAAAAATCGCTGATTTCGGCTGCATGCCCGTGCGGGCTCCGGCCTGTGCGGGCATGTGCATCCACAGGCGCTTCCCCTTTGCAAAAGGCGGAAACTGTGCTATACTGTACAGAACATCTGCGGGGACGGCTTCCCCGCACGGCCGGCCGGTGGAAAGAGAAAATCCGGCTGCGGCCGGACAAGCAAAGCCCATACAAGGAGTAAACCATGGCGAGTTCAAGGGAAGAACAGCTTCGCAATAACCGCCGCATTGCCCGTCAGATTCTGGGGCTTGTGGCTATCATTCTGATGCTCATCGGTCTGTTTACCGTCATCGGCTGGTGCATCAGTGCCATCCGTGCCGCACTGGACGACACCGACCGCCGGCAGAGCTATGCCGACCGTCTGTACGGCCTGGTGATGTTTGACACACTGCCGTTTGACGATGTGAGCACGGTGGACCAGTCCATCTTCAAGCAGGCTGCCATCTGGGGCTGCGTGTACCAGATTCAGGCCAGCGGCGGCAACCTGGACGACTATGAGCGGGACGAGGAAACCGGCAGCATCATTCTGCCGCGGTTGGAGGTGGACACCTACCTGACCAATCTTCTGGGCCCTGACTATGAGGTGGAGGAAGGCTCCTTCGAGACCTCCGAGATGAATTACATCTATGACGAAGATCGTCAGGGATACCTGGTTCCGGTCACCGGATCGGTGGGACTGTACACGCCGGAAGTGGAAAACATCCGCACCCAGAGTGGTCATCTGTATGTCACGGTGGGCTATATCCCGACGCTGAACAACAGCAACAGCCTGGTGCTCACGGCGGCCACCGAACCCACCAAGTACATGGATTACATATTCACCCGCGGCGAAAACCGTCAGTGGTATCTGACCGCCCTGCAGGAGAGCGACAAGCAGCCGGAGGCCACGCCTTCTCCGACGCCCTCCTCGGCAGTCCAGGCACCGCAGGTGATGGTGGAAAGCGGACTGGATGTCTCGTCGGACGAGACAGCACAGCCCGAAGAATAAACAGCGGAAAGCCCGCACTGTTCGGTACCTGCCGGCAGGCGGGCTTTTTTGTGGTCCGGCTTATGCCGCCCTGACGGTTTGACTTTTGCCGGAGAAACTGAGTATAATATTAAATTACACGAACCTTGCGGGCTGGCGGAAAAATCCGCGGCCCGGCTTCAGATAGATGGAGGGAAAGCTGTTTCATGGCAAAAAAGCAGGAATACGGCAACGAGAGCATCAAGAGCCTGAAAGGTGCCGACCGAGTGCGCAAGCGCCCGGCGGTTATTTTTGGCTCGGACGGCGTGGAAGGCTGTGCCCACTCGATTTTCGAGATTGTTTCCAACTCGATCGATGAGGCCCGCGACGGATACGGCAACAAGATCAACGTCACGCTGTTCGAGGATCACTCGGTGGAGGTGGAGGACTTCGGACGCGGTATTCCGGTGGACTACAACAAGGCCGAGCAGCGCTGGAACTGGGATCTGGTGTTCTGCGAGCTCTACGCCGGCGGCAAATATGCCGAAGGCAGCGGTACCTATGATTTCAGCCTGGGCCTGAATGGTCTGGGTCTTTGCGCCACCCAGTATGCCAGCGAATGGATGACCGCCGACATCTACCGCGACGGCTGTCACTACCATCTGGATTTCCAGAACGGCGAAAATGTGGGCGGCCTGAAAAAGGAGCCTTACACCGGGCGCCGCACCGGCTCCATCATCCGCTGGAAACCGGATACCCAGGTCTTTACCGACATTGCGGTGGCGCCGGAAACCTTCCGGGACATGCTCAAACGGCAGGCGGTGGTCAATGCGGGCATCACGCTGCGCTTTGAAGACCGCTCCCAGGGCAAGAGCGAGAAGAGCGAGTATTACTACGAAAACGGCATCACCGACTATGTGACCGAGCTGGCAGGGGAGACCTCCCTGACGCCGGTGCACTTCTGTCAGGGTCAGGCCACCGGCCGGGACCGGGCGGACCAGCCGGAGTACGAAGTCCGGATGAACGTGGCCTTCTGCTTTTCCAACACAGTCCAGGCGCTGGAATACTACCACAACTCCAGCTGGCTGGAACACGGCGGCAGCCCGGACCGTGCGGTGCGGCTGGCTTTTGTCAACCAGATCAACAACTGGCTGAAAAACAAGGGCCTTTACAAGAAAAACGAGAGCGCCATCACCTTTGCCGACGTGCAGGACTGCCTGGTACTGGTTTCCTCCAGCTTTTCCACCCGCACCAGCTACGAGAACCAGACCAAAAAGGCCATCACCAACAAGTTTGTGGCCCAGGCCATGACCGACTTCCTCAAGCATCAGCTGGAAGTCTATTTCATCGAGCATCCCGACGAGGCGGAAAAGGCCTGCAAGCAGGTGCTGATCAACAAGCAGAGCCGGGAGCACGCCGAGAAGGCCCGCATCAGCATCAAGAAAAACATCACCGCCCAGATGGACCTGGCCAACCGGGTGCAGAAGTTTGTGGACTGCCGCACCAAGGATGCCTCCCGCCGGGAACTGTATATCGTCGAGGGCGATTCCGCCATGGGCGCCGTCAAGCAGAGCCGGGACTCGGAGTTCCAGGCCATCATGCCGGTGCGCGGCAAGATCCTGAACTGCCTCAAGGCGGATTACAGCCGCATTTTCAAGTCGGACATCATCACCGATCTGATCCGGGTGATGGGCTGCGGCGTCGAGCTGGGCGGCTCCCACAGCAAGGACCTGGCCAACTTCCGTCTGGAAAATCTGCGCTATAACAAAATCGTCATCTGTACCGATGCCGACGTGGACGGCTACCAGATCCGTACCCTGATCCTGACCATGCTTTACCGCCTGACCCCCACCCTGATCCGGGAAGGCTATGTCTATATTGCCGAGAGCCCGCTGTACGAGATCAACACCAAATCCAAGACCTACTTTGCCTACACCGAGCCGGAAAAGGCAAACATCCTCAAGCGCATCGGCGATGCCAAATACACGATTCAGCGCTCCAAAGGTCTGGGCGAGAACGACCCAGAGATGATGTGGCTGACCACCATGAGTCCGGACAGCCGCCGCCTGATCAAGGTCATGCCCACCGACGCGGAGCAGACGGCCAAAACCTTCGACCTGCTGCTGGGCGACAACCTGCAGGGACGAAAGGAACACATTGCTGAGCACGGCAACGAGTATCTGGACGATCTGGATCTGAGCTGAGAGAGGAAACACAATGGCAAAACGCAAAGAAAAAAAGACGGCGCCCGCCCGTCCCCAGCTGGGGGACAATGTGGAGATCCTGTCGGCGGGTTCAGTGCTGGAATCTCCCATCACCGAAACGCTGGAAACCAACTATATGCCCTATGCGATGAGCGTCATTGTCTCCCGCGCCCTGCCTGAGATTGACGGCTTCAAGCCGGCTCACCGCAAACTGCTCTACACCATGTACACCATGGGCCTGCTGAAAGGGGTCCGCACCAAGTCCGCCAACATTGTGGGCAGCACCATGCACCTGAACCCCCACGGCGACGCCGCCATCTATGACACCATGGTCCGTATGGGCCGCGGCAACGAAAGCCTGCTGGTACCTTTTGTGGATTCCAAGGGCAACTTCGGCAAGGCATACAGCCGGGATATGGCCTGTGCCGCCTCCCGTTATACCGAGGCCAAGCTGGAACCGGTGTGCGAGGAACTGTTCCGGGACATCGACAAGGAGACGGTGGACTTTGTGCCCAATTATGACGGTACCACCACCGAGCCCACCCTGCTGCCGGTAACCTTCCCCACCATTCTGGCCAACAACACCCTGGGCATTGCCGTCGGTATGGCCAGCAATATCTGTTCCTTCAATCTGGCAGAGCTCTGCAACGCCACCATCGCCCTGATGAAGGACGAGCAGGCAGACCTGTCCACGCTGCTGCCGGCTCCGGATTTTGTGGGCGGCGGCTCCATCCTGTACGACGCAGCCGAGATGCACAACGTCTACGAAAACGGCCGTGGCAGCATCCGGGTGCGGGCCAAGTGGAGCTACGACAAGGAAAACAACTGCATCGACGTGACCCAGATCCCGCCCACCACCACGGTGGAAGCGATCATGGACAAGATCACCGAGCTGGTCAAGGCGGGCCGCATCAAGGAAATCAGCGATATGCGTGACGAGACCGACCTGAACGGCCTCAAGCTCACCATCGACCTCAAGCGTGGTCAGGACCCGGACAAGCTGATGGCCCGCCTCTACCGCATGACCCCGCTGGAGGACAGCTTTGCCTGCAACTTCAACCTGCTGATCGGCGGTCAGCCCCGGGTGCTGGGGGTGCGCGGCATCCTGACCGAGTGGATTGCCTTCCGGGCCGAGTGTGTCCGCCGCCGCACCTTCTACGATCTGAAGGGCAAGCAGAAGCGCCTGCACCTGCTCAAGGGCCTTGCTGCCATTCTTCTGGACATCGACAAGGCCATCCGCATCGTCCGCGAGACGGAGGAGGAAGCCGAGGTCGTCCCCAACCTGATGATCGGCTTCGGCATTGATGAGGTTCAGGCGGAATATGTGGCCGAGATCAAGCTGCGGCATCTCAACCGGGAGTACATCCTCAACCGCACCGCCGAGATTGAGGAGCTGGAAAAGGCCATTGCCGATTTGGAGGACATTCTCAAGCGTCCCGCCCGCATCAACAAGATCATCATGACCGAACTGGCGGATGTGGCCAAAAAATACGGCAAACCCCGCAAGAGCGAAATCCTCTACGAGGTGGCGGCCGAGGATTCGGATGACGAGGAACAGGCTGTACCGGATTACCCGGTGACACTGTTCTTCACCCGGGACGGCTATTTCAAGAAGATCACCCCCCAGAGCCTGCGCATGTCCGGCGAGCAGAAGCTCAAGGACGGGGACGAGATCACCCAGACGCTGGAATCCAGCAATGGGGCGGAACTGCTCTTCTTCACCAACCACTGCCAGGTCTACAAGTCCCGCGCCGCCGATTTCAGCGACACCAAGGCCAGTGTGCTGGGCGACTATGTGGCCAGCACGCTGGGGATGGAGGAAGGGGAAGTGCCGCTTTATCTGGCGGTGACCACCGATTACAGCGGACACATGCTCTTCTTCTTCCAGAACGGCAAATGTGCCAAGGTGCCGCTTTCCAGCTATGAAACCAAGCAGAACCGCAAAAAGCTGCTGAAAGCCTACAGCGACAAGGCGGAACTTGCCTGTATGATGCAGCTGCCGCAGGAATGCGAGCTGGCCATCTTCACCAGCGGCAACCGTCTGCTGTTGGCCGGCAGCGCCCTGATTGCCGAAAAGACCACCCGCGACACCGCCGGCGTCAACGTGGTCACCCTGAAAAAGAACCAGAAGATTGCCCGGGTGGAGATTGCCGATACCCTGGAACTGAACAATGCCCACCGTTTCCGTGTCCGCACGCTGCCCGCCGCCGGTGCCATCCTGCATACGGAGGACCTGGCCGAACAGATGACCATGTGACCTTCCTGTTGCGGATGAGGCCGGGGAAGTGCCGGGTACAGAACCACCGGGTTCCGGCAAAAAAATACCCCGCAGCGCAGCAAAATACTTGCAATTTCTGCCAGAGTATGGTAAGCTATTATCTGCATTAGAATGTGAAGGAGAGCTATCCATGAGCGTTTACGAGATCGTGTTCGGCGTGATCCTGATTGCAGTTTCGCTGTTCATCATCATTTTCACTCTCGCACAGGAGACCAAGGGCCAGGGCCTGTCTGCCGCCATCATGGGCGACAACAGCTTTATGGCTGCTGGCCGCGAGCGTGGTCTGGACGCTAAGCTGGCCAAGGCTACCAGAATCTGCGGCGTGATTTTCTTCATCGCCACGCTGGTTGTCTGTGTGCTCAGCGCACGCCTGGGCTAAGAGGGCATCAGAATGCAAACGACGGTCCGCTCTGATCAGCGGGCCGTTTGTTGTGTATGGGATTTTTATTCGGGAAAGACTGTATGGTGAGAAATCACTTTGCGCGCCGGCTATGGCTGCGCCGGGGCAAATGCCTGCCCCGCGGGAAGGACCCTGCCAGACGACAGGGTGACGTCACGGAGGAGTTATAACATGACAATTTTACAGAAAAACATTCTCAAGGCCGTCCGGCAGCGGCCCCTCAACCTGCGGGAACTGCAGGACGAGCTGAAGGTGGACGGCAACCGTCTGCGCTACACCGTCTCGGGCATGGTGTCGGAAGGTACCCTGACCATGATCCGCGGCAAGTATGCGCCCGGCCTGGCCACCATTGAAAACGAAAATGCACCGACGGCCATTCCCTGCACACTGGTCAAGCTGGCAGCCCGGTTCGGTTTCGCCAGCCGCGACGACGGGGAAGGGGATATCTTCATTCCGGGACGGGCGCTGCACGGCGCTATGCCCAAGGACAAGATCAACGTCCGCCTGTTTGATCATCCCCGTGTGGAAGGCAGCGCCGAGGGTGAGGTCATTGAGGTGACCCAGCCCCACGACACCCTGGCCGGTACCATTGTCCGCACCGATGACGGCCGCCTGGCACTGGAGCCGGACGGCTGCAACGGCGTGCAGCTGTTTATCAAAAAGGGCGAGGACATGGGGGTCCGCCCCGGCGACAAGGCAGGCGCCTTCCTGGCACTGCGCGGCAACCGCCATTCGGAGCACCGGGTTTCCATCCGGCAGCGGTTCGGCTCTTCCGAGATTGCCGCCGAATGCGCCAAGGCCATTCTCTATGGCCGGGAAGTGCGGCAGGAGTTCCCCGAGGAGGTCCTTGCCGAGGCAAAGAACTTTGAAAATGCCACCGTCGCCCAGGAGGAGATTGCCCACCGCATGGATCTGCGGGGGCTGCCCATCTTCACCATCGACTCGGCCGAGACCAAGGACATTGACGACGCCATCAGCCTGCTGAAACTCAACGGCGGCGGGTATGAGCTGGGCGTGCATATTGCCGATGTCAGCCACTATGTCAAGCCCGGTTCCGAGCTGGACAAGGAGGCCTTTGAACGGGCCACCAGCATCTATTACGCCGACAAGGTCATCCCCATGCTGCCCCGGGAGCTGTCCAACGGCATCTGCAGCCTGAACGAGAACGAGGTCCGGCTGGCCTTCTCCTGCCTGATGGAGCTGGACGACGACGGCAACATCCGCAACTACCAGTTTGTCAAGACGGTCATCCGCAGCCGCGTCAAGGGCGTTTACAAGGAGATCAACGCCCTGCTGGACGACACTGCCACCCCCGAGATCCGCCAGAAATACGCCGAGGTGGTCGACCAGCTGCCGGTGATGCAGGAACTGTACGAGAAGCGTCAGGCACTGCGCAAGGCCCGCGGCGGCATGGACATTGAATCCACCGAGGCCAAGCTGGTCCTGGACGAGAACGGCCGCTGCATTGACGTGGTCAAGCGGACCCGCGGCATCTCCGAGTGCATGATCGAGGAGTTCATGCTGCTGGCCAACCAGTGTGCGGCCAACGCCGGACGCACCCGCAAGGTGCCGTTTGTCTACCGGATTCACGAGGCTCCCGACGCCGAGCGCATGGAAAAACTGATGACCATGCTCAAGGCCTGCGCCGTGGATGTGCGCTTCAAGGGGGAGGTCCCCACCCAGCTGGAGCTGGCGGCGCTGCTGGACAAGACCCGCGGCGAGCCCATCCAGATCCCGGTGCACACCGGTGTGCTGCGCAGCATGCAGAAGGCACGCTATTCCACCGAACCCAAAGGACATTTCGGCCTGGTGCTGTCGGATTATGCCCACTTCACCAGCCCCATCCGCCGGTATCCCGACCTGGCCATTCACCGCATCCTCACCGATATGCTGCTGGGCGAAACCCCGCAGCAGCTGGAGGGCAAGTACCACGATTTTGCCGAGCATGCCTGCGAGCAGTCCAGCACCAAGGAAGTGGAGGCCCAGCGCATCGAGCGGGACGTGGAGGACTGTTACAAGGCCGAGTATATGTCGGCCCATCTGGGCGAAACTTACACCGGTACCGTCTCCGGTGTGACCCAGCGCGGCGTGTTTGTGGCGCTGGACAATACCGTCGAGGGCTTTGTGCCTTCCGCTGAGCTGTGCAAGGGCGAGCCGGTGGTCACCGAGGGGGTCCGGGTTTACGATCCGCTCACCGGCCGCCACTGGATGCTGGGCGACCCCATGCAGGTACGTGCCACGGCTGCCAACATCCAGCTGGGCCGCATCGATTTTTCTTTTGTTCCCTGACCGCAACAGGGAAAACGCAAATCACAGGAGGACATTCCCATGCCGTCCAATCCCAAATTCATTGATGTTCGCCAGGGCCTCAAACAGGTTCTGATGCAGGTGCAGAAACCCGCCCGCTACACCGGCGGCGAGTACAACGAGGTGGTCAAGGACCCTGCCGGCATTGACGTCCGCTTTGCCTTCTGCTTTCCGGATACCTACGAGATCGGCATGTCCTTCCTGGGCGAGAAGATTCTCTACGAGCTTCTGAACCGCCACGAAAACTGGTGGTGCGAGCGGGTCTTTATGCCCTGGACCGATATGAAGCAGAAGATGGAGGAACTTTCCATCCCGCTCTATGCGCTGGAAAGCAAGGACCCGCTGACCAAGTTTGACATCATCGGTTTCACGCTGGAATACGAACTTTGCTATACCAACATCCTGGCCATGCTGGACATGGCGGGGATTCCCCTGCGCGCCGCCGACCGCGGGGACGAGTGGCCGCTGATCATTGCGGGCGGCCCCTGTGTCTGCAATGCCGAGCCGATGGCAGATTTCTTTGACGTGATGCAGCTGGGCGAGGGCGAACAGATGCTGCAGGACATCTGCGCCGAAGTGGAAAAGGCCAAAAAACAGGGCCTGACCAAGCAGCAGCTTCTGGAAAATCTGGCCGGCATCCCCGGCGTCTATATTCCGTCCTTCTATGACGTGACCTACAATCCCGACAACACCATCGCGGCCGTCACCCCCAACAACCCCCACGCACCGGCCCGGGTCACCAAGGCGATCGTCAAGGACCTGGATACCTTTGTGCCGCCGGAACACTTCATTGTTCCCATGATCGGCGCGGTGCAGGACCGTGCCTGTGTCGAGGTTCTGCGCGGCTGTGTCCGCGGCTGCCGCTTCTGCCAGGCAGGCCAGATCTACCGCCCCTTCCGGGAGCGTTCCCCCCAGCTGATCAGCGATGCAGCCCGGGCGCTGTGCCAGAACACCGGATACGATGAGCTCAGCCTGACCAGCCTTTCCACCTCCGACCATTCCCGGCTGGAGGAGGTGCTGGACCGGCTGAATGCTTGGGCGGAGGCCGACCATGTCAGCTTGTCGCTGCCTTCGCTGCGGGTGGACAACTTCTCCCAGAGCCTGGTGGAAAAGACCACCAAGGTGCGCAAGAGCGGCCTGACCTTTGCAGCGGAAGCCGGCACCCAGCGTCTGCGGGATGTCATCAACAAAAACGTCACCTGGGAGCAGATCGAGCGCACCTGCACCATCGCGTTCAAGGAAGGCTACACCTCGGTCAAGCTCTATTTCATGATGGGCCTGCCCACCGAGACGATGGAGGACATCAAGGGCATTGCCGACACCGCCCAGAAGGTGGTGGACCTGTATTACAGCCTGGACCATGCCAAGGGCCGGGGTGTGCAGGTGACCTGTAGCGTGGCCTGCTTTGTCCCCAAACCGGAAACCCCCTTCCAGTTCTGCGCCCAGGATCGCCGCGAGACACTGCGGGAAAAGCAGAAATATCTGCTCAGCTGTGTCCATTCCCGCAAGATCAAAGTCAACTACCACGACAGCGCCACCAGCGTGCTGGAGGGGGTCTTTGCCAAGGGAGACCGGCGTCTGGGAAAGGTCATTGAAACTGCCTACCGCAACGGTGCCTTCTTTGACACCTGGGAGGAATACTTTGACTACGACCGCTGGCTGGCAGCCTTTGCCGCCTGTGGCGTTGATCCGGATTATTACAACTATCGCCCCATTGCCCTGGACCAGATCACACCCTGGGACCACCTGGACGTGGGGGTCAGCAAGGCTTTCCTGATCCGCGAGTATCAGAAGGCCCTGCGTGCCGAGACGACGCAGCCCTGCAACCGTCAATGCAACGGATGCGGTGCCAACAAGCTGCTGGGAGGGCCCTGCTTTGACTACAGTAAGAATCTGGTTTGAAAAACGCGGCATGGCCGCCTACATTTCGCTGTTGGACCTGCAGCGGGTAATGCACCGTGCCCTCAAGCGCAGCGGCCTGCCGGTATGGTACACCAAGGGCTTCAACCCGCATATTTACCTGGCTTTTTCCTGCCCGCTGGCTCTGGGCCAGGAAAGCCTCTGCGAAAGCTGCGAGGTCAAAACCGAGGAGGAAACCCCGGATTACAAAGCCTGGGAGGACGCGCTGCGTCCCGCTCTGCCGGAGGGTCTGCGCCTGGTGCGCATCGGGCCTGCGGTGATGAAGATGGGCAAAATCGAGGCCGCCGATTATCAGATTACGGTGCCTGCCTCCATGGCTGCTGCGCTGGATGCCTACAACGCTGCCGACACCGCGCAGGTGGAGAAAAAGACCAAGAGAGGCAAAAAGATGCTGGAACTGAAGGAGTACATTCCCCAGGTGGAGTATCATGCCGAAGGGGACAACCTGGTGTTTGCACTGCATCTGCCCGCCGGCGACAGCCTCAATGTCAGCCCGGCGCTGCTGCTGACCTGGCTGGAACAGAACTACGGCGCACCCGCCTGGCAGGCCCATGTGCTGCGCACGGCGCTGTTTGCCGCCGACCATCAGGCATTTGCCTGACAGCAAAATCATCCCACACAACAGGAGCTGCGCCCCGGCGGGTGCCTGCTCCTGTTTTTGTATGCAGCAGGAAAGACAAGGGCCGCCTGAGGCACAAAGCGGCAGGGGAGAGGAAAATGGAATATCTGACACTGAACAACGGCGTGCAGCTGCCGATGCTGGGCTACGGCACCTGGAATGTCCGGGGCGAATCCGGCAAAGCTGCGGTGCTCACAGCGCTGGAGCTGGGCTACCGGCTGATTGATACCGCCCAGATGTACCAAAACGAGGAGATGGTGGGCCAGGCCGTGCGGGAAAGTGGGCTGCCCCGGCGGGAACTTTTCCTCACCACCAAGCTGTATTCCACCTGCGCGGACTATCCCAAGGCAAAGACCGGGATCGAACAGTCGCTGAATGCATTGCAGACCGACTATATAGATTTACTGTTGATCCACGAGCCTTACGACACAGCACCCGAGATGTACCGGGCACTGGAGGAGGCCTGTGCAGCCGGGAAAATCCGTGCCATCGGCATCTCCAATTTTTCCGCCGGTGAGTACGAGGCATTTTTGCAGACCTGTCATATTATCCCGGCGGTAAATCAGGTGGAATCCCATGTTTATCATCCGCGGTTAGCCTTGCAGCAAACGCTGGACCGGCATGGCACCCGGATGCAGTCCTGGGCACCTTTCACCGAGGGCCGCCGCAACCTGTTTGCCGACCCGGTCCTGACGGCCATCGGCCGCCACTATGGCAGGACCGCGGCGCAGGTGGCGCTGCGTTACCTGACACAGAACGGCATTGCCGTCATTCCCAAATCGGTGCACCGGGAGCGGATGGAGGAAAATCTCCAAAGCCTCGGCTTTTCCCTGACCCCGCAGGATCTGGAAACCATCAAGACCCTGGACGAGGGCCGCTCCCTCTTTGGCTGGGACTGAGAGAGGGCAACCCGCGGAACAAAACAGCCCCGGCGGAGCCGTACCTGACACCGGACAGGGCAACCCAACAGCGGAAAAAATATTTTTCAAAACCTGTTGACAGGTGCTGTAAAGTGTGGTATCGTATACCCGATTTAATACAGTAAACCGTTGAAGCGGAGATAACGGCAATGATGCCTCCACAGAGAGCCTGCGATGCTGAGAATCAGGTGAGAAACAAGTTGTCAAATTGACCGCTGAGGGCGCAGTCAAATGTGATGATTTCACAAAGTATTCTGCGACGTTGCAGGCAGACGTGATTTGCCGGGGATATGTTGGTATCCTGCTAAGTGTACGGGTCATGCCGTAAATCAAGGTGGCACCGCGGATAAGTGTATTATTCGTCCTTGACAGAACGTGGCGTTCTGTCGGGGGCGTTTTTCTTTTGCTCCTTTGGCAGAACGTGAACCGAACCAGTAAAAACGGACAATAGACAAAGTACCCCCTGATGTAGGAAAATGAAAGTACTACATCAGGGGGTATTACTATGGGTAAAAGAAA
>CAJFMB010000046.1 GCA_904390925.1 uncultured Subdoligranulum sp.
TTCTGAAAGCCATTTTTCCACCACCGGGTAGCAGTCCATCAGGGTCAGCCCGGTTTCGATAAAGACGCCCATATCGCCGGTCCAACCGGCGCGCTCTCGGGTGGGGCAGTCGGTGGGAATGTCGCAGAAGTTGCCCTTCTGGCTCCAGATGCTGTTGGCCACCAGCCGGTTTACTGCTTCGTTCCCGCAAGTAAAGTAGCCGGTGACCGTCATATCGGAGTAGACCGCATGGGCGGTGAACACCGCCCCGGTCAGGTCTGCATCCGTTTCTACTTTGGCATACTGAAAGCCCATGATGGTGAAGCTGGGCTTCCAATGGTTTACCCCTTCCTTGCAGATCAACTCCAGCATCTGAGCGGTGCCGCCCTCCTTGTGGCGGTTGCGGTCCTGAAAGTTTTCCTGGGTGAAGTTGCCATGTTCATCCAGTGTTTCACCGCAGGTCAGCAGGACCTTCTGTCCCGCATGAGCGGTGAGGGTCATCTCCACATAGCCGGCGATGTTCTGTCCGAAATCCAGCACGGTTTCTCCGTTGGGTGCGGTGAACAGACGCCCGGGAAACGCCTCACGCTCCCGGATGGGAACCGTATTCATGCCGGTGACGGGCAGGGCATCGCGGTAGGTCCGTACTCCATGCCAGCCGGAAAGGGGCCCTTCCAGCCGGGCGTCATACACCTCGCCCTGCTGTAAATCGTTCTGGCGGATAGGGCCCTGCTGGGTGGCCTGTATGGAATCGTCCGAAACGCAGACCACCTTGCCGTCCACCTCCAGCTGGAAGAGCACCCCCAGCGTATCGCCGAAGAGGTTGCGGTCGCCGTCCACGCCGCTGGTGCTGCGGTACCAGCCGTCCCCCAGGGCCAGGAGCAGTTCGTTTTCACCTTCCCGAAGAAGGCTGGTCACGTCGTAGGTCTGGGCTCCCAGGTGCCTGTCGGCGGTGAAACTGCCGGGCGCCAGCACCATATCGCCCACCCGAACACCGTTGAGCCAGGCCACATACAGCCCCTTGGCGGTGATGTACAGCCGCCCGCAGCCTGCAGGGGCGGTGAAGGCCTTTCGCAGATAGGAGGCTGGACGGTGGGGCTGGTAGGGCTCTGCCTTGCCTTTGCCGGCGGCCTCTTTCTCGGCCTGTTTGCGTTCCCAGTTGGGGCGGGCAAAGGCGTTGATGGCATCGTCACCGGGAATCTCCACCGGCTCAGTCTCCGGGTCAACCCACAGTCCCTGCCAATCCCCGGCGGAAAGTCCCGTCTCAAACCGGGCTTCGCTCCAGGGGCCAGGGGAGTCGGTTTCGTCCCACAGCCGGATTCTCCAGCTGCCCCGGACCCGGGCCCCTTCCACGGCGGGGGCGTCGGCGTGCATGCTCTGACTTTGCACCTTGCCGCTTTCCCAGACAAGGGCATCGTCTGCCGTCAGCTGGATCTCATAAGCGGTCTGGCGCAATCCGCCGGTACATTGCCAGGACAAAAACAGTGGGCCGCCATCCATCCCAAGAGGGGCCGTCAGGTGATTGGTTTGAAGATTGGTTGCTTGCACGGTTCTGCAGTCCTTTCCCTTTCAGATTGTTTTCATTATAGCGAAAAAACTGAAGCTATGCAGGGTGATAATTTGGAATACAGGATGAAATTTCATGCAATATCAGCACAATTTCAAACAAAAGGATGGGACAACATTTTGGACAAAACCTTTGCCTGTCCATTCAGGCAGGGCCGTGCATAGGACGCTTTATGGACAGATTCGCAGTCGGATACCGCCCGCCAATTTGCGTCATGCCAAAACAAAGGGCGGCAGGGCAGTGGCCGGCTGGAGAGGGCCAATTGCGGCGCTTTGTACCGGAGCGGCCAACGTGGCGCCACCGGCATATTCTCTATAAAGAGAACAGACAGCGAAGAAGTCTCTTCGCTGTCTGTTTTAGTGTGTTGAAAAAAGGAGGTCTCATCCATCCCTATATTCCATGGGCGTCTGTCCGGTCACTTCCTGAAAGATCCTGCTGAAATAGTTGCGGGTGCTGAAACACAGGGAAGCGGCAATCTCCTGCACGGTCTGGTCGGTGCTTTTCAGAAGGACCTTGGCCCGTTCAATCTTGGTAAATTTGATGTAATCATTGATGCAAAGCCCGGTTTCGGCTTTGAATTTATGGGTCAGATAATATTCGGTATAGCCCACCACGGCGGCAAGGTCGGCAGCCCGGATCTTCTGGTTCAGGTGCATCTCGATGTAATCCACGCATTGCTGCACCGGACGGCTGAGCTTGGGATTGGTGCGGCATTTATGCACCCGGCGAATGAAATCGTCGTACATCATCAGGCTGAGGGGATTTAAATCGTCCAAGGTCTTAGCTGACTCGGCAGTCTGGATATAGCTGTCCCCCAAAGCGTAGGCATCTTCGGGGGACAGCCCGCCCTCGATGGCTGCACGGCACACCAGAGAGGTGAACACGATCACCGAAATTTTGCTTTGGCGCAATGCATCGTCGCTCCGCACTGGTACCCCGGTGCTGACGCTCATACTGTTGGATAGGGCCTGCTTGTAATTCAGATCCCCGGTGCGTACCATCTGTAAAAGACCTTGTTCTGCCATCCAGACCTTGTGGCGGTCATGGGCAGGGGCGTGGGCCGGATCGTTCACTTTGGGCAGAGTTTCACTGTTGATATCGCTGATTTCCAGATGGATTCCCGTAAGGCAATAGTGCATCATCAGGGTGTAGCGGTGCAGAATGGTATTTTGCAGCACAGGGACTTTGGTCAGAACCTGCTGCAGATGCATCGTCCAGGAAACGCTGGTTTCCAGATGGCTGTAGTAGCGCAGCCCTTGTTCAATACCGCGTATCGAAACATCCTGGTAGAATACCGGACCTATCACCCAGGCACGTTTCAGTGTCCCGTCTTCCTTCTCAAAGGCGGCCGACCAAAGGATTCCCAGAGCAGTTCCCAACGTGATGGGGGTATCGTGGGCGGCACCGTATTCCATCATCTGCTGTTTGCAACCAAACAGGTCAAAAACACCGGACAAGAAGGCTTCGTCCGGACAGTTGCTGCGCAACAGATTTCCCTTTTCGTCGTAACACCAGGTAAAAATCCGGCCGCCGCACTGCACCAGCTCCGCCAGCAATGCCATGTTCTGAAAAACTTCCATCGGAACCACCTCGCTTGCCGTTATTATATCATGGGAAAAGGGCTGCCGTACAGACAGCCCTTCGGATTTATTCCCCGGCGTAACTGCCCAGCACGGCCAGACTGGGCTTGGGAGTGCGGACCATGGTGGTGCGGTTCACGGCAATCAGTCCGAAGTTCATGGCAAAGCCTTTCTGCCACTCGAAGTTGTCCATCAGGCTCCAGTGGAAGTACCCTTTCACCGGCAGACCGTCAGCCACACAGCGCTGTACTCCGGCAAGGGCTTGCTCGATAAACGCTACCCGGCGGGTGTCGTCGGCGGTGGCAATGCCGTTCTCAGTGACGATCAGGTCGCCGTGGAAGTCCTTGGCTACCTTGCGCAGCACATGTTCCAGGGCTTCGGGATAAAATTCATAGTCCATCTGGGTCAGTTCCGCACCCTCCGGGGCGGGCAGCTGCCCGGCGGGACTGTACAAAGTGCGGGTGTAGTTCTGTACGCCCAGGAAATCGTCTCCCTGAATATAGGGCAGGTAGTGGGTGAACTCCTCCTGCCACGCGGCGTCGGCAAAGGGTTCTCCGCCCGGCTGGGCCTGCAGGTCATGGAGGGAGAGGGTCAGTCCAACCTTTACATGGGGGCAGACGGTGCGGATAGCTTCCCGGGCGGCGGCGTGGGCACGCATGACCAGCAGATCCCCTTCGGAAGTGCGTTCGCTGACGAAGATTTTGGGCTGCGGATCACCGAATACCCCGGCGTTTTCCGCAGCGGCATACTTCATGTTTTCCATCATCTTCTGGAAGTTCATGCCCACCTGGACGGTTCCTTCGGCGGATTTTCCCGCGGCGGCGGCAGACTTGGCCGCTTGTTCGGCCATCAGCCGGAACCGCTTGGAGATGGCCGCCAGCTGCAGCCCCATGTTGGCCTCGTTGATGGTGCAGACATAGTGCAGTTCACTGCCCAGCTGTTCCATCACATAGGTGACATACCGCTGGAAGTAAGAGATGGTGGACTCCGCTTCCCAGCCGCCTTTGGCAATCAGCCATTTAGGACTGGTGAAATGCAGCAGGGTTATCACCGGTTCTACGCCGTAAGCCTTGCAGCAGGCGATGGCCTGACGGTAATGGTCAATCTCGGCTGCATCAAACTTACCTTCCTCCGGTTCAATGCGCGCCCACTCGATGGAAAAACGGTAGGCGTTAAGTCCGGCTTCAGCCAGCAAACGGATGTCCTCTTCATATCTGTTATAATGATCACAGGCGATGCCGCTGGGTTCGGTAAAGCTGGAGTGGGGCAGCTGTTCCTGGGCCCAGTAGTCCGAATGGATGTTGTTTCCTTCCACCTGGTGAGCCGCAGTGGCGGCGCCCACAAGAAATCCTTTTGCAAATTTTTGCATGGATGATCCTCCCTTTTTCTTATTGGAACGTCAAATTCCATTTGTCTGTCCGTATCATACCATACCCGCCGGATTCTTATGAGGCAAAAATTTCGGATAAGGGATAATAAATAATGTATGCAAGGAAAGAGCATGAATAATTGTACTGGTTTGTTGAAAATTGACTCTCCCTGAAAATGACGGTCTGCTATAGTGAAGGCACAAACAAAACCGCCGTACACTTTTAAGGAGGAAAAACTGTATGTCAAAAAAGCACCTCACCGCCAGCGAAATCGACGGTGTCCAGTACCGCCGCGCCAAGCTCTGGCAAATCATCTGCTACGCCTGCAATGGCCTTGTGGGTATGAGCGTTTACTCTCTGATTGGTATGGCCAGCTATTCGGCCAGCATCGGGTACGGCATCACCACTGCCGCCGTGGGTATTATCCTGACCTGCTCCCGTATTCTGGACGCCATCACCGACCCGCTGCTGGCCTTTGTGTATGACCGTGTCAACACCCGGTTCGGCAAGCTGCGCATTCTGATGGTGGTCGGATATCTCATCGAGGCCGCTGCCCTCTATGGTATGTTCACCGGCTTCTCCTCCAAAGGACTGGGCCTGGTGATGTTTGCCCTGATGTACGTGGTCTACGTTATTGGATATACCATTACCAATATGACGGCCCAAACCATCCCGGCCATCATGACCAACGACCCCACCCAGCGTCCCACCATCGGTGTCTGGACCACCGCGTTCAATTATCTGGTGCCTATGGCCATGTCCATGGTGATGAATGTGGTGTTGCTACCTATGTTCGGTGGCCAGTACAACCAGGCCTTCCTCTCCGCCGCCTGTGCCATCACGCTGGTGGTGGCTGCTGTGGGTACCATCCTGGTCTGCCTGGGGGTCTCCTCCTATGACAAACCTGAAAATTTTGCAGGCACCAAAAAGACCGCACCTCTGAAAATGGCAGATATCATCGAAGTGCTGATGCACAACAAGCCCCTGCAGTGCTACATTGCCTCCAACGCCTCGGACAAGCTGGCCCAGCAGGTGGCCAGCCAAGCCATCATCAACACCCTGTTCAACGGTATCCTCATCGGCAACATGGGCCTTGCCACCATCCTGACGGTCATCAGCATGGTGCCTTCCATCTTCTTTGCGGCCTTCGGCGCCAGATATGTGGGCAAGCACGGCAGCAAGAACGGTATTGTCACCTGGTCCTATGTAAGCATGGCCATCACGGTGGTATTGGTGGTCTTTTTCCTGGTCATTGAACCGTCCCAGATCGGTGTCATGGGTAGCCCGGCCATGATCATCTACACAGTCCTGAACCTGCTGCTCAATGGCTCCAACATGTGCATCACCACCTCCAACACCTCCTACATGGCGGACGCCATCGACTTTGAGCTGGACCGCTCCGGGCGCTACATCCCGGCTGTGGTCTCCGGCACCTACAGCCTGGTGGACAAGCTCATTACCTCCTTCGCGGCAGTCATCGCCACCGGTGCTGTGGCGCTGCTGGGCTACACCACCACCATGCCTCAGCCCACCGACCCCTGCACCACCCCCATTTTCTGGATGACCATGTTCCTCAAGTTCGGCCTGCCTATTCTCGGCTGGATTGTCACCCTGGTGGCCATGCGCAGCTGCCCTCTGACCAAGGAAGAGATGGTCCATGTACAAAAGCGCATTGCCGAAAAGAAGGCCGCTGCCAAAGCTGTTTCCGAAAACCAGCAGTAAACGATTTTGCCATCCGCCGAAAGGGCCATCGGCCCTTTCGGTTTTGATGGTTCCCCACAAGTGACATACGAAGGAGATGGATTCCCCATGAGCAAAAAGATTGTACTGAATACCGGCTGGACCTTCACCAAGGAAGGGCACAGCGAACCTGTAACCCTTCCTCATACCTGGAATGCAGAGGACGGCCAGGACGGTGGAAACGATTACTACCGCGGAACCTGTACCTACACCACCCAACTGCCGAAGATCGAACTGCCGGAAGGCGGCCGGGCAGTGCTGCAGTTTGACGGCGTAGCCATGACCGCGGTGGTCACCCTGAACGGGCAGAAGCTGGTCGAACACAAAGGCGGGTACTCTACCTTTCGGGTAGACATCACCGACGCGCTGCAGGACACCAACACCCTCACGGTGGCGGTGGACAACAGCGACAACGACACCGTCTATCCCCAGAAGGCGGACTTCACCTTCTACGGCGGCATTTACCGGGATGTGACGCTGTACCTCCTGCCCGCTGCCCACTTTGCCATGGCGGAAAACGGTGCAGTACCGGTGAAGGTGACCCCGGTGGTCACAGACCTTTCCGCCCGCCGCTGCCAGGTGACGGCGGAGGCCTTCGTGGTGGGAGCAGATACAGTGCGTTTTACCCTGGACAGCCAGGAAGTGAGCGCCCCGGTGGAGAACGGAACAGCCAAGGCCGTATTCACGCTGGAAAACGCCCACCTGTGGGACGGTCTGGATGACCCCTATCTCTACACCCTCACCGCTGCGCTTGAAAACGGTGAAAGCCAGTCTGTCCGCTTCGGCTGCCGCAAATTTGAGATCGACCCGCAGAAAGGCTTTCTCCTCAATGGTCGGGAATACCCGCTGCGGGGTGTTTCCCGTCATCAGGACCGCAAAGGGGTGGGCAACGCCATCACCAAAGAGATGATGGAGGAGGACCTGGCCCTGATCCTCGAGATGGGTGCCAACACCATCCGTCTGGCCCATTACCAGCATGCACAGGCCTTCTACGACCTGTGCGATGAAAAAGGCCTGGTCATCTGGGCCGAGATTCCTTACATCACCATGCACATGCATAACGGCCGGGCCAATACCCTGACCCAGATGGAGGAGCTCATCGTCCAGAACTACAACCATCCCTGTATCGCTGTGTGGGGCCTCTCCAACGAGATCACCGCCGCCAGCCCGGTGAACGAGGAGTTGCTGGAAAACCACCGAGCCCTCAACGACCTGGCCCATAAGCTGGACCCCACCCGGCCCACTACCATGGCCAACGTCTTTATGCTGGAGATCACCAGCCCCATCCTGGAGATCCCCGATGTGAACAGCTATAACCTCTATTTCGGCTGGTATCTGGGGGATCTGGACCAGAACGATGAATTCTTTGATACCTACCACGCCAAGTATCCTGACCGCTGCATCGGCTTCAGCGAGTACGGCGCCGACGCCAACCCGGCCTACCAGACCTCTCACCCCGAAAAAGGCGACTACACCGAGACCTACCAGTGTGTCTTCCATGAGCACATGGCCAAGCTGATCACCGAACGTCCCTGGCTGTGGGCCACCCACGTCTGGAACATGTTCGACTTTGCTGCCGACGGCCGGGACGAGGGCGGCAAGAACGGCGAAAACCAGAAAGGCCTTGTCACTTTTGACCGCAAGATCAAGAAGGACGCCTTCTACCTGTATAAGGCCTACTGGAGCAAGGAACCCTTCGTGCACACCTGCGGCAGCCGGTATGTGGACCGCGCCGAGGAAGTTACCGAGGTGAAGGTCTACTCCAACCTGCCGGAAGTGTCCCTGTATGTGGACGGCCGACTGTTGGAGACCAAGCAGGGGGACAAGGTATTTACCTTCCAGGTGCCCATCACCGGCAAACATTCCATCGAGGCCCGGGCCGGCGGCTATTCCAGCGTGATTCTGGTGAACAAGGTGGAGGCTTCCAACCCGGCCTACGCCATGGCCAACCGGCGGGAAGTGACCAACTGGTTTGACGGCGAGCTGGACAAAAACTGCTGGAGCGTCAAGGACAATATGGCCGCCGCCATGGCCGATGCCAAGGTGGGAACCATTCTCAAGCAGATCAGCGACAAAGCGGCTGCCTCCCGGGGAGATGTGGCTGCCGCCGTCAAGGACAACCCGGCCCTGGTGGCCATGATGCAGCGGGCTATGCAGAGGATGACCATTGAGAGCATGCTCAAGCAGGCCGGTGCCAGCATCGAGGACATCAAGCAGCTCAACCGGGTGTTGCAGGGCATTTCCAAGGAGTGAACACCATGAAACAGACTTATTGCAACCCGTTGGATCTGGGCTACCGCTACCAGCATATGAAGGAAGGCCCCCGCACCGCAGGCTTCCGGGAGGGCGCCGATCCCACGCTGGTCTATTTCAAGGACAAATACTACCTGTTCGTCTCTATGTCGGCGGGGTTCTGGTACTCCGACGATCTTCTGCACTGGGACTTTCACCCCGACCCGGATCTGCTGATCTACGACTATGCCCCCGACGTGCGGCAGGTGGGGGAGTACCTGTACTTCTGTGCCAGCCGCAAGGGCCGCAACTGTCCCATCCTGCGCAGTAAAGACCCGCTGCACGAGCCGTTTGAAGAAGTCGGCGCGCCCTTCGCCTTCTGGGACCCTGATCTGTTCCGGGACGATGACGGCCGGGTGTATCTCTACTGGGGCTGCTCCAACACCACTCCCATCTGGGGTGTGGAGATGGACCCCGAGACCATGATGCCCATCGGCGAAAAGAAGGAACTGATCTTCGGGCAGGAAGAAATCCTTGGCTACGAGCGTCCCGGCGACAATGGGGTAATCAACCGGGAAGCCAGTGTGGTGTACCAGGCACTGAAAAAACACTACAACTCCGCCACCGGCAAGCTGGAATTTCCGCCGGAGATGCAGCACATTCCCGGTATGAGCACTGACGATCTGGCTGCCATGTTCTTTGCGGTGGGCAAACCCTACATCGAGGGTGCCTATATGACCAAGCACAACGGCACCTACTACCTGCAGTACGCCTGCCCCGGCACCCAGTACAACACCTACGCCGACGGCGTCTATACCTCGGATTCGCCACTGGGCCCCTTCACCCTGCAGGCCTCCAATCCCTTTTCAGCGGTGCCCGGCGGCTTCATGACCGGTGCAGGCCACGGCAGCACCATCGCCGACCGGTGCGGCAACTACTGGCATACCGCCACCATGCGCATCTCGGTCAACCACGACTTCGAGCGCCGGGTGGGGCTGTTCCCGGCGGGCTTTGACCGGGACGGGGCGCTCTTCTGCAACCAGAATTTTGCCGATTACCCCCACCGTATGCCGGACGGCCCCTTTGACGCCGCCTCCTGGCAGCCGGAATGGATGCTGCTGAGCTACCGCAAGCCGGTCACCGTCTCCTCCACGGCGGCGGGCAGCGATCCGGCCCTGGCGGTGAACGAAACCTGTCGGAACTGGTGGAGCGCGGGCACCGATGCCCCCGGGCAGTGGCTCTGCGTGGACCTGGAAAAGGAACAGGACATCCGGGCCATCCAGGTAAATTTGGCGGACGAAGGACTGGCGGTGGAGTTCCCCGCCGAAAGCTATGGGGATGCCCGCAGGACCCGGCATATCGAACTGCAGCCGCAGATTTCCCATTATACTGTTGAAACCAGCCCGGACGGCAAGACCTGGACCACCCGGGAGACGGTGGCCCGGGAGTGTTCCAACGGCTACTATGAATATCCCGAAGGCATCCGGGCCCGGTATGTCCGGGTGACGGGGGGCGAGCTGCCCTACGGCCAGCCGCTGCGCATCAGCGGGCTGCGGGTTTTCGGCAACGGGGCAGGGGAAAAACCTGCTCAGGCCCAGGCCACTGCCGTGCGGGTCGGCCCGCTGGACGGCAAGGTAAGCTGGCAGCATCTGGAGGATGCTCAGGGCTGCAATGTGCGCTACGGCATCGCCCCCGACAAACTTTACCACAGCTGGCTGGTCTATGGTGCCGACGAGGTGACCCTGTCCACCCTAATTGCGGGGCAGAGTTATTACGTCCGGGTGGACAGCTTCAACGAAAACGGCATCACTGCCGGCGAAATCTTCAAAATGGAGGGTTAATCCATGCCCCAAAAAGCAGTCCAGCAGTTTATGCTGGGAACGGTACTGAACAACGAAACCCAGGCCCGGCAAACCCTGGCCGCCCTTAAAGCTGCCGGGTACGACGGCATTGAGCTGTGCGGGTTCATGATCCATCCCATCGGGTTCATAGTCAAGATGCTGACCAAGGCTGCCGGCATGCCGGTGGGCAAGGGCGGTAACCTGGACTGGCACAAGCTGGTACAGGAGGCCGGACTGTCGGTGGTCAGCCTGCACACCGACCTGGGCAGCCTGGAGCGGGACCCGAAAGCAGTGGCACAGGAGGCCCAGAACTTCGGGACCAAGTATGTGGTCATCACGGGCATGTATCGGTTTGACTACGGGGACGAAGCTTCCGTACGCGACCTGGCCGCCCGACTGAACAAGGCTGGGGAGGCACTCCTGCAGGAGGGCGTGGATCTGCTCTACCACAACCATAACTGTGAGCTGCGCCGGGTGAATGCCCAAAAGCGGGCCTATGACATTTTACTGGAGCAGACCGACCCCCGGTTTGTGAATTTTGAGTTTGACAGCTACTGGTTTACCGAAGGCGGCGCCAACGCCCTGGCCTGGATGCAGCGCCTGGGCTCCCGCATGAAGCTGTGGCACATCAATGACCGGGGCAGCCGGGTACAGGGCCCCGCAGTAACTCCCATCCTGAAAACCGACAGTATGGAACTGGGGACCGGCAACATGGACCTGGACAGCCTGCTGGAACAGGCCCTGAAGGTCAACGTGGACGCGGTAATTCTGGAGAGCCACCGCAACTGGATTGACGACAGTCCGCTGAAAAGCGCGCAGGTCAGCGCGCAATTCCTGAACCGGATTCCAGGATAAAATCAAAAAATAGCAGAACAAAGGGAGAAATACCTATGAAAGCTACTTTTGAAAGTGTACAGGGCAAAGTTGCCGTTGTGACCGGCGCAAGCAGAGGCATCGGCGAAGCGATTGCACGGGCTTTTGCATCCAACGGCATGAAAGTGGTGCTGGCCGCACGCAGCGAGGAACAGGGCCAGAAGGTGGCAAGCGAGATCGTTGCACAAGGCGGCGATGCAGTCTTTGTACGCACCGACTGTAGTGATCCCGCACAGATCAAGGCTCTGGTAGAGAAAGCAGTGGAAACCTATGGCCGGCTGGACGGTTTCGTATCCAATGCCGGAATCGGCATGGGCGGCAATCCTTTGCATGAATATGAGATGGAAGAGTATGAGCGGATTTTTGCGCTCAACAGCGAAGGTGTATTTGCCGGCATGAAGTACGCTGCGGAGGCAATCTTCCGCAGCAAATCCAAAGGCGGCTTCCTGATCAACGTCGCGTCGGTAGCTGGCCTTGTTCCGCAGCGGGGACAGGCACTGTATACCGCAACGAAATTCGGCGTAGTCGGTATGACCCGCGCCGCAGCTTTGGATTATGCCGCCTATGGAATCACGGTAAATGCCATCTGCCCCGGATACACAAGGACCAGCATCTTCGGTGATATCCCCGAAGCGGCGATGGCCATGTTTGCGAAAGACTGCCCTGCAGGCAGAATGGGAGATCCTATGGAGTGTGCCTGGCTGGCTTTGTTCCTGGCAAGCGACATGGCCCGGTACATCACCGGTGCGGCCATTCCGGTGGACGGTGCACTGAGCGCAGGGCATCAGAATGTGACCACCTGGAAAAATCCCGAACTGTATGCGGGCGCAGCAGAAAACTGACACATAAGTCCGTTGGTATGAAACAAATGAAGAATGTCAAAAAATCTGCTGCATTGTATGTAGAACGACGTAAAGACCTCGGCAACCGTTGTCATGCAAAATCTCCCTTTGCTGGAAAAGATTTTCCTCAGCAAAGTTGATCCGGATGTTGTGCAACAGGATATTTTCGTGATTGACGAAAAGCATCACCATATTGAAACGCCGATTAAATTGACCATCCACACAACGTAAGATAAACACCAGCACTATCAAACAGGCAAATGCACCCCGTGGAGAAACAGTAGGGGATACTGTTCACCAAGCGGGGTGCATTTTATGTGATAAAAGCAGAAGTGTGTCCGGATCATGTGCCCGTGCTGTTAGAAATTCCACCAAAATATGCGGTATCGAGTTTCATGGGATACCTGAAAGGGAAAAGCGGCCTGATGATTACGAGAAAAATCCGGAATTGAAGTACAAGTATCGAAGTAGAGAATTCTGGCGCAGAGGATATATGTAGATACAGTAGGAAAAACAAAGAAAATCGAAGCGCAAATTCGCCACCAGCTGGAAGAAAACCAGACAAGGGGGAAACAATCAACGATGGGGAATTTCTGATGAGCCCGTCCGTGGGCGGCAAGTAACAATCTCTCGCGACCGGCAGATCGCACCAACGCGACGTAACACGTGCGATAATAATCCCGGTTTTTGTTCGTTCATGAAAGCGCCGGGGGATAGTTGCTATCCCCCCAGGTCTGATTCTGGAGCGTGATTCTGAGTTTTCCCTGATTTGATAAAGACGATAATGGTTTCAGACTGCAAAGATTGTTTCCAAGATCCATCCGCAATACATTGAGGATGCAGCGATTGCAGCAACCAATATCAGTTTGTCATCATACCGCTCACTTTATTTTGCGGCCTGACGGGTCCAGTTTTCGACCGCGGTATCCATCGCGTCGGAAAGCTCCTTCTGATCTTTCAGATAGCTCAAAATCGGGTCCCACACCGCATCAATCCAACCGGTGGGTTCCGAAAAACGGGAAGCGGGCAAATCACACAGGGCGCGGTACTCCTGATATTTTTCCTGTTCCAGGGGAACGCCGTGGTCTTCTACAGCCGCATACCGCTGCGCATCCGCGGCGCGGTTCCAAAGCACATACTCACTGTCGTAAATATCCCCCACAAAGGCGTCCTGGCTCAGCGCAAACTGTAAAAATTCCCAGGCCTGATCTGCATGTTCCGAGCGGGAAGAAATACCGAAACAATCAGCATTCGACTGGCAGAAGCTGCCGTCCTCGCCCACAGGGAGAGGGATGATCTCCAGTTCCACATCGTTGTCCCGTTCAGCGCAAGAAATGTTGTAGAAAAGATTTTCATAATCTGCACCGCTTACCCCGGGGGTAAACAGCGTATTGTCCCAAAAACCGGAGGACCACCAGAACTGGGCATCGGGAATCCGATAAAAGTTCTGGCCGTCATAAATCAAGGTCTTGGCGGTTTCAAACAGCGGCTCCAGTTCCTCCGCGGAGGCGCCACTCTGGAAATCCTCCAGGTTGACCAGAATCATATACGAAATCAGCGTATCCACGTGGGAGGAATTCATGACGCCGAACAGCGTCAGGTCCTGACCCTCCTGATACCACTGTGTGCCCAGGTCCAGAATTTCGGACCAGGTCAGCTGCTGCGGGTTCCAATCCAGATTGAGAGAATCTGCCAGCGTCTTGTTATAAATCAGGTAGGGCGGGTTCAGCGCCAGCGGGACGGCACGCAGCGTACCGGAAGAATCCCGCAGTGGGTCAAGAATGTCGGTGTTCAGATCAGAAAGGGAACTGCAATCCTGCAAATAATCATCCAGGCCCAGCAGAACATCAGTTCCCAGCATGGCGGAGGTATCCAGTCCATAGCCGGACAGCAGGATAATGTCACCCACATTTCCTGTCATCATTCGCAGACTGAACTGCTCCGAATACTGATCCACATGGGTGCGGAAATTCTCATCAGAAGCAAAGGCGGTATCCCAGGTGATTTCAATCTCCGGGTGCAGCTTTTGGAACATCCGGATGGCGGAGTCCAGCGAGCTGATCTGGTAAGGCGCAGTGATGGTCAGGGTTGTCGCTGCGTCCTCCGCCAGGTAGGGCGAAAACGTCCAGCGGCACTGCGTATAGGTGATCGGCGGCTCATAATTTTCTGCCGTGATCACGCTGAAATAAACCCGATACTGATTATCCACAGCAAAATTTGCCATGCCAATCCTGTTGTCATCATAGTCCAGCGCTGTGTCCTCGCTCCAGGCGAAAAGCTCGTACCAGACTTTACCGGTTTCGGGGTCATAACATTGGATCTGGCCGGTTCTGTTGGCGCAGGCAAACAAACCGTACTGGGGATGGTAAAAAACCTGCCGGCAGGATTCCTTTTGCTGCCAGAGTATACTTCCGGTGGTCAGATCCTGGCAAATCAGGGTTCCGGACTGTTGGTTGGCGCAATACAGGCGTCCTGATTCATCCAGGCAGAAGGACACTACCCGGGCCCCTACCAGCTTGCCTTCTTCTTCCTTGTTGAGCAACCCGGCCCCCACTGTAATCTTTGCGGCAGGGCGCTGGAACCGGGCATCATCGGATTCCATCCGGCAGCTCACCACATCCCCAAGTCCAACTTCATCGCCTGTCATCCAGGTGATATAGGGGTAGACCGCCCGATCCATCTCTTTCCGGAGGCTGTACTGCGGCATCACCCCCGAAAGTACGTTTTCCTTTTCCCGTGGGCGGGTTATACTTGTAGAATAGAATGTCATCGTCTGATAGAAAAAGCAAAATTCCGCAGGAACAGGGGGGCACTTCTGCGTTCCTGGGAATTGTGCAGAAAAAAACTTGCGGTTCAGTCCAAAAGTCATTCATAAGAATATCTTGTCTGTATTCGTCGTACCACAGGAAATCGCGGGCAGGGAAACAATGATGTAAAAATTAACAAACAAACTGATGTTTTCTTTCAACGCAATTCTGCACCTCATATATTGATTTTCTCATGAACTACAATAATGCCAGAAAAAAATAAATAGCGTGAATGAAAATTTCCATTGACTTTTTTCGATTTGAGATGTATACTGTGGATCAATCGAAAAAAATTGATTTAAGTGAGGTGGAAATATGCACGATTACGCTGCAGATGCAAGGGTATTCAAAGCTTTTTGTGATGTGAACCGTTTGCAAATTCTGGAGCAGCTTCGCAGCGGCGAAAAATGTTCCTGTGTTCTGCTGGAAAAACTGCATATCAGCCAATCAACCTTGTCCTATCACATGAAAATTCTGTGTGATTCAGGCGTTGTGGTTGGGCGGGCAGAAGGCAAATGGACTCACTACGGAATCAGCGACGAAGGCAGTCAGTATGCCAAAGAGCTGTTGCAGATTCTGACCCAGAAATCCGTCTGTGGCACAGAATGTACTTGCCAGGAATAAAGCCATCGGTTGGCCGATGGCTTTTATTCTGAATATTAAATCGAAAAAATTAGAACTAAGCGTTTGATGAAAGGAGAATCCTTTATGGAAGTGATTCGTATTATCTGGCTGTTTTTCCAGGATCAGATTCTGGGAATGAAATGGATGAATGCACTGATCGGAAATGCACTGACTGCAATGGGCTTATCTCTTGACAGCATTATCGGTGGAGCATTGCAGTTTTTTATCTACGATACCGTCAAAATATTTATTTTGCTATCTGTATTGATCTTCGGCATCTCTTACATCCAGAGTTACTTTCCGCCGGAGCGCACCAAGAAAATTCTGGGGCGGTTTCACGGTATCGGAGCCAACTCGGTGGCAGCTCTTCTGGGTACGGTGACGCCTTTCTGTTCCTGCTCCTCGATTCCCATCTTTATGGGCTTATGGAAGTCAAAGGCTTCGTGAAGCTGCCGTACCACACGGCGAATATCCTCATGGGAGAAGCCACAGTCCTGCATTGCCATAATCACATAACCACGGC
>CAJFMB010000047.1 GCA_904390925.1 uncultured Subdoligranulum sp.
CCGGTGCCAGACGCCAGTGGCACGATAGATGGCGTGGGTCAGCGCAGGCGCCGGCGTGTTGATGACGATCTCGCCGATGGACTTGGCGCCAAAGGGGCCGGTGGGTTCGTAGCTGTTTTCAAACTCCACCCGCAGATGTCCCATATCCAGCCGGGTGGGAATCTTGTACTGCAGGAAGGAGCTTTCCACCGGCTTCCCGTTGGCGTCGTACTGCACATTTTCCATCAGGGTGTGGCCGATGCCCTGCACGATGCCGCCCTCGGTCTGGATGCGCGCCAGCGCCGGGTTGATGGGGATGCCGCAGTCCACCACCGCCATATAGTCCAGCACCGTCACCAGACCGGTTTCCTTGTCCAGCTCGATCTCCACCATGCCCACCATGTAGGGCGGGGGAGAGACCGGCGAGGAGTGGCTGGCGGTCGCCTCGGCGGCGGTATTGTTGAATACCTGGGTCTTGTAGCCGATCTCCGACAGGCTGACGCTGGCATCGCTGTCAATCCGGCGCACCCGTTTGCCCTCAAAGACCACCTCGTCGGGTTGGCAGTTCAGCATTCCGGCGGCAATCTGGCAGATCTTATCCTTCAGTTCGGCGCAGGCCTTTTCCACCGCCTTGCCGGTGACATAGGTGGTGGAGGAGGCATAGGAGCCGGAATCATAGGGCGAGGTGTCGGTATCCGCACCAAAGACGGCAATGTCGTCCACGCTGCAGTCCATGCACTCGGCGGCCATCTGGGCCAGAATGGTATCGCAGCCGGTGCCCATATCCGCCGCGCCGATGATCAGGTTGTAGGTGCCGTCCTCGCTCAGCTTCATGGTGGCGGAACCCACGTCCACATTGGAAATGCAGGACCCCTGCATCGCCATGGCCACGCCGGCTGCGCGCACCTTGCCGTTGCCCATATCCCGCACCGGGTATTTCTCGTCCCAGTGGAAGATCTGCTTGCAGTGCTCCATGCACCGGTCCAGGGCGCAGGCGTTGCACATCTCGTTGTAGTAGGAGGTCATCTTCATGCCCTCCCGGACCATGTTGCGGTCACGGATGACGGTGGGGTCGATGTTCAGCCGCTCGGCCAGCTCGTTGACGGTGGTTTCCAGCGCGTAGATGCCCTGGGTGGCACCGTAGCCACGGTAGGCGCCGGCCGCCTGGTGGTTGGTGTAGACCACGTCATAGCAGAATCGGTAGGCCTCCAGATTGCCGGTGTACATGGGAATCGACTTGTGGCCGGAAAGTCCCACCGTGGTGGGACCATGCTCACCGTAGGCGCCGGAATTGGACAGGGTATACATGTCGATGGCGCGGATGTGGCCTTCCTTGTCGGCGCCCAGCCGCACCCGGATTTCCATCTCGTGGCGCGGGGAACCTGCAATCTGGGATTCCTCCCGGGTGTAGATCAGTTTGGAGGGACGGCCGGTCATCCAGGTGACAAAGGCCGGATATACTTCGCAGACGGCAGTCTGCTTGGCACCGAAGCCGCCGCCGATGCGGGGCTTTTCCACACGGACCTTGCTCATGGGAATGCCCAGCGCCCGGGAGATGATCCGCCGGCAGTGGAAGACAATCTGGGTGGAGGAGATGATGTGCAGACGGCCGTACCGGTCCTTCTCCGCATAGGTGCGGAAGGTCTCCATCATGGCCTGGTTGTAGGCCTTGGTGTGGTAGGTACGGTCCAGCACAATATCGCAGTCTGCCAGCACCGCCTCCACATCCCCGTCGCTGTTGGCGTCACTGGCCACCAGATTGCGGTGGTTGTCGCCGCCCACCGGGCAGGGAGGATACCAGTCCTCCTCGGGATGAACCAGGGTTTCGTTGTCCTTGGCGGTGCGGTAATCCAGCACGGCGGGCAGAACGTCGTACTGGACCTTGATCAGCTTCATGGCCTTCAGGGCGGCTTTTTCCGTCTCGGCGGCGATGATGGCCACTGCGTCGCCGGCAAACCGCACATGCCGGTCGAGAATCAGCCGGTCGTAGGGGGAAGGCTCGGGGTAGGTCTGGCCGGCAATGGTAAACCGGTTCTGGGGCACATCCTGCCAGGTGTAGATGGCCACCACGCCGGGAACTTTCGCGGCAATGGCGGTGTTGATCTCCCGGACGATTGCGTTGGCGTGGGGGGAGCGCAGAATCTTGACCACCAGCGCATCCTTCGGGGTGATGTCATCGGTGTAGACCGGCTTGCCCAGAAGCAGCTGCATCGAGTCCTTCTTGCGCACCGGTTTGAAAATGGCCTTGTAGTCGGTGGGACGATTATTCGCCATCGGTGCAGCCCTCCTTCCGGTTTCGGCTGTCCAGATAGCTGCGGATGCCCCGCAGCTGTCCCTCGTAGCCGGTGCAGCGGCAGAGATTGCCCGCCAAAAAGCCGCGGATCTCGTCGTCGGTGGGGTCAGGATTCTCCCGCAGCAGGGCAATGGTGTTCATGACAAAGCCGGGGTTGCAGAAGCCGCACTGGTCGGCGCCCTGGTCGGCGATAAAACCGACAAAGTCGGCGGCTTCCTCCTGCAGGCCTTCCAGCGTCTGGATGCTGTGTCCGGCAGCGCGCAGCGTCAGCATGGAGCAGGACAGGATGGGCTTGCCGTCCATCAGGACCGTGCACAGGCCGCAGTTGGCGGTCTCGCAGCCGCGCTTGACGCTGTAACAGCCGTGATCCCGCAGAAAATCAATCAGCAGCAGGTCGGGTTCCACCTGGTCGGTGATGACCTTGCCGTTCAGGGTCAGTTTTACTTCGGTCACTGTGCTTCACCTCCCAGTTCCAGTGCGCAGCGCCGGGTCAGTACCCGACACAGATGGGTGCGGTAGGTCGCGCTGCCCCGGGAGTTGGAACCCATGGGCACTTTGCCGGCCACAAAGTCGGCAAACGCGGCAGCGTCCGCCTCGGAAATCTCCTGCTGCAAAAGTCCGGCCTCATCCCGCACGACCACGGCCTTGCCCGGGCGCGCACCGATGACGGCGCGGGTCTCGCCGTTTTGTTGCGACACGGCGCAGGTCAGCACCGGCAGGTCGGTGCGCTGGATGCGCATGGCCTGATAGGCCAGACGGCAGGGCGTTTTGCGGACAATCAGCCGCACCAGAATGTCGTTGTCGTATTCCATGGCGGCAAACTGTTCCAGCGGCATGACGCCCGCCTTGTACAATTCCACCTGAGTGTCCAGCGCAAGAAACAGCGTCAGCACATCGGAAAACCCAAACCGGCCCCAGATGCTGCCGCCCACCGTTGCCATGTTGCGGAACTGCACTCCCACGATGGGCTGCAGCGCCCGGGCTGCCATGCCGCGGGTGTAGGCGTTCAGGCCGGGATGCTGCTCCAGCTGGCGCAGCGTCACCATGGCACCGATGGAAACCTGTTCCTCGGTCTCCTCGATGGTATCCAGCCCCAGTTTGCACAGGTCGATGGCGGTGCCCACCGTGTTTTTGCCCATCTTGAGCCAGAGCATGCCGCCCAGCACGCGGGCATTCCGCTTCTGGTTGAGCTGGTATGCCTGTTCCAGACTTTCCGCCTGGACATAATTCTGAATCGTGATCATTGCTTCATTCCTTTGTCTATTCTCCGGATGCCAGTGCCTGCCACTTTCCAAACAGCAGGAGCGGCAGCCTCCCGGCAAAACAGCAAAAAATGCGTGGCTTCGTCGGGAATCTGTCACAATATAATAACATTATATCAGTATGGCTTGCTTTTGCAAAGATAAATTGCTATAATCCCGTTGTAGTTTTGAAACTATAACGAAAAAGGAGAACACCCATCCATGAAGATGAAACAGATTCTGTCCCTTTTGACGGCAGCTGCCATGACCCTGTCCCTGGCAGCCTGCGGCACCGATGCTTCCGATGCTGTGACCGCCACCGCGCAGCCCACCCCGGCAGCCGAAACCGGGGAGCAGGCATCCGAAGCCACCGCCAGCCCGGAGACCGCAGCGGAGCAGACCGTCTATCCCGTCACCCTGACCGATCAGGCCGGCCGGGAAGTCACCATCGAGTCCCAGCCGGAAACCCTGGTCAGCGGCTATTACATTTCCACCAGCCTGCTCATCGCCCTGGGGCTGGAAGACAACCTGGTGGGCATTGAGGCAAAGGCCGACACCCGACCCATCTATCAGCTCAGCGCGCCTGAACTGCTGGAGCTGCCCAGCGTTGGCACCGCCAAGGAATTTGACCTGGAGGGCTGCACCGCGCTGGAGCCGGATCTGGTGATTCTGCCCCTCAAGCTGAAGGATGCCGCCGCCAGCCTGGAGGAGCTGGGCATCACCGCACTGGTGGTCAACCCGGAAAACCAGGAGCTGCTCAACGAGGCCACCACCCTGATCGGCACCGCCACCAACACGATGGACCGCGCCCAGGCGCTGCTGGACTTTGCTGACGAGCAGGAGCCCCGCCTGTCCGATACCCTCTCCGGCACCGAGGCACCCAGTGTGTATCTGGCCGGCAACTCGGATTTCCTGTCCACCGCCGGCAGCGAGATGTACCAGTCGGACATGATCACCATGGCCGGCGGCACCAATGTGGCAGCCGACATCACCGACACCTACTGGGCGGAAAACAGCTATGAGCAGGTGCTGGCCTGGAACCCCGACTATATCATTCTGGCCTCCGACGCCAGCTACACGGTGGATGACGTGCTCAACGACGCCAACCTGGCCGGTTGCGCTGCGGTGGAAAACGGCAACGTCTACCAGATCCCCGGAAACGCCGAGGCCTGGGACAGCCCGGTGCCCAGCGGCATTCTGGGGGCTATCTGGCTGTCCAGTGTGCTGCACCCGGATATCTGCCCCGAGGCGGACTCCCTGGCTGTGATCGACGAGTTCTATCAGACCTTCTATGGATTCAATTACAGTGAAATCAGCGAATAAAACAAAACTGTTCTGCGCAGCCGGGGTGGCATTGCTTGCCGCCCTGGCTGCGGCCAGTTTATTCACAGGAAAATATCCCCTGACCCTGTCCGGTATTCTTGCCGGGGAGGAAATGCAGCTGCGGGTATTCTGGACCTTGCGGTTCAGCCGCATGGTGGTGGGGGTGGTCGGCGGGTTTGCGCTGGGCACCGCGGGATTTGTCTACCAGACGGTGTTCCGCAACCCGCTTGCATCGCCGGACGTGATCGGTGTTTCCTCCGGGGCCAGTGCGGGCGCAGCGGCGGGCATTCTGTTCCTGTCCGGCGCGGCAGCGGTGACGGCAGCCTCCTTTGCGGGGGCGCTGGCCGCGGTCTGCCTGGCGCTGGCCCTGTCCGCATTGGACCGGGCCGGCCGCAACAGCACCATCGTGCTGGCAGGTATTGTGGTGCATTCGCTGGCCCAGACGGCACTGATGTGCCTGAAACTCACCGCCGACCCGGAACGGGAGCTGGCCTCCATTGAATACTGGATCATGGGCAGCCTGAACGGCATCAGCGGCTATTCCATCGGCGACAATCTGGCGCTGTGTGGCGTCTGCCTGGCGGTGCTGTTTCTGCTGCACCGGCAGATCCTGCTGCTCTCCGCCGAGGAAGGGGAGGCCCGCATGCTGGGTGTCTCGGTGGAAAAACTTCGTCTGGCGGTGCTGCTGGTGGCCACGCTGGTGGTCTCCTGCATTGTCAGCCTGTCGGGCCTTATCAGTTTTGTAGGGCTGCTGGCACCCCACGGGGCAAGACTTCTCACCGGGCGCAACCATACCGGAACCATGTTCCTGGGGGGCCTGCTGGGCGGAATCCTGCTGACCGGGGCAGATATCCTGGCCCGCAGCGTTGCCGCCACCGAGCTGCCGGTCAGCATCTTCACCAGCCTGCTGGGGGCTCCCTTCCTGATTTTCCTGATTGTGCGGGGGAGGCAGAAAACATGAACGAATTCTTTTCTGTCTCCCACCTGCAGGCCGGATACGGCAGCCGCCCGGTGGTGCAGGATGTGAGCTTTTCGGTAGGGGCGGGGGAACTGCTGGGGGTGCTGGGCGCCAACGGCTGCGGCAAGACCACGCTGCTCAAAGCGGTCTGCGGTATTCTGCCCCACCAGGGCAGCTGCCAGCTGGACGGGCGACCGCTGGAACCAATGACACCCCGCCAGCTGGCCCGGTGCTGCAGCTATATCCCGCAGCGCAGCGGCATTTCCATTGACATTTCGGTGCTGGATGTGGTATTGATGGGGTTCAATCCCTGGCTGGGGCTGCTGGAACGGCCCACAGCAGAGATGCGGGACAAGGCCTGCAGCGCCCTGGCCCGGGTGGGTCTGGCCGGCCGGGAACAGGACAACTACCTGCACCTGAGCGAAGGCCAGAAACAGCTTTGCATGCTGGCCCGCACCCTGACGGCCGGCGGCAGTCTGCTGCTGCTGGACGAGCCGGAAAGCGCACTGGATTTCCGCTACCGCTACCGGATGCTGGAGCTGCTCCGCCGGTGGACGGGGCAAAAGCAGCGGGCGGCGGTGGTGACGCTGCACGATGCCTCTCTGGCGCTGAATTACTGTGACCGCCTGCTGATCCTCAGCCAGGGCCGGGCGTCGGCACTGCTGACCCCGGCGGCCGATTCCCCGGAACAGATGGAGAAGGCGCTGTCGTCGGTGTACGGCAGCATCAGCCTGGCCCGGTGCAAAACCCGCAGCGGCAGGACCCAACTGGTCATGCTGAAAGAGGAAGACCCGCAGGAGGACTGTATGCCATGAGAGCTGCCACCAAAATCACCTTTTATGATGACCAGGACAACAAATTTTTCGGCGAAGGTCCCTGCCGGCTGCTTCACGGGGTGGAGGAAACCGGATCGCTGCGGGCGGCCGCCCAGGCGATGGGGATGGCCTACACCAAGGCGCTCAAACTGCTCAGGACCGCCGAACAGTCTTTGGGGTTCCCGCTGACCCGGCGAAGCACCGGCGGCCGGGACGGCGGTGGAAGCTGTCTGACCCCGCAGGGAAAGGAGTGGCTTGCCCGATATGAACAGTACCGTGACGCCTGCATACAGGCCAACCGCGCGCTCTATCTGGAATTCTTTCCTGGCCAGCGGCAGACGCCATCTGATTCTGACCGGGGACCGGCGCAGCGGCAAGACGACGCTGCTAACCCGGCTTCTGCCGCTGATTGACCCTACGGACAGCCTGACGGGCCTGACCACCTGGGCGCAGCCGGGAAACGCAGTCTGGCTGCAGGAAAACCACACCGGCCAACGGGCGGAGATCGGCCGCTTTGACCCGGCGCTTCCCGGCCCGGAAAACCGGATGCGCCCCGTCCCGGAGGGCTTTCTGACCCTGGGGCTGCCGGCACTGCAACGCTGTGAGCAGACAGCAGGGGAGTGGGTCAGTATTGACGAGATCGGCTACCTGGAAAGCTGCTGCCCCGAATACGGCGCCGCCATTCTCGACCTGATGCAGCACAAACGGCTGGCAGCGGTGGTGCGGCGGCAGGACCTGCCCTTTCTGCAGGCGCTCTGCCGGCGGGAAGATGTGTTCTGTGTGAATCTGGATGCGCCCTTCGGAAAGGCCGGTTGTGTGATCATGGCCTCGGGGCTGGGGCAGCGCTTTGGCGGCAACAAGCTGATGGCGCCCTTGGGCGACCGGCCGATGCTGCAATGGGTGCTGGACGCCACCAGCGGTATTTTCGACCGGCGGGTGGTGGTCACCCGCTCGCCGGAGGTGGAGCGCCTCTGCCGGGAGCAGAATGTCCCGGTGCTTCTGCACACACTGCCTTACCGCAGCGACACCGTCCGCCTCGGCCTAAAAGCCCTTTTGCAGGCAGGGCCCCTGTCCGGCTGTGTGTTCTGCCCCGGGGACCAGCCGCTGCTTCGGCGGCAAACGGTGGCCTCGCTGGCACTTTGTGCCGCCGCCGACCCCGACGCCATCTGGCGCACAGCCTGGCAGGGACAGCCCGGGGCGCCGGTGCTGTTCCCGGCCTGGACCTTTGAGGAACTGGGTGCGCTGCCGCAGGGCTGCGGGGGTGGTGCCGTGGTCCGTCGGTATCCCGCCCAGGTACGGCTTCTGACGGTGGAGGACGGCAGGGAACTGGTTGACGTGGATACCCGGCAGCAGCTGGAAGCACTGCGTACTTTGGTTGGCACCGGACAATTGTAAAGAATAGACAAAAAGTGAACCCGGACAACGGCAGAAGATTGCCCGTCCCGGGTGCCGCAAAACCTTGCGTACCGGCAGATTTTCGGATATACTGTCACTTATTGGAGGATTCGTCCAATGTTCAACCGGAGTATCTTTGGAAAGTGAGGCAGTGGAAATGACCAATTCCATCCAGACCAACGCCGAACTGTTGAAGTTCGACGGTAAACCTTCCTGGGGTGCAGCGTTCCCGCAGGCATTGCAGCACGTGCTGGCCATGCTGATCGGCAACATCACCCCGCCCATGCTCATCGCCGGCATCTGCGGCCTGTCGGCGGAAGACCAGATCATGCTGACCCAGGCCGCCATGATCATCGGCGGCCTGACCACTCTGTTGCAGTTGTTCCCGGTGTTCGGCTTCGGCATGAAGATGCCCAACGTCATGGGCGTCGCATTTGCCTATATGCCGATTCTGACCATCATCGGCCAGCAGTACGGCATTGCCGCCATCTTCGGCTCCCAGCTGGTGGCCGGTTTCGCGTCTATCTTTATTGGTATGTTTATCGGCAAGATCCGCCGCTTCTTCCCGCCCATCGTCAGTGGTACGGTGGTCATCAGCATTGGCCTTTCGCTGTACAGCACCGCCATCAACTACATCGGCGGCGGCAGCGCAGCCCAGGCCAACGGCACCTTCGGCTCGCCCAAGTTCTGGATCCTTGCCATCCTGACCCTCATCATCACGCTGGCTTGCAACTTCTTCGGCAAGGGCCTGCTCAAGGCTTCCGGCATGCTGGTCGGCATTGTGGTCGGCTATGTGGTTGCCCTGATCATGGGCGGTGTGGTGGACTTTACCGGCTTCACCAGCGCAGACTGGTTCTCGGTGCCCATCCCGTTCCACTTCGGCCTGGAATTCCATCCCGACGCTATTGTCATGATGATTCTGATGTATATGGTGCAGGCGGTCCAGACCATCGGTGACGTCTCCTCCACCGCCATGGGCGGCTTCAACCGTGAGGCCACCGACCGGGAGCTGGGCGGCGCCATCAAGGGCCAGGGCATCTGCGGCATGATCGGTGCTTGCATCGGCGGCCTGCCCACCGATCCGTACAGCCAGAACGTCGGCCTGATCTGCACCACCAAAGTGGTGGCCCGCCGCGTGTTTGCCATGGTCGGCGTGATCATGCTGCTGGCCGGTGTTTTCCCGAAATTCAGCGGCCTGATGGCCACCATCCCGCAGCCGGTTCTGGGCGGTGCCACCGTCACCGTCTTTGCCGCCATCACCATGTCCGGTATCCAGCTGCTGAAGGAACAGCCTCTCAACTACCGCAACCGCATGATCGTGGGCATTGCCCTGGCTCTGGGCCTTGGCATTGAGGCTGCCCCCGACATCCTGCAGTTTGCGCCCCAGCTGTTCCAGAACATCTTCGGCAGCTCTCTGGTGGTGTCCTTCCTGGTTGCCTTCATCCTGAACATTGTCATCCCCAAGGATGACACGCCGGAAGACTGATTCCGACATTGTTTGCCACATCCCGGGCCTGAAAAGGTCCGGGATATTTTTTTGCCGGCCCGTAAATGTGAAGTTTGAGGACAGATTCTTGACAGAAAAACCGGCCCGTCGTTATACTATAAGTTATGTTTCCGTTCAGAAGGGGAATGTTGCTTACTGCTAACGCAGGCACGTACGGGAGTAACAGAACATGCTGCAAATCAAAGAAATCTGCAAACAATACAAAACAGGGGACCTGGTTCAGCAGGCGCTGGATCATGTGAGCGTCAGCTTCCGGGACAGCGAATTTGTCGCCATTCTCGGCCCGTCCGGCTCGGGCAAGACGACGCTGCTCAACATCATCGGCGGCCTGGACCGGTATGACAGCGGCGACCTGATCATCAACGGGGTCTCCACCCGGCGCTATACCGACCGGGACTGGGATACCTACCGCAACCATACGGTCGGCTTTATCTTTCAGAGCTACAATTTGATTCCCCACCAGACCATCCTGTCCAACGTGGAGCTGACGCTGACGGTTTCCGGCATTTCCCGTGCCGAGCGCCGCCGTCGTGCCATTGCCGCACTGGAGGAAGTGGGGCTTGGCAAGCACATTCACAAGCATCCCAACCAGCTGTCCGGCGGCCAGATGCAGCGTGTGGCCATTGCCCGCGCCCTGGTTAATGACCCGGACATTCTGCTGGCTGACGAACCCACCGGCGCCCTGGACAGCGAGACCAGCGTTCAGGTCATGGAGCTGCTGAAACAGGTGGCAAAGGACCGTCTGGTGGTCATGGTCACCCATAACCCGGAACTGGCCGACCGCTATACCACCCGCATTGTCCGGCTGACCGACGGCGTCATCCGCTCTGACACCGACCCCTACACCCCGCCCGAATCCGACGAGGAACCGGTGCACGAAAAGTGGTCGCGCCATTCCTCCATGAACTTTGCCACGGCGCTGGCGCTGAGTTTTCAGAACCTGCGCAGCAAAAAGGCCCGTACTCTGCTGACTGCCTTTGCCGGGTCCATCGGCATCATCGGCATTGCCTTGATTCTGTCCCTTTCCACCGGCGTCAACCAGTACATAGAAACTGTGGAGGAGGACACCCTTTCCGAGTACCCGCTGCAGATTCAAAGTTCGGCCCTGGACATGAGCGCCATGATGGCCGGCATGATGGATCAGGGGGAGGACGGCGACCAGGACTATCAGGTCAAGGTGACGGACATGATCACCCAGACCTTCTCCAAAATCGGTTCCAACGATCTGGCATCCCTGAAGGAATATTTCGACAGCGGCGAAAGCGGCATCGAGGCTTACACCAGTGCGGTGGAATACTCCTACAGTTCCACCCCGCAGATTTACCTGTGGAAGAACGGTGACTGCCGTCAGGTCAACCCCGACCAGTCCTTTGCTCCGCTGGGGCTGGGGTCCTCCAACACCTCCAACAGCATGATGGCCTCGATGACCAGCACCGATGTCTTTTACCAGATGCCCCGGGACGCGTCGCTCTACCAGGACCAGTACGAGGTGAAGGCCGGACGCTGGCCGGAATCCTACAACGAATGTGTGCTGGTGCTGACCAACGGCGGCAGCATCAGTGATTTTCTGATCTATACGCTGGGCCTGCGCGACGGCGCGGAACTGGACACCATGGTGGAGCAGTTTGCCGAGGATGAAAAGGTCACGGTTCCTGATGACATCACCGGGTATTCCTACGATGACATTTTGGGCATCCGGTTCAAGCTGGTGAATGCCGCCGACTTCTATGAATATGACGACGAGTATCAGGTCTGGACCGACCGTTCGGAAAACGAGGACTATATGCGTCAGCTGGTCAGCAACGGGGAGGACCTGACCATTGTGGGCATTGTCCAGCCGGCGGAAGGTGCCACCATCTCGATGCTCAGTCCCGGCATCAATTACACGGCGGACCTGACCAGCCATGTGATGGAACAGGCGGCTTCCAGCGAGATTGTCCAGCAGCAGCTGGCCAATCCCGACATCAATGTCTTTACCGGAGACCCCTTCGGGGAGGAGAGCGAGGACGACCGGGTCGACCTGGAAAATCTCTTCACCATCAACCAGGATGCACTGCAAAATGCCTTCACCTTTGACACCGGCACACTGAAGCTGGATACTTCGGCCTTCGATTTCTCAGACATGACACTGGACGAGTCGGCCTTTGCCGACATGGATCTGTCCAGCATGGACCTTTCGGGAGTGGATTTGTCGGGACTGGATCTTTCCGGGCTGGATTTCTCCAGCGTGGACATGAGCGGGCTTGACCTCTCGGAAATTCTCAAGCATGTAAAGTTCAACGCATCGTCGGAACAGCTTTCGGCGCTGACCCAACAGCTGCTGGTGGGCTATCAGGACTATGCCAAGGAGCACCCGGAGGCGGATTTCAGCCGGCTGGGGGACGATTTCTTCGCCTATCTGGAAACGCCGGAGGCCCGCGAGACGATGACTCAGGCACTGGAACAGCTGCTGGAGGACAGTGGCCTGCAGCCGACAGCCCAGCAGCTGGAACAGCTGGTGGTGAATGTGATGGCCGGCTACCAGCAGTGGGCGATCAACAATGAATACACCGATCCCAACCGGTTCCAGGAGTACCTGACCCTCTACCTGCAGACGCCCGAAGCCCAGGAGATCCTGTCCAAAGGGGTGGCGCAGGTGATTTCCACCGCCGAGAGCTCTCAGGTGGAAGTCACCTCCGAGCAGCTGGAACAGCTGGCAAACACCATGCTGGAAGGCTACCAGGACTTTGCCTCGCAGCATGATATGGTGGACCCCTCCAAAATGGGGGAGTATTTCCTGAAATATCTGCAGACCGACACGGCCCAGAACGCCATCTCGGCGGGAATCGCCGGCATGGTGGACACCTCCGGCGTGACCGAGTGGATGAATGCCCAGATGCAGTCCACCCAGCAGCAGGTCCAGCAGCAGATGCAGACAGCCATCACCCAGCTGGTGGAAAAGCTGATGGAGCAGGTCATGACCCAGATGATGCCCCAGGTGATGACCCACATGACCACCGCGCTGGGACAGGCACTGGAAACCCAGATCACCGATGGCATGACAAAGACGATGGATCAGCTGAAGGACCAGCTGGAGCATGCCTTTGACATTGACGAGGAAGCCTTTGCCGATGCCATCCAGGTCAATATGACCGAGGAGGAACTCAGCGAACTGCTGATGAGCCTGATGACCACCGAGTCCAGCACCAGCGATGGCAACCTGCTGAAACTGGGCTATGCCGACCCGGCGGAACCCAGTGCCATCAGCGTCTATCCCATCAACTTTGAGACCAAGGAGCAGGTCATTGCCATTCTGGACGGATACAATGCCCGGATGGAGGCACTGGGCCAAGACGAGAAGGTCATCACCTACACCGACCTGGTGGGCACCCTGATGTCCTCGGTCACCGACATCATCAACATCATCAGCTATGTGCTGGTGGCCTTTGTGGCCATCTCGCTGGTGGTTTCCTCCATCATGATCGGCGTCATCACCTATATCAGCGTTCTGGAACGCAAGAAGGAGATCGGCATCCTGCGCGCCATCGGTGCCTCCAAGGGCAACGTTTCTCAGGTGTTCAATGCAGAGACCTTCATGATCGGCCTCTGCGCCGGTGTGATCGGCATTGTGATCACACTGCTGCTGCTCATTCCGGGCAATATGGTGATTCACCATGTGGCGGGAACCAACGATGTCAACGCAGTCCTGCCGGCCGGTGCGGCAGTCATCCTGGTGGCGCTCAGCGTGCTGCTGACGCTTCTGGGCGGATTGATCCCCTCCCGCAAGGCAGCCAAACAGGACCCGGTCACCGCACTGCGCACCGAATAAAAAACGCTGCCTGCGCAGCGAAGGATACCATTTGCAGCCCCTGCCGGGCCATTCCCGGCGGGGGCTTGCCATGTGCCGGGGAAAAAACAGCGGAAAGTTGAAAAAATCCGCCGTCGCAGCCCTTGACTTTATGGCGCCCCTGTGCTAATATGATAACACCTCTTTTGCGGGTTTATTTTTTTGTGCCCTTTTTTGGTCACACCCGCAAGCACGAGGGAGGCTTTATCAACCGATTATTGGAGGTGCCGAAACATGACTGTCAAAATCACTCTTGCCTGCACGGAATGCAAACAGCGCAACTATAACAAGACCAAGAATAAGAAGAACAATCCCGACCGTCTGGAAGTGAAGAAGTACTGCCGCTTCTGCAAGAAGCATACGGTTCACCGCGAGACAAAGTAAGAAAGGCGGAGCTGTAACATGGCTGATAAGAAAGCTGGCACTGCCGCCAAGGGAGACCAGGCCGACAAGAAATCCGAAAAGAAAAAGACCGGCTTTTTTGGCAAGGTCAAAAACTTCTTCGTTCGCATCGGCAAGTATTTCAAGGATACCAAGAGCGAGCTGAAAAAGGTTGTTTGGCCCAGCAGAAAACAGGTTCGCATCAACACCATAACCGTTCTGGTCGTCGTGCTGATCGCTGCGGTAGTGATGGTGGTTCTGGACCTTATTTTTGGCGGCGTCATTCATTTGATGATCGGAGCTTGACGGACAGGAGGCGTAAACCATGGCTGAACAGGCCTGCTGGTATGTGGCACATACCTATTCCGGTTACGAAAACAAAGTGGCCCAGGACCTGATGACGATGGTGGAAAACCGCCGCCTGCAGGACCTGATCTGCGATGTGAAAGTCCCCACTGAGACTGTCATCGAGGACAAGCTGGACAAAAACGGCAACAAGATCGGCGAGAAAGAGGTCCAGCGCAAGATTTACCCCGGCTATGTCTTCATCAAAATGGTGATGAACGACAACACCTGGTACATTGTGCGCAACACCCGCGGCTGCACCGGCTTTGTGGGCCCGGCTTCCAAGCCGGAACCGCTGTCGGAGGACGAGGTCGCCAAGCTGGGCGTGGAGATGGTCTCCGGTCCGCGCGTCGATTATGCTGTGGGCGATACGGTCGAGCTGACCGGCGGCCCGATGGCTGGTTCCGTCGGCGTTGTCGAGGAGATCGACACCCAGGCCCGCAAGGTCCGCGTCAAGATCTCGATGTTCGGTCGCGAGACGCCCGCTGAGCTGGATCTCTCTCAGGTCAAGCTTCTGTAATCCGGCAGCGTTTTGCTGCCCCACCCGCCGCAGGATGCGGCAAACAGATTTCCGGTAGAAACCGCACGCGGTTTTTATAGAGTGCACACCCTGTGTACTCGTGGGAGGCCTGCACCGCGGGCCGCAACTCACCACAAATTTTGGAGGTGCAAACTACAATGGCACAGAAAATCACTGGCTACATCAAGCTGCAGATTCCCGCCGGCAAGGCAACTCCGGCCCCGCCCGTTGGTCCCGCTCTGGGCCAGAAGGGCGTCAACATCATGGCTTTCACCAAGGAGTTCAACGAGCGTACCAAGGGTCAGATCGGCTACATCATCCCGGTCGTCATCACTGTCTACGCTGACCGCTCCTTCAGCTTCATCACCAAGACTCCGCCGGCCCCGGTCCTGATCAAGAAGGCCGCCGGCATCGAGACTGCTTCCGGCACGCCGAACAAGAACAAGGTCGGCTCCATCACCCTGGCTCAGGCCGAGGAGATCGCCAAGCAGAAGATGCCCGACCTGAACGCTGCTTCTCTGGAAGCTGCCGTCAGCATGATCAAGGGCACCTGCCGCAGCATGGGCGTCACCGTCGAGGAGTAATCGCCCGACCAATATGTGGGAGGAATTAATCCGATAACCACCACACAGGAGGAATGAGTAATGAACCACGGTAAGAAATATACCGAAAGCGCTAAGCTGATCGACCGTACCAAAGTTTACGATCCGCAGGAGGCTCTGGACCTCTGCTGCCAGACCGCCAAGGCCAAGTTTGACGAGACCGTCGAGCTGCACGTCCGTCTGGGCGTTGACAGCCGCCACGCTGACCAGCAGGTCCGCGGCGCTGTTGTCCTGCCCAACGGCACCGGCAAGACCGTCCGCGTCATCGCCATCTGCAAGGGCGACGCTGCCAAGGCTGCTGAGGCTGCCGGCGCACAGGAAGTCGGCGACGACGACCTGATCGCCAAGATCCAGGGCGGCTACCTGGACTTCGATGTCCTGGTCACCACCCCGGATATGATGGGCCGTGTTGGCCGTCTGGGCAAAGTCCTCGGACCCCGTGGCCTGATGCCCAACCCCAAGGCCGGCACCGTGACCCCCGATGTGGGCCGCGCTGTCACCGAGGCCAAGGCTGGTAAGATCGAGTACCGTCTCGACAAGCAGAACATCATCCATGTGCCCATCGGCAAGGCTTCTTTCGGCGCCGACAAG
>CAJFMB010000048.1 GCA_904390925.1 uncultured Subdoligranulum sp.
GCCCAGACCTGCACCCCGCTGCAGATGGCCACCGCCATCGCCGCGGCCGTCAACGGCGGCTACCTGGTCACCCCCTACGTGGTGGGCAGCATCACCGACAATAACGGCAATGTGGTTCAGAGCATCGACACCACCATCCGCCGCCAGGTGATTTCCGAGGAGGTCAGCGCCGAGGTCTGTGCCATGATGGAACAGAACGTGGGCAAGGGCGTCCGGACAGAAACCTCCGGTTCCTGCCGCAATGCGTATGTGGCGGGCTACCGGATCGGCGGCAAGTCGGGTACTTCCGAAAACCTGGGCCGCGGCGAGGAGCGGGAGGACGGCGACTACTACAAGCAGATCAGCTTTGCCGCGGTGCTGCCCATCGACGACCCTGAAATTGAAGTTTTTGTCATGATGGACGATCCCCGCTATTCCACCGACTCCGCCAGCGAGATTGTCGCCCCGGTGGTGGGCAACATCATCAGCGAGATCGCCCCGTATCTGGGCATCGAGCGCGACCCCGAATACGATACCGGCGAGATGGTCACGGTGCCCAATGTGGTGGGCAACGCCTACAGCCCCTGGGTCAAGGCTCAGGTGGAGATGAGCAAGGTTGGCCTTGGCCATGAGCTGGTGGAAGGCACCGGCGATGTGATCTACCAGTATCCCGCGGCAGGGACTCAGGTGCCGGTGGGCTCCACCGTCTATCTGTACACCAAGTCCACCACCGACCAGATGGTCACGGTGCCCAATGTGCTGGAAAAAAGCGGTACCTTTGCGGTGCAGATGCTCAATGCCGCCGGCATCAACGCCAAGCTGGAAGGGGACGGCAGTGCCCTTGTGACCCAGCAGAGCATTGCGGAAGGGGAGAGCGTTGCACTGGGCACCGTCATCACCATCACCACGTCCCAACCGGAAACACAGACAGATTCCGCCTCTCAGGATGCAGGCGGAGATACCGCAGGATAACCTGATCCTGACAAACTGGTATGGCCATCTATTCAAGAAGGAGCGATGCAAGATGAAACCGATTCCCGCAAATCAACTGCTGGCTGGTCTGGCCCTGGTGGGCCCCGAGCCCGTCACAGCGGTGGTCACCGACAGCCGCAAGGTCACCCCGGGCTGCGTTTTCGTCTGCTTCCCGGGCGAACATGTGGACGGCCATGACTACGCGGCAGCCGCCTGCAAGGCCGGCGCTGCCTACATTGTGGCCAATCATCCGGTGGACGGCGTGCCGGAGGACAAGCTGGTGCTGGTTGCCTCCAGCCACCATGCCATGGTCCGGATGGCCTCCAATTACCGGATGCTGTTTTCCCCGCTGATGATCGGCGTCACCGGCAGTGTGGGCAAGACCACCACCAAGGAATTCTGCTATGCGGTGCTTTCCGCATTCGGCAACACCCTCAAGACCGAGGGCAACCAGAACAACGAGATCGGCCTGCCCAACACCCTGTTCCGCCTGGACGACGCCACCGAGTACGCAGTGGTGGAGATGGGAATGAGTGCATTGGGAGAAATCAATCGCCTGGTCCGTGCCGCGCGACCCTCGGCAGGTATCATCACCAAGATCGGTGTGAGCCATCTGGAAAACCTGGGCAGCCGCGAGAATATTATGAAAGCAAAGCTGGAGATCTGCAACGGATTGCCGGACGGCGCGCCGCTGGTGCTCAATGCCGACGATGACCTGCTGCCCACCGCCAAGCTGCCGGACCGGCTGCATCCGGTCTGGTTCGGCATTGACAGCGAGACTGCCGATGTGCGGGCGGTGAAAATCCAGCCGGAACAGACCTGTACCCGGTTTGTTCTGTCCGACCGGGAACACGGGGAATTCCCGGTGACCATTCCCACGGTCGGCCTGCATACCGTCAGCGATGCGCTGGCTGCCTATACTGCCGCCACCCGGCTGGGTCTGAATCCGGCCCGCGCTGCGGCGGCTCTGTCGAATTACCAGACCACCGGCATGCGCCAGAATATTGTGCAAAAGGGCGGCGTGACAGTGGTGGAGGATTGCTACAATGCCAGCCCGGACAGCATGCGCGCTGCACTGGGCGTGCTGCAGGGAGTGCCGGCAAAGCGCCATATCGCCCTGCTGGGAGATATGCTGGAGCTGGGCTCGGTCAGCGAGGAGGCGCACCGTCAGGTGGGCATCTGGGCGGCCGAGTCGGGTGTGGACCTGCTGATAGCCTATGGTCCGCTCAGCAAAGCCACTGCGGAGGCTGCTGCACAAAAAGGTGTAACAACTTTGCATTGCGAAAGCCAGGAAGAAGTGGTAGGATATGTAAGGCAAAATGTACACGCGGGCGATGCTCTGCTGGCCAAGGCCAGCCATGCCATGAAGCTTGACGAAGTACTCAGCCAGTTCTACCAGACACTGTAATACAAGTTTTCCCGGGTGAGGCCCTATGGCCCCCCGCAGGATTTTTGGGGGAGTTTTTGCATGGGGATGATGGTCTCCTGGATGCTGATCGCGGCGGCGGTCAGTGCCTTCTCGATTACCGCAATTTCCGGCTGTTTTATCATTCCGGCTTTGCACCGGCTGCATTTTGGCCAGACCATCCGGGAAAGCGGCCCTACCTGGCATAACAAAAAGCAGGGAACCCCCACCATGGGCGGATTCTGCTTTATTCTGGGCATTGCTGTGGCTCTGGTCCTGGTATTGGTGGGCTTTCGCCGCTATGCCCCGGAGCTGATCGGGGACCAGCAGGTCCAGGCCGTGCTTCTGGTCATGTTCCTGGCCGGCGGGTCCGGCTTTATCGGTTTTCTGGATGACTTTGTCAAGGTGGTGCGCCACCGCAATCTGGGGCTGCTTGCCTGGCAAAAGCTCATCATGCAGTTTGCCGTCACCGGCGGCTTTCTGTACGGGCTGCACTCGCTGGGGCTGCTGACCACGGTTATCACCCTGCCGGCCGGCGGCTCCTTTGACATGGGGATTGTTTATTATCCCATTGCCTTCTTCGGCATTATCTTCCTGGTCAATGCGGTCAACCTGACCGACGGCCTGGACGGCCTGGATTCCTGTGTCACCTTTGTGTCGATGCTGGGCTACCTGGTGGGGGCCAGCCTTCTGGGCTTCTACCATGTGTCGATTCTGGCCACCGCCACAGCAGGTGCCTGTGCCGGATTCCTGGTCTGGAATTTCTACCCAGCCAAAGTCTTTATGGGTGACACCGGCAGCATGTTCCTGGGCGGCATTGTCACTGCCATGGCCTTTGTACTCTGCCGGCCGGAACTGGTGCTTTTCTTCGGCATTGTCTATATCTGGGATGCCATGACGGTGGTGATCCAGCGGGTTTACTACAAGCTCACCCACGGCAAACGGATCTTCCGCATGACCCCCATTCATCACGCTTTTGAAATGCGCGGCTGGCGGGAAGCCAAGATTGACCTCTTCTTCAGCCTGATTGCCCTGATGGGCGCTGCGCTGGGCGTTTTTTACATTTATCTGACCTGATCAGGGGCTCCGGAAAGAGCCGCATTCTCTCCAAAATTTAGCAGCCGCACCCAGGCCGACAGCTTGCTGTCGGCATAGCGGGGCGGTTTTGCATTTCCTGTCGATACGAAAGGAGGCAGCCCATTGCGCACCACATCAGAATTGCTTCAGTTTCTGCTTGCACCGGCCTTCACCGCAATGCGGGACCTGCCCCTGCGCAAAAAGGACCGGGGACCTCTTTCCTGGTATTTTGTCATCACGCTGCTGGTGCTGCTGGCCTATGGTCTGGTCATCCAGTTTTCAGCCAGCTACTCGCTGTCCTATCAGGAAAGTGGCGACAGCTTCAGCCAGATCCGGCAGCAGCTGCTGTTCGCGGTGGTGGGCGTTGTGGCCATGTTCCTGCTTTCCCTCACCGATTACCGTGTCCTGCGGTACCTGACCTGGTACCTGTACGCGATCACCTTGGTACTGCTGGTGGCAGCGTTGCTCAGCAATAACCCCACCAACCTGGAAGCCCAGTGCTATCGCTGGGTGGAAGTGTTCGGCGTCACGTTCCAGCCTTCCGAGATGGCAAAGTTCTCGGTGATATTGGGGACGGCAACCTATGTGGATTCTTTCAAGGAAAAGCGCAGAGGCCTGATTCACGGCCTGATTCTGCCCTCACTGCCGCTGATTCCCATTCTGCTGCTGATTCTGCAGCAGCCGCATTACTCTGCCATCATCCTGATTCTGATGATCTATGCCACCATGCTGATCTGCGGCGGCTGCGGTCTGCGGTGGATGCCGCCGTTTCTGGGCGTTGCCGTGGTGGGCGTGGTGATCTTCCTCAACTCGCAGCAGAACTATGTCCAGAAACGTCTGGACGGCTGGACACTGTTTTCCTATGATACCTCCACCATGACGGACCAGACCAAACAGAGCGTCTATGCCATTGCGTCGGGGGGACTTTTTGGCCTGGGCATCGGCAACAGCCGCCAGAAACACCAGTGGCTGGCCGAGGTCGCCAACGACTTTATTTTCCCGGTCATCTGTGAAGAACTGGGCTTTATCGGCGCAGTGGTCTGCCTGGTTCTGTTTGCGGCGCTGATCGTGCAGGGCATTCTCATTGCCATGCGGGCCCCTGATCTGTTCGGCAGCATGCTGGGCATTGGAATCATGGGCCAGATCGCCTGGCAGGTATTCTGCAATGTGGGCGTTGTCACCAACACCATCCCGAATACCGGTATCAGCCTGCCGTTTTTCTCTTCCGGCGGCACCAGTCTTTTGATGCTGCTGGGCGAAATGGGCGTCATGCTCAGCATATCCCGGGTGGGCAATGCCCGAATTGAGGAGCGCCGCCGCCGAAAGCGGGAGGAGTTTGCCAAAAAGCTGGATGGCGGAACCCGTCGTACCACCTACCGTCGGCGGACCACCGCCCACACAATCTGAAAACAGCCTGGCCGCATCCGGAAGGGTGCAGCCGGCTTTTGGTGTCTATGGAGGCTTTCCCGCAGGGGAGAGAAGGAGGAGCGTATGCGTGTACTGATTGCAGCCGGCGGCACTGCCGGACACATCAACCCGGCGCTGGCCATTGCCGGAGCCTTGAAAGCGGCGGTTCCCGCTGCCGAGATTCATTTTGCCGGTCGTCGGGAGGGAATGGAGTACGGCCTTGTCACCAAAGCGGGATACCCCTTCCATCATATTGAGATCAACGGTTTCCAGCGCAAGCTGACGCTGAAAAACATCGGCCGGAATTTTATGGCACTCTGGCATCTGGCCATCAGCGGGCCCCGCTGTGCAGCCATTCTGAAAGAGGTCAAACCCGATCTGGTGATCGGCTGCGGTGGCTATGTCAGCGGCCCCATTGTGCGGGCAGCGGCAAAGAAGGGCATTCATACCGCTATCCACGAGCAGAACGCATTCCCTGGTGTGACCAACAAGATCCTGGCCAAAGAGGTGGACCTGGTCATGGCTGCCAGTGCCGCCGCCGTGGAAAAGCTGGGCGCACCCGACAAGACCATCGTGGTGGGCAATCCGGTGCGGCCGGAGCTGTTCACCCAGGACCGTGCGGCAGCCCGTGCCAAGCTGGGGGCCGGTACGGATACGGTGATCCTCAGCTTTGGCGGCAGCCTGGGGGCCCGCCGCATCAATGAGGTGGTTGCCGATCTGTGTGCCTGGGAACAGAAGACCAATCAGCCGGTCATTCACCTGCATGCCACCGGCAGCCGCGGTGTGGAGCTGTTCCAGAACCTTGGCAAGGAAAAACACTTTACATCGGGCAAACGCCTGGTGGTCCGGGAATACATTGACAACATGCCGGAACTGCTGTCCGCCGCGGACCTGGTGATCGCCCGCTCGGGCGCCCTGACGCTGGCTGAACTGGAAGCCATGGGCCGGGCCTCGATTCTGGTGCCCAGTCCTAATGTGGCGGAAAACCACCAGTACTACAATGCGCTGGAACTGGAAAAGGCCGGTGCTGCCGTGGTGATTGAGGAGAAGGACCTGACCGGCGAGAAGCTGATTTCTGTGGTGGAAGGCCTGCTCTCCGAACCCGGAAAACTGCAGCAGATGGGCCATCAGGCCAAGACGCTGGGACAGCCGGACAGCCTGGACAAAATCACCGCAGCACTTCTCAAGCTGTGCGATTGATTCTGTACAGACAATCTCCGGCAGATTTTGCGACACTTTATCTGACTTTGACAGGGAAAGGAGGTTGACACATGGACCGCAACCAGCAAAACCGTCGGAAAAAGTCCGGTGCCGCCTCCCATGCGGCAAAGCATTCCCGCAATGGAAAAACCATGCGGACTCACCGCCAGACGTCGCCAAATCGCGGGCTGGGGACCCGGGTCGGAATCGAAAAGCGCCCCGCCGAGCCGGTACACCCGGCAACCTCCGGCAAGCAGAGAGCCCAGCGTCCGGCAGCCCAGACTTCCCGGAATTCTTCGTCTCGGCCGCAACAGCCGGTCGGCAGCTCTCCCCGCCAGCCCTCGCAGCGGCAACAGCAGGAACAACCCCGCCGCCAGCAGGAGCCAACCCGCCGCACCAGGTACCGCCGTAACCAGCCGCCCACCGGACAGGTCACATCTGCCAGCCGTAATCCGCAGAATGCGGCCTACCGTCCGGGTGCGCCCCGGCATCAGCGCCGTGTGACGCAGGTGGAAAAGATGCGCATCCGACGCCGGCGCAAAATTATCGGGATTCTCTGTATGTTGGGGGTATTGGCGGTTGGCGTTTTTCTTTCCATCAATCTGCTGTTCAAGGTCACGGACTTCCGGATTGAAAACATGGACCGCACCACACCGGCCAACACCGGGATTTATACCGAGGAGCAGATCCTGCAGTTGCTGGATGTCCAGGTGGGGGATAACCTGTTCGGATTTTCCACCCGCAAAAAATCCGAGGAACTGAAAGAGCAGTTGCCCTATCTGGATGATGTTCAGGTAAATGTGCAGATGCCCGGCACGGTGGTCATCAAGGTGCAGCCGGCCACCGAACGGTTTGCGGTGGAAACTTCCTCCGGATGGCTGATTCTCAGTGATGGTCTTAAGGTGCTGCGCAGCGATTCTGTCCAGCCGGAAGGTCTGATTCAGCTGGACGCACGACTGAATCCGAACCAGCCCACCACACCGGGCAGTTATCTGGTCCTGATGGATTCCGACACACTGGTTGCCACCGGCGAAACAGCGGAGTCGGCCGGTGAGGAAGATGACGCGACGGACAGCCGCGCCGAAACGGTGCTGAACCAGCTGATGGAAAAGCTGGATGAATACGGTATGCTGGACGGCGTCACACTGCTTTCACTGCGGGACCTGGAGGAAATCAGCTTTTTGTATCAGGGACGTGTCTCGGTGGTGCTGGGCACGGCCAACAATCTGGATTACAAGATGCAGTTCGCCTCCAAGATCGTGCTGGATGCGGACGGAAAGGGCCTTACCTCCACTGACCGCGGTACGCTGAATGTTTCGCACCAGCGCTCTGACGGCAGCATTATGGGCTACTTTACCCCAGCCCAGGCCTCGCCGGAATCGGCGGCCCCGGCAACGGATACTGATTCCACCGGCGATGCACAAGCCACAACCAATGCTTCACCTGCGGCGACACCGGAATCGGCGAATTTTGCTGCATCCGGTGACAACGAATAAAATATAAAATTCCCGGTCCTTTGCCTAATGGGGCAACAGACCGGGAATTTTGTTTGTGCTCCGGAATCAGGTTTTTGGGGGTTCGGGAGCAGAATCTGTATGCTGAAGATAAACGGTGGTCGAAGGGAAGGCAAAGTCACAGCCGTCTGCCTTGACCAGATCCATGATCTTCCAGTTGAGCTTGTCGGTCAAAGCACGGAAATCGGCACCCGACAATGCGGTGACGTAGCAGCGCACATCAATGTCGATGCTGGAGGCACCGAAGGAGGAAAGCGTAGCCTCAGCGCTGCCTGTGATGACCTGATCGTCAGCGTTCATCATGGCTTTCAGATCAGCGCAGATTTTTTCCAGCTTCTCTTTGGGGGTGTCGTAGGTCAGGCCGACTGTGCACTGGAAGAGGCGGTTGGAACGGCTGGTGGTGTTGCAGATGTACTCGGCGCTGACTTTTGAGTTTTCCACTGTGATGACGCTGTTGTCCAGTGCCCGGATACGGGTGGAGCGGAAGGAAATATCCTCCACAGTTCCCTCAAAGTTGCTCAGCACGATCCAGTCCCCGATGCCGAAGGGGCGTTCGATCACCAGGGCTACGCCGGCAATCAGGTTGGACAGGGTGGACTGGGCACCCAGCGACACAGCAATGCCGACAACTCCGGCGCCGGCGATCAGGGCATTTACGTCAAAGCCGAGAATGGTCAGAATCTGGATGCAGCCGAACAGAAAGACCAGAGCCCGATAGATCTTTTCAAAAAACAGGTTCATGGTCTTGTTGGTGTCCAGGTCCAGCCGGTTCTGGGTGCTGTGCAGAAACAGACGGCATAACCCTGCCGAATTCCAGAGTCCCCGGGTCAGCAACAACGCTGTCACAATGCTCAAAAGTATGCCGGCGGTCCTGGTTGTGCCGGATACCCAGTCCGACGGCCATGGAATGGCCAGCAGTGCAAAGTACCAAAGCAGGCACCGCACATAGAGTATGATCGGCTCAATAAAGCCGTCCACCAGGATCTGCACCCATTCCGGCATGTGGCCTACCAGTTTGGCGCGCAGCCGGGAAAAAATCAGGCGGAACAGTCTGGCCCCGGCCAGACCGATCAGTACCAGCACGACCGCCAGAATCAGACGCAGCAGCCAGGCATAGTCACCCAGTCCGGCCAGCCAGCGGAGAAATGTCCAGGATTCCCTTGTAATGGTTTCTGGTTCTGTCATGGCAACTCCTTTCCCGCCGCAAGAAAACTCCTGCGGCAAATCCAAAAACTTATCTGTATTGTAGCATGCCCTGTTGCATTTTTCAAAACCTTTGCTATAATAGAGGTCAGAAAGTCTGTTTCAGGGCGGGGTGAAATTCCCCACCGGCGGTACAGCCCGCGACCGCATTGCTTTTGTGCAGTGCGCTGATTCGGTGAAATTCCGAAGCCGACGGTATAGTCCGGATGAAAGAAACGGAAGCTGTTTGCTGTGCTTGCAGTTCGCCCTGTCAGTGTATTTTGCTGACAGGGCGTTTTGTTTGCCGCCCGGGAAAGCCCGGACAAACCTCCCGGTTCCATCTGTTGCCGGCTTTCCAGAAATTTTTTTGAAGGCCGGTTTAGCCGGCCGGGAGGTATGTTATGCAAGCCAAAAGTTCTATTCGTCCCCTTGTGGTCACCGCCATGCTGTCTGCCGTGGGCTGTGTGCTGATGATGCTGGATTTCCCGCTTCCCATGCTGATTCCCGCCTTTGTCAAGATGGATGTGTCCGAACTACCCGCACTGCTGGCGTCCTTCAGCCTGGGACCCGTCTATGGCATTGTGGTCTGTCTGATGAAGAATGTTCTGGCAGCCATTTTCCATGGTTCCACCCTGGGCATCGGCGAAGTCTGCAACTTCCTGCTGGGGGCCGTCTTTGTGGGCATTGCAGGATTGCTGTACAAGCGCCGCAAGACACGCAAGGCTGCTGTCATCGCTTCCCTGGTGGGGGCCGCAGCCATGGCAGTGGTCAGTGTACCGGTGAACTTCTTCTTTACCTATCCGGTCTACGCAGCGGCGTTTGGCGGCATGGATGCCATCATTGCCGCCTATCAGGAAATCAATCCCAATGCGGGAAGCCTGCTGGCCTGTCTGATTCTCTTCAATCTGCCCTTCACGCTGGTCAAGGGGCTGCTGGATGCCGCCATCTGCTTTGCCATCTACAAACCGCTTTCGCCCATCCTGCATGGTCGCCATTTTTCGGCTGCCAACGGCATCTGAACCTTTTTCCTGTCGAATTGTGCGGAAAAATCCGTTGACAAATCCGCAGCAAAATGGTATGATTCCATTCGCAGCATACCGCTGCATCACATCAGAATAGCAACTTATCAAGAGCGGCTGAGGGAACAGGCCCTGTGAAGCCCGGCAACCTGCGCGGATGCGTAAGGTGCCAATTCCTGCGGGGAACCGAAAGATAAGCGCTGGGCGCGCAGGCTCTTTTGGGTTCTGTGCGCCTTTTGTTTTGCAAGCGAAACACGATCCCGGCAGTTGCGTTTTCTGAACCGTTCACCACAGGGCAGGGAAGAATATCCCCGCCCGCCAACTGACAGGGAGGAACTGTATGTCCAAATTTCTCTTCACGTCCGAATCCGTTACCGAAGGGCATCCCGACAAGATCTGCGACCAGATCTCTGACGCAGTGCTGGATGCCATCCTGACCGAAGATCCCGGTGCCCGCGTTGCCTGCGAGACGGCGGTTTCCACCGGCCTGGTCCACATCATGGGCGAAATCACCACCACCTGCTATGTGGATATTCCGGAAATTGCCCGCCAGGTCATCCGCGATATCGGCTACGACCGCGCCAAGTATGGCTTTGACTGCGATACCTGCGGCGTCATCTCCAACATCGACGGCCAGAGTCCCGACATTGCCCTGGGCACCAACGACGATGTGGCCGGTGCCGGCGACCAGGGTATGATGTTTGGCTTTGCCTGTGACGAAACCCCTGAACTGATGCCGCTGCCCATCAGCCTGGCACACAAGCTGGCAAGACGGCTGGCCGAGGTGCGGAAAAACGGCACCCTGCCGTACCTGCGTCCGGATGGCAAAAGCCAGGTGACCATTGAATACGACAATGGCCGCCCCACCCGTGTGGACGCGGTGGTCATTTCCAGCCAGCACAGCCCGGAAGTTCCCATGGGCCAGCTGCATGAGGACATCATGGAGCATGTCATCCGTGCCGTCATCCCGGCGGATCTTCTGGACGAGAACACCCGTTACTACATCAATCCCACCGGCCGTTTTGTGGTGGGTGGCCCCCAGGGCGACACAGGGCTGACCGGCCGCAAGATCATCGTCGACACCTATGGCGGCTATGCCCGCCATGGCGGCGGTGCCTTCTCCGGCAAGGACCCCAGCAAGGTGGACCGTTCTGCCGCCTATGCTGCCCGCTGGGTGGCAAAGACCATCGTGGCCGCAGGTCTGGCCAGAAAGTGTGAGGTCCAGCTGGCTTATGCCATCGGCGTGGCCGAGCCGGTCTCCATCATGGTGGACACCTTCGGCACCGGTACGGTGGAGGATTCGGTTCTGGAGCAGGCAGTGGAGAAGGTCTTTGACCTGCGCCCTGCCGCCATCATCCGGGATCTGGATCTGCGCAAGCCCATTTATCGCAAGCTGGCGGCCTATGGCCACATGGGCCGGGAGGACCTGGGCGTCAAGTGGGAAGATACTTCCCGCGCGGATGAGATCAAAGCAGCGGTTGCTGAGCTGAACCGGTAATCCACCATCAGGACGGTCTGCCTTTACCAGACAATCAAACCCAAAAGCCTCTGACAGAGATTTCTGTCAGAGGCTTTTTACATACTGTATGATGTTACGCTGCGGGGAAGGGGATTACTCGGCGTCCTGCTCCTCGTCCGGACCGTCCACCACATCGCGGGTGTCGCGGGCAATCATCAGCTCTTCGTTGGTTTCCACAACCAGCGTGCGGACGCGGGCGCCCCAGGCAGTGATCTCCACCACGTCGGAATGCTGATGGCGCACACCGCGGTTCTTGTCGGTGTCGATGCGGATGCCCAGCCAATCCATGTGATGGCAGATCTTGGCGCGGGACTCGTCATCATGCTCACCGATGCCGCCGGTGAAGACAATGGCATCCACGCCGCCCATAGCGGCAATGTAGCTGCCGATGGTCTTCTTGATCTGATAGTTCAGCATATCCAGAGCCAGCTGTGCGCGGTCATTGCCCTCCTTGGCGGCGGACTCCACGTCGCGCATGTCACTAGACACGCCGGAAACACCCAGCAGACCGGACTTCTTGTTCAGGATCTCGTCCAGCTGATGGCCGGTGATGTCCAGAGTATACTTCAGGTAGTTGACCACAGAGGGGTCCAGGTCACCGCAGCGGGTACCCATCATCAGGCCGGCCAGCGGGGTCATGCCCATGGAGGTATCCACAACCTTTCCCTGGTCCACGGCAGCGATGGAGGAGCCATTGCCCAGGTGGCAGGTGATCAGCTTCAGGCGCTCAATGGGTTCTTCCAGGTACTGGGCAGCGCGGTGGCTGACGTACTTGTGGCTGGTGCCGTGGAAGCCGTAGCGGCGGACGCCGTACTTCTCATAGTACTCGTAGGGGATAGCGTACATGTAAGCCTTGGCAGGCATGGTGCTGTGGAAGGCGGTATCAAAGACAGCCACATTGGGCTTGTCCTCGCCAAAGACCTTGTAGGAAGCCTCAATGCCCAGGATAGCAGCGGGGTTGTGCAGCGGAGCCAGGGAGCTCAGATCACGGATCGCCTGCACCACCTCGGGGGTGATCAGGCAGCTTTTCTTGAACTTCTCACCGCCGTGAACCACGCGGTGGCCAATGGCGTTGATCTCATCAATACTGTCAATGACCTTGCCATCGCCGGTGGTCATCTTCTTCACCAGTTCCAGGAACGCCTCATTGTGGGTGGGGAAGATGGCGGGGGTGGTTGCCTTGTGGCCGTTGGCCTCATGGGTGATCATGCTGCTTTCCATGCCAATGCGCTCGCACAGGCCTTTGCACAGCACCTTTTCGCCTTCCATCTCAATCAGCTGGTACTTCAGACTGGAAGAACCGCAGTTGATAACCAGGACTTTCATTGTTCAGAAATCCTCCTTGCTTATCCTTGCCGCTTCGCCGGGAATCCATGCGGCAGCCTTTCACCCGGCAAAACGGCCATCCAACGGACTGCCTCTTTTGTATTATACAAAATTATTATATAATGAAACCAATCCCTTTTCAAGAATCAATCACGTAGCAACTGCATTGTTGGCGTGAGATCCATGGAGGTGATCCCGTGGAATTTGCGGGAATTATTGCGGAATATGATCCTTTTCACAACGGGCATGCCCAGCAGCTTCGTATGCTGCGTGCTGCCGGGGTGGAGACCATCGCCGTCTGCATGAGCAATGGCGCGGTACAGCGGGGCGGGTTTCCGCTGCTGCCGGGACCGGTGCGGGTGCGCGCGGCACTGCAAGCGGGGGCGGACATTGTTGTTGCCTTGCCGGCCCCTTATGCTTGCCTTGGCGCCGAGGGCTTTGCTGCCGCCGGGGTGGCGCTGCTGACGGCGCTGGGCTGCGATGTGCTGGCCTTCGGTGCTGAAGATCCTGACGCTGACAGATTGATGCAGGCGGCGGAGCTGGTGGACAGCAAGGAACTGTCCCATTTGCTGCCCCGCTTTCTGGGGCAGGGAAAACCGTTCGCCGCGGCGCGGGCAGCGGCGGCCGAGGCACTGCAACCCGGCATGGGACAGCTGCTCAGCCAGCCAAACAATATTCTTGGTGTGGAATACTGCAAAGCAATTCTTCGCCAGGGCAGCCACATGCGGCCGTTCCCGCTGCCGCGTCTGGCCGCCGGACACAACACCGGACAGACCGGCACAGTGCAGGGCAGAAAGGTGGCATCCGCCAGCTATCTCCGGGAACTGACCTGGAGCGCCGGGCTGGAATCTGCGCTTGAGTATGTTCCCGGCCCGGCGGCAGAACTCTACCGTACCGCAGCGGAACGCGGGGAACTGCTGGACACGGACAAGTTTTCGGTTGCGGTGCTAAGCCGGCTGCGGGGATGTAGCAGGGAGCAGCTGGCCTGCATCCGCGGCTTATCCGAAGGACTGGAAAACCGTCTGTATTCCGCCATCCGTCAGGCCGGCAGCACCGGGGAACTGTATACCCTGCTCAAGACAAAGCGGTATCCCCACGCCCGGCTGAGACGTCTGGTGCTGGATGCCGCACTGGCGGTCACGCCGGACCGTGTGCCGGAAACGCCGCCGTTTCTGCATGTGCTGGGGGCCAGGCGGGACTCGCTCAGCGTGCTGCGCTATGCCGGCCTGCCCGCGGCCACCTCGCTTTCCGATCTGGCACGCACCTCCCCGCAGGCAAAACAGTTTGCGGAATTATACGGGCAATTCACGGATTTGTCGGCCCTGTGCCGCCGCAAGCCCATGCCGGCGGGCCTTGCATTTACCTCGAAACCTGTGCTACTATGATACCAATATGGACAAAACGCGCGGAACTGCGTGAAAATGATGCAGCTGCGCCACGAGAAACAATCCGTATTGATATTCAGGAGAAGGGGAAAACGTATGGCACTTCACGTCATGGACGAAGCCAACCACTGCCTGGGCTGCAAGAACCCGCGCTGCCAGCAGGGGTGCCCGATCCACACCAACATTCCGGAAGTCATCCGTCTGCTCAAGCAGAACAAACTCAACGAGGCAGGCTGGATGCTGTTTGAAAACAATCCGCTGACCACAGTCTGCAGCCTGGTCTGCAACCACGAAAAGCAGTGCGAGGGCCACTGCATCCAGGGCATCAAGGGTGCCCCGGTGCATTTCTCGGTGATTGAAAATTACATTTCCTCCACCTATGCCTCCCAGATGGTGGCAGGTCCCGCCAAGCCAAACGGCAAGCGCACTGCCATTATCGGCGCTGGTCCCGCAGGGCTGACCATTGCGGTGATCCTGGCCCGCTACGGCTATGATGTGACCATCTTTGAAGCCCATGACAAGATCGGCGGTGTGCTGCGCTACGGCATCCCGGAATTCCGCCTGCCGAAAAGTGTGCTGGACGATTTCGAGTACCGCCATCTGCGCCTGAAGGGCATCAAGGTCCGGCCCAATACCGACATTGGCAAGGCCCTGACCCTGGAGGATTTGTTCCGCGACGGGTACAAGGCGGTGTTTATCGGTACCGGCGTCTGGAATCCCAACACGTTGCACATCAAGGGTGAAAGTCTGGGCAATGTACATTTTGCCATCAATTACCTGCAAAACCCGGATGTCTATCATCTGGGCAGCCATGTGGTCATCATCGGCGCAGGCAACGCGGCGATGGATGTGGCCCGTACCGCCATCCGCCACGGCACACGGCATGTGCTCTGCGTTTCCCTGTCGAAAAAACTGGCGGCCAGCGACTATGAGTCCAGCTATGCCCGGCTGGAAGGCGTGGAATTCCTCTGCAACAAAAAGCCGGTGGAAATCACCGAAAACGGTGTGATACTCCGGGACCTGACTGAGGCGGAGGACGGCACCCTGACCGAGATCCCCGGCGCCGAGATGCTGTACCCGGCGGACAGTGTGATTGTCTCCATCAGTCAGGGCCCCACCATGACCATTGCCGAGCATGAAAAGCAGATCAAAATCAACGACCGGGGCCTGTTTGTCACCGACGAGGTGGGACGGACTTCCATGCCCGGTGTTTTTGCTTCCGGCGACGCGGTCAAGGGTGCCCGCACGGTGGTGGAGGCTGTGGCATACAGCAAGAAGGTGGCCGAGGCCATGCACGAGTATATGCAGTCTCTGCCGCTGGACCCGCCGGATGAATATGCCAATGTTCCGGTGGCAAAGCTGGAGGACGGCAACTGATTTCGCTCCCCGCTTTGGCAGAACAGGTCGTGAAACACCTGGATTGACCGGCAAATGGCGGAAAATAACCGCCATATCGTCAACACCTGGCTTTGCGTCGTGAAATGCTATTTTAAATACTGGAATTTTTTCTGGAAATAGAGGAAGGCCCCCGGCATTGAACTGAACCGCCCCAGGTTGTGCGGACAGCACAAAAAGAGCCCCTGAGTAGGAATATTGAATTTTAGCAGGAGTGGCGCAGCGTCAGCGGCGCCACTCCTG
>CAJFMB010000049.1 GCA_904390925.1 uncultured Subdoligranulum sp.
CACGTCGATCATCAGGTAGCGGGCCAGGGCGCAGATGCGCTCGCAGCGCATGGGGTTGCGCTTGTAGGGCATGGCGGAGGAACCGATCTGGTTCTTCTCGAACGGCTCCTCCATCTCCTTGAAGTTGGCCAGCAGACGAATGTCGGTGGCCATCTTCATGGCACTCTGGGCCAGGCCGCCCAGCACCGACAGCACGTTGTAGTCCACCTTGCGGCTGTAGGTCTGACCGCAGACGGGAACCACCTTGGTAAAGCCCATCTGGGCGCAGACATCGGCCTCCACGGCCTTGACCTTGGCGGAATCCCCGCCGAACAGCTCCATAAAGCTGGCCTGGGTACCGGTGGTACCCTTGACACCGCGCAGAGCCAGCTCGCTGATCTGGTGGTCGATCTCGCACAGGTCCATGTACAGCTCATTCATCCACAGGGTGGCGCGCTTGCCCACGGTGGTCAGCTGTGCGGGCTGGCAATGAGTGTAGGCCAGGCAGGGCATGTCCTTGTACTGCTTGGCAAAGGCGGCCAGATTGGCCAGCACGCCGATCAGCTTTTTGCGGACCAGCTGCAGGGCGTCCCGCATGATGATGATGTCGGTGTTGTCACCCACATAGCAGCTGGTGGCGCCCAGATGAATGATGCCCTTGGCATGGGGGCACTGCAGGCCGTAGGCGTAGACGTGGCTCATCACATCGTGACGGACCAGCTTTTCGCGGGCGGCAGCTTCCTCGTAGTTCACGTCGTCCTTGTGGGCTTCCAGCTCGGCGATCTGCTCGTCGGTGATGTCCAGGCCCTGGCGCTGTTCCGCCTTGGCCAGGGCAATCCACAGCCGGCGCCAGGTGCGGAACTTCTTGTCATCCGAGAACAAGAACTGCATCTCGTCGGAGGCGTAGCGGGTGGAGAAGGGGGAAATATAACGATTGTGCGGCATAAAAGATACCTCTTTCTCTGTGATGAAAGGAATCCGGCTTTTGGGGCAAACGCATGCGTTACAGTCTGAAGTAGTTCACGCCGCCCTCAAACAGCGGCTGATACTTGTCGCCGCCCACGTTCTTGTACAGCTCGTCGCCGCTGCGCTCGCTGTGGCCCATCTTGCCCAGCACACGGCCGTCCGGGCTGGTGATGCCCTCGATGGCCAGCACACTGCCGTTGGGGTTGTAGCTCATGTCCATGGTCGGGGTGCAGGTCAGGTCCACATACTGGGTGGCAACCTGGCCGTTGTCGATCAGCTGCTTCAGCAGGCTGTCGCTGCAGACAAAGCGGCCCTCGCCGTGGCTGATGGCGATCAGGTGTTCATCATTGACGTTGCACTCGGACAGCCAGGGGCTCTTGTTGGAGGCCACGCGGGTACGGACCAGCATGCTCTGGTGGCGGCCGATGGTGTTGAAGGTCAGGGTCGGGTCATCCTTGGTGATGGGACGGATCTCGCCGTAGGGAACCAGCCCCAGCTTGATCAGCGCCTGGAAGCCGTTGCAGATGCCCAGCGCCAGACCATCCCGCTGCTGCAGCAGGCGGTTGACGGCGTCCGCCACAGCCGGGGCACGGAAGAAGGCGGTGATGAACTTGGCGCTGCCGTCCGGCTCGTCGCCGCCGGAGAAACCGCCCGGCAGCATCAGGATCTGGGCCTCGTCGATGGCCTTGACCAGAGCCTCGCAGCTCTCGGCAACATCAGCGGGGGTCAGGTTCTTCAGGACAAGAATCTTCGGGTCTGCACCGGCACGGCGGAAGGCACGGGCAGTGTCATACTCGCAGTTGGTGCCGGGGAAGACAGGGATAATCACCTTCGGGGTGGACAGACGGACGGCCGGGGCCACACGGTGGCTGCACTCGTAATTCAGTGCCTCGACGGCCTCGCCCTTCTTGCGGTAGGGGAAGACCGGCTCCAGCTTGGCTTCCCACAGCTCCTGCAGCTTGACCATATCGGCCTTCTGGCCGACGGCGGTCAGGTTGTAATCCACGGTGGTGAAGCCCAGGAACTCGCCGGCAGAAGGATCCAGCAGTTCCAGAATCACGGCGCCGTAGCAGGGGGTGAACAGCTCTTCCATGCTGACGTTGTCGCTCAGGCGCAGGCCCACATGGTTGCCGACACACATCTTGAATAGGGCTTCGGCCACGCCGCCGTAACCCGGGGTGGCAGCGGCCAGGACTTTGCCCTCGGCAATCATCTGCTCGACGATGAAGTAGTTGGCCAGCAGGCTGGACACGGTGGGCAGGCCGTCCTTGTACTGAGGCTTCAGAATGACAACAGCGCTGTTTGCCTTCTTGAATTCGGCGCTGATCACGCTGTGGGTGTCGCCGATGCCGGTGGCAAAGCTGACCAGCGTGGGGGGCACATCCAGGCCCTCGAAGCTGCCGGACATGCTGTCCTTGCCGCCGATGGAGGCGATGCCCAGACCCATCTGGGCATCCAGTGCGCCCAGCAGAGCGGCCAGAGGCTTGCCCCAGCGCTCCGGCTGGGTGCCCATGTGCTCAAAGTATTCCTGGAAGGTCAGGTACATGCCCTCATGACGGAAACCGGCGCAGACCAGCTTGGTCACGCTCTCCACCACGGCCAGATAGGCACCGCGGTAGGGGTCCGCCTCGGTCAGGTAGGGATTGAAGCCCCAGGCCATGCCGGAGCAGGTGGTGGTTTCGCCGTCCACCGGCAGTTTGGCAACCATGGCCATGGTGGGGGTCAGCTGATATTTGCCGCCGTAGGGCATCAGCACGGAAGCGGCACCGATGGTGGAGTCAAACCGCTCACCCAGGCCCTTCTGGCTGCAGACGTTCAGGTCAGTGACCAGCGATTCCATCTTCTCCTCGAAGGTGTTGCCGGACCACTGGGGCTGCCAGACGCGGCCGGGCAGCACATGGGCGTCGGCGTGACGCTCGGCACCGTTGGAGGACAGGAACTCGCGGGACAGGTCCACAATGGCCTGGCCGTTCCAGAATTCCTTCATCCGCTTTTCTTCGGTGACGGTGGCAACGATGGTGGCCTCCAGGTTTTCCTCGTTGGCCAGGGCGATGAAGGCATCGGCATCCTTGGCGGCCACAGCCACAGCCATACGCTCCTGGCTTTCGCTGATGGCCAGCTCGGTGCCGTCCAGGCCCTCGTACTTCTTGGTGACCTTGTTCAGGTCGATGGACAGACCGTCGGCCAGCTCACCGATGGCAACCGACACGCCGCCGGCGCCAAAGTCGTTGCAGCGCTTGATCATGCGGCAGGCATCCTCGCGGCGGAACAGGCGCTGCAGTTTGCGCTCGATGGGGGCATTGCCCTTCTGCACCTCAGCACCGCAGGTCTCCAGGCTGGACAGCTTGTGCGCCTTGGAGGAACCGGTGGCGCCGCCGATGCCGTCACGGCCGGTGCGGCCGCCCAGCAGGATGATCACATCGCCGGGCTCCGGGGTCTCGCGGCGGACATGGCTGGCAGGGGTGGCACCCACAACGGCGCCGATCTCCATGCGCTTGGCCACATAGCCGGGATGGTACAGCTCACTGACCTGACCGGTGGCGAGGCCGATCTGATTGCCGTAGCTGGAATAGCCAGCAGCAGCGGTGGTCACGATCTTGCGCTGGGGCAGCTTGCCGGCCAAGGTCTCGGAAACCGGCTGCAGCGGATCACCGGCACCGGTGACACGCATGGCCTGATAGACGTAGCTGCGGCCGGACAGCGGGTCACGGATGGCACCACCGATGCAGGTGGCAGCGCCGCCGAAGGGCTCGATCTCGGTGGGATGGTTGTGGGTTTCGTTCTTGAACAGGAACAGCCAGTCCTGCTGTTCGCCGTCCACATCGCACTTGATCTTGACGGTGCAGGCGTTGATTTCCTCGCTCTCGTCCAGATTCTTCAGGATACCGCGCTGCTTCAGCGCCTTGGCGCCGATGGTGGCGGCGTCCATCAGGGTGCGGGGCTTGGCGTCGCGGCCGGTCTCGGCACGCAGAGCCATGTACCGGTCAAAGGCAGCCTGCACGATCTCGTCGTCGATGGTCACATTGTCCAGAATGGTGCCGAAGGTGGTGTGACGGCAGTGGTCGGACCAATAGGTATCAATGACGCGGATCTCGGTGATGGTGGGGTCACGATGCTCGCTCTTGAAATAGTCCTGGCAGAAAACGATGTCGGCATGGTCCATGGCCAGGCCCTTCTCGTTGCGGAAAGCCTCCAGGGCGTCGTCGTCCATCTGGATGAAGCCGGTCAGCGTCTCAACGGCGCTGGGCACGGCAAACTCCATTTTCAGGGTGTCGCGGGTGTCCAGGCTGGCCTCGCGGGCTTCCACCGGGTTGATGACGTATTTCTTGATGGCCTCCAGATCTTCCTCGCTCAGGTCACCCTCCAGCAGGTAAACCTTGGCGCTGCGCACGTCGGGACGCTCGCCCTGGCTCAGCAGCTGGATGCACTGGGAAGCAGAGTCTGCACGCTGGTCAAACTGGCCGGGCAGATACTCCACCGCAAACACGGTCTTTGCCTCGGGCAGCGTGTCGTAGGTCACGTCCACCGGCGGCTCGCTGAAGACGGTGGGAATGGCACGCTCGAACAGTTCCTTGTCGATGCCTTCCACGTCGTAGCGGTTGAGCAGGCGCAGGCCGGTCAGGCTCTTGACGCCCAGCAGTTCGGTCAGTTCGTGCAGCAGGCTCTGGGCCTCGCCGTCAAAGCCGGACCTCTTCTCCACATAAATGCGATATACCATATCTCAGTCCCTCGCTTTCAGCGCTGCCATGGCGCGCGCACCAATGTCGCTGCGCCGATGCAGTTTGTCAAAATGGATATTGTCCGCTGCCGCATAGGCTTTTTTCAGCGCCTCAGGCAGGGTAGCGGCAATTGCGGTCACGCCCAGGACACGGCCGCCGCTGGTCACCAGACGGCCGTCCTTGATGGCAGTGCCGGCGTGGTAGACGGTGGCATCGCTGCCGGGCAGCTGGCCGTTTTCCAGGCCGGTGATCTCCTTGCCCTTCTCATAGGACAGGGGATATCCGCCGGACGCCAGAATCACGCAGGCGGCGGCGCCGTCGCTGAACTTGACCTCGGTCTCGGCCAGGGTACCGTTTGTGGTGGCCAGCATGATTTTCAGCAGATCGCTTTCCAGCAGCGGCAGCACCACCTGGGTCTCCGGGTCACCGAAACGGCAGTTGTACTCGATGACCTTGGGTCCGTCGGGGGTCAGCATCAGGCCGAAGTAGAGGCAACCCTTGAAGGGGCAGCCTTCCTTCTGCATGGCCTCCACCGTGGGCAGGAAGATTTCCTTCATGCAGCGGTCGGCCACCTCGGGGGTGTAGTAGGGGTTGGGGGCAACGGTGCCCATGCCGCCGGTGTTCAGGCCCTTGTCGCCGTCCAGTGCCCGCTTGTGGTCCATGCTGGACACCATCGGTTTGAGGGTCTTGCCGTCGCAGAAGCTCAGCACGCTGACCTCGGGGCCGGTGAGGAACTCCTCCACCACCACGCGGTTGCCGGAGGCGCCGAACTTTTTGTCCAGCATGATCTCCTTGACGGCGGCGTCTGCCTCGGCCTCATCCTGGCAGATCAGCACGCCCTTGCCCAGGGCCAGGCCGTCCGCCTTGATGACCACCGGGTATTTGGCCTCGGCACGGATGTAATCCATGACCTTGGCAGGATCATCAAAGACCTCGTACCCGGCGGTGGGAATGCCGTATTTCTTCATCAGGTTCTTGCTGAACACCTTGCTGGCCTCAATGCGGGCAGCAGCCTTGTCGGGGCCGAAGGCGGGGATACCCACCGCCGCCAGGGCGTCCACCATGCCCAGTGCCAGGGGGTCATCCTGTGCCACCACGACATAGTCAAACGCTTCTTCCTTGGCAAAGGCGACCATGGCGTCCACGTCGGTGGCCGGAATGGCCTTGCAGGTGGCGTCGTAGCTGATGCCGCCATTGCCGGGGGCACACCAGATCTCGGTGCAGTCAGGGCTCTTTTTCAGCGCGCGGATGATGGCGTGTTCACGCCCACCGCCGCCAACAACGAGGATCTTCATGCCGAAAACTCCTTTTTTGCAAAATTATACATAACATCGAAATATAACTGCCGCACATCCGCACGGCGGATAAAACCCCGAAAAGGAAGCCCGTTTCCCGCGCGGGGGACAGGCTTCCTTTTCAGTTTATCGTCCGAAACTCGGATACCCGATCAATGATGGAACAGGCGGATGCCGCAGAACGCCATCACAATGCCGTACTTGTCACAGGTCTCGATGACCTGTGCATCGCGGATGCTGCCGCCGGGTTCCACAATGGCGGTGACGCCGCTGCGGTGGGCACGCTCGATGTTGTCGCCGAAGGGGAAGAAGGCATCGCTGCCCAGGCTGACGCCGGTCACGTTGTCCAGCCAGGCGCGCTTTTCCTCGGCGGTCAGCGGCTCGGGCTGACGGGTGAAGGTCTCGGCCCAGACATCGTCGCCGATCACATCTTCGGGATGGTCGCCGATGTAGACATCAATGGCGTTGTCCTTGTTGGAACGGCTCACATCGTCACGGAAGGGCAGATCCAGCACCTTGTCCATGTGGCGCAGCTGCCAGTTGTCGGCCTTCTGGCCGGCCAGGCGGGTGCAATGAATGCGGCTCTGCTGGCCGGCGCCCACGCCGATGGTCTGGCCGCCCTGCACATAGCACACCGAGTTGGACTGGGTGTACTTCAGCACAATCAGGCTCATGACCAGGTCACGCTTCTGATCCTCGGTCAGTTCCTTGTTCTTGGTCACGATGTTGGACAGCATGGTGTCGGCGTTGATCAACAGATCCTGCCGGCCCTGCTCGAAGGTCACGCCAAAGACGGTGCGGTGGTCCAGCTTGGCAGGCACATAGTTGGGGTCAACCGCCACAATGGGATAGTTGCCCTTCTTCTTGGCCTTCAGCACTTCCAGAGCCTCGTCGGTGAAGCCGGGAGCGATGACGCCGTCGGACACTTCTTTTTTGATCAGCTTTGCGGTGGACAGATCGCACACATCCGACAGGGCGATCCAGTCACCAAAGCTGGACATACGGTCGGCACCGCGGGCCCGGGCATAGGCGCAGGCCAGGGGAGACAGCTCCATGTCCAGATCAATGTGGTACATGCGGCGCAGCGTCTCGTCCAGCGGCAGGCCCACGGCGGCGCCGGCGGGGGAGACATGCTTGAAGCTGGCTGCGGCGGGCATGCCCAGGGCAGCTTTCAGATCATGCACCAGCTGGTAGCTGTTGAAGGCATCCAGAAAATTGATGTAGCCGGGACGGCCGTTCAGAATCTGGATGGGCAGCTCACTGCCGTCCGCCATGTAGATGCGGGCAGGCTTCTGGTTGGGGTTCATGCCGTATTTCAGCTCAAATTCTTTCATTTTAACCCTCCACCAAAGAATATTTGTTCAGAATCACATCTTCATAGTCACCGGTTGCCAGGGTGACAGCGCGCACGAACAGGCTGACCTTGTTGTCCGCATTCAGCGACTCCCAGATCTTGCCGGCAAATTCGTTGGGGTCATTTTCATCCACGGCAACCCGCATCGGCTCCCCGGCAAAGCTGGGGATGGGGGCACCGTTTTTCTGGTAGGTGCTGATGAAATGACCCTCGCCGGCCACAGGCTGGGGATAGTCAAAGGTCTGGCGCTGGACGCTGGCGGGGTTGCCCTCGCAGGTCTTGAGGATGTTCAGCTTGTAGCCGCCCAGCCGCATGTCCACCACGCCGGAGATCCGGGGGGTATAGTTGGGGGCGTCATCCTCAAACAGGCGGGTGGCCAGGGCAGCCTCAAAGCTGTAACCCGGGTACAGGCCGTCGCGGATAAAGCGGTAGACCGTATCGGTCTGGTCGCCGTTGGTGACGATGGTGGTCTCGTGGATGGTCAGCACCGGATTGTAGATGATCAGGTGCGGATCTTCCATCTTGGACGGGTCGGCGGCTACCGTGCGGATGCCGCCGTCAATTGCCTCAAACACACGGTTGCGGCTGTTGACGCTGCGGCCCATGATCCAGTAGGCGATCATGGCCTTTTCCCCGTCGGGGGACAGGCCGATCACAATACCGCGGCCGGGATACTCGTTGCCGGCAAGAAACTTGTACAGATTCTTTTTCATACCGTTATACCTCACCGCTGCAGACCATGGCGATGGCTTTGGGCAGCAGCTTCCACTCTGCCTGTTCCATCACCCGCTTCTGCAGAATTTCCGGCGTGTCGCCGGGCTGGACCTCCACTGCCTTCTGCAGCAGAATGGGGCCGCCGTCGCACACCTCGTTGACAAAATGAACCGTTGCGCCCGTCACCTTCACACCGCGGGCCAGCGCTGCCTCATGCACCCGCAGCCCGTAGAAACCGGGACCGCAGAAGCTGGGGATCAGGCTGGGATGAATATTCAGGATGCGGTTGGGATAGGCCGCAATGACGCTGGGACCCAGCACGCTCAAGAAGCCTGCCAGAACCACCAGATCAATGTTGTTTTCGTGCAGTACTTTCAGCAGGGCGGCGTCAAATTCCTCGGCGGTGGCGTAGTCCTTGCGGCGGACCACCTCGCCCTTGACGCCGAAATTTTTGGCCCGTTCCAGCGCATAGACACCCGGCTTGCTGGCCACCACCAGGGTGACCTTGCCGTTGGGGTTCTCGCCCCGGCGCTCGCTCTCCAGAATGGCCTGCAGATTGGTGCCGCCTCCGGAGACCAGAACAGCAATGTTCATCATACCAGTTCCACTCCTTCGCCCTCAGCGATCACGCCCAGGCGATAGGCATCCTGGCCGTTGGCCTTCAGGATCTCAATGGCGCGGTCGGCATCCTCGGCAGCCACCGTCAGCACCATGCCAACACCCATGTTGAAGGTGTTGAACATGTCACGCTCGGGAATGTTGCCTTCCTCGGCCAGCACACGGAACAGGGCGGGGGTGCGCACGTCCGCCTTGCGGATGCGGGCGCAGCAGCCGGCCTTCAGGCTGCGGGGAATGTTCTCATAGAAACCGCCACCGGTGATGTGGGACACGCCCTTGACGGTGATCTGTTCCATCACAGCCAGCACCGGCTTGACGTAGATCTTGGTGGGGGCCAGCAGGGCCTCGCCCAGGGTGGAGTCCAGACCGTCGTAGTGCTTCTGCAGCACTTCGGGATGGTTCTCAATGTCAAAAATCTTGCGCACCAGCGAGAAACCGTTGGAGTGCACACCGGTGGAGGGCAGGGCGATGATCACATCGCCGGCCTGCATGGTGGAGTTATCGAGGATCTTGCTCTTGTCCACAACGCCCACGGTGAAGCCGGCCAGATCATAATCATCCTCCGGCATGACACCGGGATGCTCGGCAGTCTCGCCGCCCACCAGGGAGCAGCCGGCCTGCACGCAGCCCTCGGCAACGCCCTTGACGATCTCGGCGATGCGCTCGGGAACGTTCTTGCCGCAGGCAATGTAATCCAGGAACACCAGCGGCTTTGCGCCGGCGCAGATCACATCGTTGACACACATGGCAACGCAGTCGATGCCGATGGTGTCGTGGCGGTTCATCAGCTGGGCGATGCGCAGCTTGGTGCCCACGCCGTCGGTGCCGGAGATCAGCACCGGATGGGGCATGTTGGTGCAGTCCAGCTCAAACAGGCCGCCGAATCCGCCCAGTCCCCCGATGCAGTGGCTGTTCATGGTGCGGTTGACATACTGTTTCATCAGCTCCACGGCCTTGTAGCCGGCGGTAATATCCACACCGGCAGCGGCGTAGCTTTCAGAATGGCTTTTTTCCATAGTGTCCTCCTTGTCTTTCCAACCCGGCAGGGCGGCAAATCACAGCACTTTGTTGGTATTGGACTGGCTCAGCGGCCGTTCGTACACGTTTTCACGCTGGTTCAGCGGAGGCGCCACCGGATATTCGCCGGTAAAGCAACCGGTGCAGAATCCGCAGTGGCTGTGGATGGCCAGCTGCTTCACATGCTCCACGCTCAGGTAACCCAGTGTGTCGGAGCCCACCATCTTGTTGATTTCCTCCACCGTGTGGCCGGTGGCAATCAGCTGCTTTTCGTCCGGAATATCGGTGCCGAAATAGCAGGGATGGATGAAGGGCGGGGCGGAAATGCGGTAATGCACTTCCTTGGCGCCGGCCTCCCGCAGCAGCTTGATGGTGCGGGCACTGGTGGTACCGCGGACGATGGAGTCATCCACCAGAACCACCCGTTTGCCGGCCACCGTGGAGGGAATGGCGTTGAGCTTGATGCGGACGCTGCTTTCCCGCTGGGCCTGGCTGCCCTGAATGAAGGTGCGGCCCACATATTTGTTTTTGATGAAGCCGATGCCGTAAGGAATGCCGCTCTCCTGGGCATAGCCCAGGGCGGCGTCCAGCCCGGAATCGGGGGCGCCGATGACCACATCGGCCTCCACCGGGTGTTCCTGCGCCAGGAAGCGGCCGGCCTGCAGCCGGGCCTCGTGGACGTAGGTGCCCTCGATGATGGAGTCCGGACGGGCAAAATAGATGTACTCAAACACACAGATGGTGTGGGGGGCCTTTCCGCAGTGGGTATCAATGCTGCGCAGGCCGTTGCGGTCCGCCACCACGATCTCGCCGGGAAGCACGTCCCGCACGAACTTGGCGCCCACCGCATCCAGGGCGCAGGACTCGGATGCAAAGGCCCAGCCGGCGCCGTTCGGCAGCTCGCCGATGCACAGCGGCCGGAAGCCGTTGGGATCGCGGGCGGCGATCAGCTTGGTGTGGGACATGATGACCAGGCTGTAGGCACCCTTGATGATGTCCATCGTCTCGCTGACGGCGGTCTCGATGTTGGGGGCGGTCAGGCGCTTCTGGGTCAGCAGATAACCGATCACCTCGGTGTCGGAGGTGCCGTAGAAGATGGAACCCTTCAGTTCCAGCTCCCGGCGCAGGGTACCGGCATTGACCAGGTTGCCGTTGTGGCAGATGGCCATGGCGCCCTTGCAGTGATGCAGCAGCATGGGCTGTGCATTGGACCGGGTGCGGCGGCCGGAGGTGGCGTAGCGCACATGGCCGGTGGCCATCTTGGCGCCCTTGGGCAGGTCCTCCAGAACCCGCTTGGTGAACACTTCACTCACCAAACCCAGGTCCCGGTGGTTGGACAGCACGCCGTCCACGTTCAGGGCAATGCCGCAGCTTTCCTGGCCGCGGTGCTGCAGGGCGTACAGTGCGCTGTATACGGCGCTGACCATGTCGGTCTCGCCGGTCTTGTCATAAATGCCGAAAACGCCGCATTCTTCATGCAGTGCATCGGCGGAGGAAAGTTCAAACATTCCGTAACCTCAATCCTGAAAATGCAGAGGAGAATAAATCCAAACAATGCCGTACAGGCACAAAAGCCCGTGCGGCAAAGATGCAGGAGATGTTAGCCCAGCAGGCGCTTCATGACTTCCTGGTAAGCGTCGGCCTCGCCGCCCATGTCGCGGCGGAACAGATCCTTGTCCAGATGGGCGCCGGTGGTGGCATCCCAGAAGCGGCAGGTGTCGGGGCTGATCTCGTCGGCCAGGATGATGGTGCCATCGGGCAGACGGCCGAACTCCAGCTTGAAGTCGATCAGACGGATGTTGGCATCCAGCAGGATCTTCTTCAGCACTTCGTTGACCTTGAAAGAGTACTTGGTGATGGTGTCAATCTCTTCCTGGGTGGCCAGATCCAGGGCCAGGGCGTAGTAGTGGTTGATGAACGGATCATGCAGATCGTCGTTCTTGTAGCTGAACTCCAGGATCGGGGTCTTGAAGGGAGTACCCTCGGGCACGCCCATGCGCAGGCTGAAGTGGCCGGCAGCGACGTTGCGGATGATGACCTCCAGGGGAACGATCTGAACCTTCTTGACCAGGGTGTCACGGTCGTTGAGCTCCTCCACGTAATGGGTGGGGATGCCTTCCTTCTCCAGCTTGAGCATCAGAGCGTTGGACAGCTTGTTGTTGACAATGCCCTTGTCGCGGATGGTGCCCTTCTTCTCGCCGTCGCCTGCGGTGGCGTCGTCCTTGTAATGGACCATGACGATGTTGGGGTCGCTGGTCTCAAAAACCTGCTTTGCCTTGCCTTCGTACAGCTGACCTTTGATGGTAACGTTCATGATAATACTCTCCTTTTCCTGTCTGCAAACGGGTTGCAGGGTGAACAGACTTCTTTGTTTATATCATACCACAGCGCGGGCGCATTGCACACCCTGTCTGAAATGAAATTTGCGCTGTTTTGGCAGATTCGGAAGATTTTACAGTGCGGCAGCCTCGGCCCGGATGGCGGCATCCTTCTTGGCGATGGCGGCGGCGGTGTCGGCGCGCAACTTCTCCAGCTTTTCGGTCAGCTCAGGGTCTGCCACAGCCAGAATGGCAACTGCCAGGTAAGCGGCATTCTTGGCACCGTTGAGCGCCACGGTGGCGACGGGGAAGCCGGAGGGCATCTGCACGGTGGCCAGCAGAGCATCCATGCCATCCATGGCGCCGCCCTTCATGGGGATGCCGATGACCGGCAGGGTGGTGTTGGCGGCGAAGGCGCCGGCCAGATGGGCAGCCATGCCGGCAGCGCACAGGATGACGCCGAAGCCGTTGGCGCGGGCGTTCTTGGCAAACTCAGCGGCGGCAGCGGGGGTGCGGTGGGCCGAGAGAATGCGGGCTTCGTACTCGATGCCGAAATCCTTCAGCACGCCGCAGGCGCTCTTGACGACCGACCAGTCGCTGTCGGAACCCATAACGATGGCAACTTTCTTGTTCTGCATGGAAAGAACCCTCCTTGGTGGAAACAAAACAAACGCGCAGTGCTTTTTGGGTGCACTGCGCTTAGCGGACAGAAATAGATACACGACGAGCGGGGGACAGGGGCAACATCGCCCCGGCCAGAGTAATCTGTGCCCGAACCTGAGCCACAGCCAGCCCTCCTAACCACAAAAACTTGCTGCCCGCCCGGTGGGGACAGGGCATGGAAATCCTGTGATGATCGCCTTGTAAATTTAGTGTAAATCCCCGGCGGACAAAATGCAAGCATGCCTGCCGGATTTCAGCTATCTTGCCAGTGCAGCCACAGCAAACCAATACATTTTGTCGAAATTACCAGAAGCGGCAAATCATAAGTATGACTTATTTTCGCAATATGCCTGCGGCCCGGCACAATCCGTGGGGTCCGGCATCCATCTTTTACGGTATTTCGGACGCAAAAAGCCTGGATGTAACACAAAAGCCCCGGCAAATATGGTATAATCAAACATATCTCACCCGTCACGAAAGGCAGGCGATCCTGTATGGCACAGACAACCCGCGTATTGATCCTGGGAAAAGGCGGCTTCGGTACCCAGCTGGCTGAGATGCTGGTGCAGAGCGGACAGTATGCCGGGGCGGTTTTTCTCGACGACAATGCTTCCGGCTGTGCCGGAACCATGGCCGAGCTGACCCGAGCGGATCTGCTGGAGGCCTGTCCCGACGCCTTTGCGGCGGTGGGCAACAATTCCTTCCGGCGGCAGCTGCTGGACCGTCTGGCAGCGGCAGGGTACCGTCTGCCGGTTTTTGTCCACCCGGCGGCGGTGGTCATGCCTTCCGCCGTGCTGGGCCCCGGAACGGTGGTGCTGCCCTTCTGCTTTGTGGGGGCCCGGGTCCGGACGGGGCAGGGGTGCATCCTCAATGCAGGGGCAATCCTTGACCATGACGCGGTTCTGGGGGATGCGGTCCATGCGGCCCCCGGCGCCATCATCAAGGCAGACGCGGCTGTGGAAGCCTGCACCAAGGTGGAAAGCGGACAGCTGATCCGTTCCCCCTGGGACAAACCGTGACAGCAGCTTTTGACAAAAGATTTCCCCACAGGAAAGGAGCGCGATATGCCACAGATTCAACCCGTTCCGGACATTGGAAAACCCGCGCGCCGGGTCTATGTGGATGCCATGAAAGGCTTTGGCATTCTTCTGGTGGTCTGGGGTCATTTTGAGGAATATTACCGGGGGGCATCCCCGCTGTTCAACGGCAGTTTTGAGTGCATGTATCTCTTTCACATGGCACTGTTTTGTCTGTGCAGTGGTCTGGTGGCCAAGTTCAACTGGCGAAAGCTCATATTGCAGCAGGTCTGGCTGTATCTGCTCTGCCAGGCGCTGCTGATCCCGTTTCGCACAATTGTCCTCACCGAGGACCTGGCGGCGTCCGGCGGGCTTTTGACGGCATTGCTGGTTCCCTGGCGGCACATGTGGTATCTGTATTCTCTGATTTTCTGGGAGCTGACGGTGCCGCTGCTGAACACCCTGCGGGACCGCTACCAGCTGCCCGGCAAACTGCTGGGAATGGCTGCTGCGGTGGTCATTGCGCTGGCGGCGGGCTGGGTGACATGGCCCTTTGCCTTTGCCCGGGTGTTTGCCTTTTTCCCGTTCTACGCGGCGGGAGTGCTGTTCCGGGAGGAGATCGACCGGTGGTTCCGCGCCGCGCGGAAATTGCTCTCCCTGCGGCTTTTGCCGGGGCTGGCATTTGTGGCGGTGTACGGGTTCTGGTTTGTCAGTATTCTGCGGGCACCGGAACCGGTGTATGAAAATGCCCGTATTTTTCAGGATACGGCATACGGCGCCGGGTATACCGTGGCCGACCGGGCGATTTTCTACCTGATCGGGCTGGCCAGCTCCCTTGCGCTGATTGCGGTGCTGGGCAATGTGCGGATTCTGGCCGGGTTGGGCAAGCGGACGCTGCCCATCTACATCATGCACATGCCGGTCTATGCGTTTCTGGTGGAACTCGGAACCTACGAGGCTGCCGGCGGCAAGGGAATCCTTGCCATTGCGGGCTGGGTATTCCTGGCGGCAGGCGGCTGTATCTGCCTGTTCGGCGCAAAGCCTGTGACCGCGGTGTTCGGCTTTGCGGCCAACCTGTGGTACAAGGTGCTGCCGGGGCTGGCAAAACGGGCGGGGGACGCCGGCGCAAAAGCCTGAGACCCGCCGAAAAAACAACAGCAGGGGAGACTGCCCGCCCGGCAGCGCCCCTGCTGTTGTTTTTCGCTTTGCAGCATGCCGCGCCCGGGCGGCGGGGCGTGCCAAACGCTTTGGCCGCCGGTCAGCCGGGGGACTGCGCGGCCCGGAATGCCTCTGCCTCCGCCCGGCTGTGGAAGGTTATGACCCTGCGCCCGGCGCGGTACTGCTCCAAAAGGCGGAGGATCT
>CAJFMB010000050.1 GCA_904390925.1 uncultured Subdoligranulum sp.
TGGCCGAAGTGGACACCGGCCTCGAGAAGCTGTTTCATGGATACGACTGCCATAGTGATTTTCCTCCAATATGATTTAGTTTTACCCTCCGCACCGCGTAATTGTTTCCTAACCCTGTTCCGCTTTCGCGAAAAAAGGCACAAAAAAACAACGCAATGCGTGTGTATTGCTGGATTATAATAGCACAGCCGCCGGGGGAATGCAATAGGTTGCCCCCTGCTTTTTTGAAAAAATGTCGTAAAATCCCGGCTTTTCCGGTGTTCGTCGTCCCTGTGTGCCGGCAAAGACAAGCCCGGTACCCGGAAGTTTTCCGGATACCGGGTCAGTATGGACAGTTCAGCGCGGTTTTATTCCGTCTTGTCCGCACCCGACCGGGGACAGCTGAACACCTTGTCCGCCAGAAACGGCAGATGCAGCACCGCAAGAAAGAGAATGCTGAACATCACATCCGGCCAGGTATACACCTGGTTCTGGTAGCTCAGGTCAGGAATGAACACGATGCCCAGATTGTTGTTGAGAAAATGCATGATGACAGGCACCCAGAGGTTTCCGGTCCTGCAGTAGCCCCAGGCCATGACAACGCCGTAGCAAATACAGCTGCCCACCTGGGCGGCGATGCTCTGCAGCGGGGTTTCCGGCGCATAATAGAAAAGGTTCAGCGGCAGGTGCCAGAGGCCCCAGACCACCCCCAGCAGCACAACACCCAGCCGGTTGCCGAATCTGGCCTGCATGCGGGGCTGCAGATAGTACCGCCAGCCGTATTCCTCGCCGAAGAAACAAAGAAAGCTGAGAAAAAAGTTGAGCACCACATTGAGAAACAGGAGATACGGCATGGGAGTTGTCAGGTATTGCAGGTAGGGTCCCTGTGTTCCGGTGAGGAATGCCGGCAGAAAGATACGCAGCAGATACAACCCGGCAAAGGTCAGACTGGTAACGGCGACGCCTCTGCCGCTTCCCTTGCGCCAGCCGATGCCGTATGCGGCCCGCTTGGCGGATTTCGTCAGCGCCAGAGCCCCCCAGGCGGCAAGGCTTGCCGCAACGATCAGGAAATTGCTGATCATCAGCCAGGACAGTTGCGGCGTCAGCACCGACACGATGCCGGCGACAACCATCACGGCGGTAACCGTCAGATACAGGGCAATAAAACCCCTGGGCAGGTTGGGATCCTTGCGGTAGGTGACCAGCTGTCCCAGCATGACGCCCGCCGCCGGGTAAAGCATCTGCGCCAGCGGGAAAACGTTCACGTCCGCACCGGAAGTATATCCGAAATACAGCGGGATGCCCATGAGATAAGTCACACCGAACGCAACCGCCACAAACAAAACCATGCGGGTGCGGGATGGGGTTGGATTATTCATCGTCCTTCTCCTCGGTTTCCTCTTCCGTCTGGCTGTCCAGGTTGCGGCGGCGCCGGCGGTACAGGGCCGAGCAGGCCTGCAGTATGCCAAAGGTGAGCAGCCAGGTGCAGCCGGCCGTCATCACGGCGCCGGGCAGATAGTGAAAGTTTACGGCACCTGCAATGACCGCGCCGGCCAGTGCAACCAACGCGTTGGTGCCTGCGCTTGGCTGGAATTTGCGGTCCCACAGCCCCGACCAGAGGGAAGCAATCATGCTGCCCGCCGATACCAGCAGCAGGACAATCCCCTCTCCGGCAAACTGCGCGCCGGGCGCGCCCTGGGCCACCTGGATCACCAAGGCTGCCGCCAGTCCAGCGTACAACGCCCAAAAGGAATAATGCTCGATCTTGAGCATCTTGATTTCCTGCATTTCATCCAGTTTGCTCTTTTTGAAAATAGAGTTCATTGCGGTTCGTCCTCCTCCCAAAACAGTTCGTCCAAAGTTTTGCCCAGCGTCCGGCAGATGGCACGGCACAGGCGGATGGTGGGGTTATACTCCCCTTTTTCGATGGCGTGGATCGTCTGGCGGGATACCCCCACCGCGGCAGCCAGATCCCCCTGTGTCATGTCTTTCTCGGCGCGGGCAGCTTTCAATTTCAGGTTTTTGGCCATGCGGCCACCTCCGTTCTGACTCAGAGCATAGCATATCCGGCACAAAATGTCAATTATATATTACATTTTTATTTTTAAATTTTACATTTTGTTGGCGATCACTGACCACCGCCGGTGCTTATTGCGGGGATGCTTTGATCTGTGCTATGATTAGAAAAAAGACTCGGGACAATCCTGACAAAAGGCGGTCGAACTATGAAAGACGGTTTTCTTTCGGTCCGTGCAGCGTCCCCTGCACTGCGCGTTGCCGACTGTGATTACAATGCCGAACAGATCCTTCTGCAGATGCAGGCAGCGGCCTCCGACGGCGTCAAGCTGTTATGTCTGCCGGAACTCTGCCTGACCGGATACACCTGCAGCGATCTGTTTTTGCAGGCAGAATTGCTGCGCGGCGCAGAGCATGGGCTGGAAAGAATTCTGCTGGCCTCCCGGGAGCTGGACCTGGTGGTGCTGGTGGGGCTGCCGCTGGCCATGGACGGCAAGCTGTACAACTGCGCTGCCGTGGTGGCCCGCGGGAAGCTTCTGGGTCTTGTCCCCAAAACCTGGCTGCCGAATTACAGCGAGTTTTATGAGCTGCGCCATTTTGTTTCCGGTCCCAGCCAGGTGCGCGAAGTCCGCTTTGCCGGGCAGGATACACTGTTCGGGTCGCGGCTGCTGTTTGCCTGCCGCCAGATGGAAAGTTTTGTACTTGGGGTGGAACTGTGCGAGGACCTGTGGGCACCGGTGCCGCCCAGCTGCAGCCATGCGCTGGCAGGTGCAACGGTGGTGGCAAACCTGTCGGCCAGCGATGAGACCATCGGCAAGGCGGACTATCGCCGGCAGCTGATCTGCGGGCAGAGTGCCCGGCTGCTGTGCGGGTATCTCTACGCCGATGCCGGCCACGGGGAAAGCACCACCGACATGGTATTTGCCGCGCACAATCTGATTGCCGAGAACGGTACCCTGCTGAGCGAGTCGCTGCCGTTCGGAAACGGAATTGCCGAAACCCAGCTGGACCTGGACCGCATGCTGCGGGAGCGCATCCGCAACACCAGCTTTCAACCCCGGCCGGAGGGCTACACCCGTGTGCCGTTTGACCTGATTCCCGCCGAAACCAGCCTGACCCGGCCGGTCTCCCCTGCGCCCTTTGTGCCCCAGGACAAAACCGACCGTGCCGAGCGCTGCGAGACCATCCTGCGCATCCAGGCGGAGGGCCTGGCCAAGCGGATGGAACACACCCATGCCAAATGCGCGGTGGTGGGCATCTCGGGCGGGCTGGACTCCTGCTTGGCATTGCTGGTGGCGGTGCGGGCCTGCCGGGTGCTGGGGGTGCCGGCCGATACCATCCACGCCATCACCATGCCCTGCTTCGGCACCAGCAAGCGAACTCGCACCAATGCCGAGATTCTCTGTGACGCGCTTGGGGTCGGATTCGGTGAAATCAACATCACCGCCACAGTGCAGAGCCATTTTGCCGACATCGGGCAGGACCCCACCTGCTACGACGTGACCTTTGAAAACTGCCAGGCCCGGGTGCGTACACTGGAGCTGATGGACTATGCCAACAAAAACGGCGGTTTTGTCATCGGCACCGGAGATTTGAGCGAGCTGGCGCTGGGCTGGGCCACCTACAACGGTGACCACATGAGCATGTACGGCGTCAACGCCGGGGTTCCCAAAACGCTGGTGCGCCACATTGTGCAGTATGTGGCCGACTCCACAGCCGACGAAACGCTGCGCGGCGTGCTGCTGGACATTCTGGACACGCCGGTCAGCCCTGAACTGCTGCCCGCCGCCAAGGACGGCAGCTTCAGCCAGCAAACCGAAAAGCTGGTGGGTCCCTACGAACTGCATGACTTTTATCTGTACTATGTGCTCCGCTTCGGCTTTGGCCCCGCAAAAATCTACCGCCTTGCCCGGGTCGCCTTTGCCGGACGGTATGACGATAAGGTACTGCTGTACTGGCTGCGGAATTTCTATCGCCGGTTCTTTGCCCAGCAGTTCAAGCGAAGCTGTCTGCCGGACGGACCGAAGGTAGGTTCGGTCACCCTGAGTCCCCGCGCCGACTGGCGGATGCCCAGCGATGCCAGCAATGCTTTGTGGCTGAAGGAGCTGGACCGGCTGGAGAAGGATTGCCCTGCCGAAGCCTGACGGCAATTGCCCTGATTATAAAGAGAGAGCGGTGCTCCGGGGGAGCACCGCTCTTCTTTTTATCGTATCCGCCTGCTTTGCAGGATGCCTCCGCCTGCTTTGCAGGATGCCGGCGGCTTATTCCGCACCGGTCCGGCGCAGGACCACCGAGAAGGTCTTGAACAGAAGTTTGAAATCCAGCCGCAGAGACCAGTTGTCAATATACCAGACATCCAGCCGGACAACTTCCTCAAAATCCTGAATGTCGCTGCGTCCGCTGACCTGCCACACACCGGTGATGCCCGGTTTCATGGACAGGCGCCGTTTGTGGTGGCTCTGGTACTGCTCGTACTCATCCAGCGTCGGCGGCCGGGTGCCCACCAGACTCATCTGCCCGCAGAGCACATTCCAGAACTGGGGCAGCTCGTCGATGGAGGTGCGGCGGATAAAGCGCCCCACCTTTGTGATGCGGGGGTCATCGTCCATCTTGAACATGAGTCCCTGCATTTTGTTATGGTCCATCAGGTCCTTTTTGCGGGCCTCGGCATCCTGGTACATGCTGCGCAGTTTGTAGATGGAAAAAACACGGCCGTTGAGGCCCACCCGTTTCTGTTTGAAAAACAGGGGCCCGGGAGATTCCAGTTTCAGCGGGATTGCCACCACGGCGATGATCGGGATGGAGAGAATCAGCCCCAGAATACTGCCCACAATGTCCATGGCGCGTTTTAAAATCATGTCGCCGGTCTTGTGCACGGTGGGGGCGATGGTCACCAGCGGCACCCCGCCCAGTTCCTCCACGCCGCCCTGCAGGCAGGGGGCCAGCATATCCTGCTGATTTTTGCGCAGGAACCGTTCCAGCGACGGGATGTTCAGATGGATGGTCAGACCCATGCTTTCCATCTCTTCCAGATAAGGAATCAGGGAATCCCCGGTGGCATAGGGCAGATTGATATAGACCTCATCCAGCGAATCCCGGCGCAGCCACTCCATAAAGCCGTCAAAGCCCGCCTTGACCGGGGTGGAGCCGATTTTTTCCGGCGCATCCGGGCCGGCATCCACCAGAGCCACGCCCACAATGCGCAGGCTCCAGTCGCTGCGCAGCGCCTCCAGAAAGGCCGGGGCGCGCTCCTGCGTGGTGATGACCCCCACCAGCGAGGCCATGCTGCCCTTGTAAAACTTCCGGTTCAGATACCGTTTGAGCCACATCCGAAGCGCAAACAGGCAGACCAGGTTGCCGACCACCACACCCACATAGAGATAGCGGGACTCCAGAAGCGGTGCCTTGGTGATCAGCAGAAACACCGCCAGCGCGGCGGCAAACAGCGCATCCACCCGCAGGCAGTCGCCAAACTCCCCCGCGGTACTGCGCTTGGTGATGTCCTGGGCGCTTCTGGCCCCCAGGAAAACCAGAAGAAAAGCAAGCAGCAGAATCAGAACAAACTGCAATATATCTTCTTTGGAATAATGAAGAATGACCCCCAGTACCCCGTCCAGCAGCAGCCAGGACACCGACGTACTGAGAATCAGGCTGAGCAGGTCCACCGCAAACACCATGGTGTATTGCAGTTTCTCGCGTTTTTCCATGTCGGATCGAACTCCCTGTATTCGGATCTGTCATTGCAGCAAAGATTCGGCAGAATCCCTGCATACATATTGTGTATTATATCACGCATTGGCCGGATCTGGCAATGCCGGGCCCGCCCGGAACCGCCAAACCGTCGTTTTGGCAGCGAATTTTTCCCTGTGAGAAAAAAATCCCGCAGTTTTTGGCCCGGATTTCAAAAAAACCCTTGCATTTTCTGTTCGATTTTGCTATGATAGTACAGCTACTTAAAGGAGGTGCAAGCAGAATGGCCAAATGTGCATGTTGTGGCAAGGGTGTCACGTTCGGTATTAAGGTGTCTCACTCCCATCGTCGGAGCAACCGTACCTGGAATCCCAACGTCAAGCGCGTAAAAGCTATCGTGGACGGTTCCCCGAAGTATATCTACGCCTGCACCCGCTGCCTGCGTTCGGGTAAGGTTACCCGCGCGGTCTGATCAGACGGAAAAATTGCCGGTCACCTGGTGGCCGGCTTTTTCTGTGTTTTTGCCCGTAAGGTCCGGCACAGAAGGGCATCCTGATGGGGCTGTCCTCTGCGCCGGTTTCTTTGTCGCGCTTGATTTATCGATGTAAAGTGGTATGATATACGTATTATTATCATTTAGAGGGGAGGTGCTGCCATGCTGCCCAAAGATCCTGTGATCCTGTTGAGCTATGTCAACACCAAGCTGCGGGATCGTGACCACGACCTGGACGTATTCTGCTCGGTGGAAGATGTGGACAAGGACGGTTTGTGCACCCGTCTGGCTGAGATCGGGTATGCTTATGACCCGAACCGGCGTCAGTTTGTCTGATCCGATCCCTGCCTGTGCGATCCGGGCAAAGGCGCGATACCGGCGTTTGACTGAAAGAAGGAAGAGAAAATGAACTTTGTATTTGTGTCCCCGCATTTCCCGAAAAGCTACTGGAATTTCTGTGACCGCCTGAAGCGCAACGGCGTGAACGTGCTGGGCATCGGCGATGCCCCGTATGAGGAAATCCCGGAACAGCTGAAAGAGACCCTGACCGAATATTACCGGGTCAACAATCTGGGTGACCATGACGAGATGGTCCGCGCCGTGGGCTATTTCACCTTCCGTTACGGCAAAATCGACTGGCTGGAAAGCAACAACGAGTACTGGCTGGAGATGGATGCCCAGCTGCGCACCGACTTCAACATCACCACCGGTGCGCGCAATGACTTCATCAACCGCATCAAGTTCAAAAGCATCATGAAGGAGAGCTACCGCAAGGCAGGCGTCCCGGTGGCCCGCCATCACATGGTCTCGACGCTGGAAGCAGCCAAGGAATTCATCGACCAGGTGGGTTACCCGGTCATTGTCAAGCCGGACAACGGCTGCGGTGCCGAAGCCACCTACAAGCTGAAGAACGAGGATGACCTGAACGCCTTCTATGCCAATCTGCCCGGTGAGAGCTACATCATGGAGGAATTCATCGACGGCACCATCGTCAGCTTTGACGGCGTGGCGGACAGCAACTGTGTGCCCATCTTCTACACCTCCGAGTACTTCCCCACCCCCATCATGGACATTGTCAACACCGGCGGAGACCTGGCCTACTGGGTGCAGCGGGAAATCCCGGAGGAGCTGCGGGATGTGGGATTCCGCACCATCAAGGCGTTCGGCGCCAAGAGCCGCTTCTTCCACTGCGAGTTCTTCCAGCTGAACCATGACAAGAAGGGTCTGGGCAAGAAGGGCGATTATGTGGCACTGGAAGTCAACATGCGTCCCGCCGGCGGCTACACCCCGGATATGATCGACTTTGCCAACTCGGTGGACTGCTACCAGATCTGGGCGGATATGGTCTGCTACGACAAGGTGGTCCATCAGGACATGAAGGGTCCCAAGTTCTTCTGTGTCTATGCTGGCCGCCGCGACGGCGTGCAGTACAAGCACAGCCACGAGGAGATTCTGGCCCGCTACGGCGCCGCCATGAAGATGTGTGACCGGATGCCCGATGCTTTGGCCATGGATATGGGCAACCAGATGTATGTGGTCAATGTGGCTACCGCCGAGGACCGCGAGGCCTTTATCCAGTTCGTGCAGGAACGGGCGTAATCTTCTGGTGCGCCGCTCTTCCGGCTGCATATTAAAATTACGCAAAAGGACCCCCGCAGCGTTTCCAATCGCTGCAGGGGTCCTTTTGATTTTGTGGGCAAACCGCCATTCACTGCGGCTGAGCAATATAGACCGAATTTTTGCCGTAATACTCGGTCAGGCCCCAGTTGTCGGGGCCGGGACTGACATCGGTGAAAAAGAGTAAGCCGGGGCGTTCCTCCTCGGTGAGCGGCCGGATCACAGCATCGGTGTTTGCGGGGTCGGAGAGGATGGCCTCCCGCTCATCCATCGCCGCGGCATAGGCCTGCGGCGTACCGTTCGCCAGCTCCCAGACCGCCTCCAGGCTGGTGGCGAAGCGGTTGTCCAGCCCTTCCTTGACGGTGTGTCCGCCGATGCAGGCCAGGCAGAGGACCAGTGCCGCCGCAAGGGTTGCAGCACGGCGCCGGCTGCCGGTCAGCTTTTCCAGCATGGTTTCCACCGGCTTACGGCAGCTCCGGGACAGCCAGCCGAGAAACACCGCCCAGGTGACCACAATGCCCAGCACAAAGGTCATCCAGACCACATTGATCAGCCGCCCAGGCCCGATGCCGCCCATGGTGTAGGAGGGCAGCCAGATCATGCCCCAGACCAGCACAAAGGTTGCCGCCGCCGGAATCCAGGGATACCGGAACGCCGAATCCGGAAGGGCCGCGCTCTGCACCAGGCGCCAGAGTGCCGGTGTCAGCAAAAGCAGCAGACAGACAAGCGGAAGGTCCAGCCAGCGAATCACGGATAGCCCGGCCAGAACGGCACTTTTGACCACCGCCTCCGGCAGGGACGCCGAGGAGAACCCCGACATGCGCACCGCTGTACCCGGGGAGCTCATGTTCAGATACAATCCGGCCAGTGTGGCGATCAGAGGCGCCACCGGCCAGAAAGATTTTTTGCGGCCAAACCACACCAGAGCAAACACCAGCAGCATCAGCGTCAGCAAAATCACCACGTGGTGGCCGCCGCCGATCAGCAGGCAGAACACGCAGGCCAGCACCGTCCTCAGGAAGCCAGCCTTTCCACGGCGCAACCCCTCACCGGGCAGCAGTCCCACCAGCAGTGCCACAACGCCCAGCGCCAGGGCAAAGAAAGGCAGATAGTTGATGGCGCCGTTATACCAGTACAAACTTTCCACCTGGTTGGGCATGCCCTCAATCCAGGCGAAGGTAAGCACCAGCGCGCAGAAAAGCGGCACTCCTTTGGCATCCGGGGCCAGCCGATGCACGACAGCCTGTGCCAGTGCCAGGGAAGACAGAAACAGCATGGCCGCCACAAACAGGAAGGTCAGGCCATACCACTGTCCCCCGAAGATGGCCGGCTGCAATGCAAGCAAAAAGCCCGACACATACAACCCCTGCCAGGTGTTGTAGAAGTTCCCGTCCGCCTCCAGGGCGGCGCGCAGGATTTCCGGCCAGTCTGCGCCGGACTGCTGCACCACCGCATGGGTGTAACGGGCATAGATAAAATCATCCGCCGAAGGCCGCGCAAAGACCGCCACCACAAATGCCGGCACCAACAGCACCAGTATGGCAAGGCATACGCCCCGCCGCAGCCGGCGCCGCGCTGCCGCATCCTGCCAGAAAGAACCGGCTGTGCTTGGATGTTTCATCACGGCTGGCCCAGAATCTTTTCCAGGAAGTAGGGCCACTGTTTGCGCCACCAGGGCCAGTCATGGCTGACATCGGTGCCCCAGATGTCCACCCAGGGATGGATGCCCTTGCTTTCCAGAATGCCCTGCAGTTCCTTGGTGGAAGCCAGCAGGATATCCTCCCAGGCGCCCTGGCCGCAGCACATGATGAATTTGTCCGCCTTGGCATACAGTTCCTTGTAGGGGTGATCCGCCGGGAAGTTGCGCATATAATCGCAGGGACTGTTGCGGTAGACCAGATCATCCATATAGTCACCGAAGAACTCCCGCGAGCTGTACAGACCGCTGAGGGCAATGGTGCCGTTGAACAGGTCCGGCCGGCGCAGATAGAAGTTGACCGCATGGGCGGCACCCATGCTGGCGCCGCCGACGAGAATCCGGCCGGTATGGTCCTCACCCTGTTCCCGGTTGATTTCCAGAATGCGGGGCACCAGCTCGGTGGTCACATAGTTGTAATACCGCTCCTGCATCTCAATGCGGGGACGGCCGGGTCCGTTGTTGTCCCAGCTTTCCCGGTCAATGCTGTCGGCGCAGAAAATCTGCAGCTTGCCGGCATCCACCCAGGGGGCGGCAATGTCACACATACCGAAATCTTCCCAGTCGTAAAAACGGCCGCTCTGGCAGGGGAAAATCAGGATGGGACGGCCTGCATGACCGAACACCTTGAATTCCATATCACGGTTCAAATAATTGCTGTACTCTTTGTAGTAGCGAATCTGCATACCCAAACAGCTCCCTTTTCTTTTTGAATTTATCTTCTCGGCCGGGTGTGCACAGGGCTTTTTCCGGCCGGAACAGGCTTCAGGATTTGTAGAAAAACTTTTTGTTCAGCGAGAGAATGCCCACCATACTGTGCATCAGTCCGGATTCCGAGCTTTTGAACACCCAGTAATACAGCACCGCCAGCACTTCCCGCAGATAGCAGGGCAATACGCTGAGAATGGAGATGCCCGCCGGCAGCGCATGCGGGTCCACAAACCCGGCCCTGCGGGCATACTCCCCGGCGCGGTAACAGTGGAATGCGTTGGTCACATAGACAATGGACATATCCTCCGGCAGGCCCCGGTCCATCAGAATCTGCCGGGAGAACGCAAAGTTTTCCTCAGTGGAGGTGGATTTGGTTTCGGCCAGAATCCGGTCCGGGTCAAGGCTTTTGCGGATCAGGTAATCCCGCATGGCCTGGCCTTCCGGCACCCACTCGTCCCGGCCCTGGCCGCCGGAGGTGATGACCAGCATGTCCGGATGCTGCACGGCATAGGCGTATGCCTTGTCCAGCCGGTAGCGCAGCAGCAGGCTGGGACGGTCCCCCCGCAGTCCGGCCCCCAGAACCACAATGGCCTGTTCCCTGCCGGTGGCGGAATTGGTGTACCCGCTGACCGAGACAAACCCCAGAATGCCGGCATAGATCAGCACGCCGATGAGCAGCAGAATTCCCACCACGCGGCCGGCACCGGAAGAAAACCACCGGTTGATCGGCTGATGCCAGACGGTGTAGAAATCCACTGCGGCTGTCAGCAGCCAGACCAGCAGGTTGCCCATATTGAAATTGCTGGTAAACACCAGTCCCACGGAATAGACGGTCAGCACCACCGCAACTGCCCGCAGAAGAATCAAAGCCACTGTTCGCACCTCCGTGCGCCGCTTACCGGGCGAGTTCATGCAAAACACCACAGCCGTCCAGGCAGGCATCCACTCCCAGATAGTCGCAGACTGTGTTGGCGATGGTTCCAAAACAGTAGCGGGTGCCCAGGTCCACGCCGGGCCGGAGGGATGCCCCGTAAACCAGATACGGCACATACTCGCGGGTATGATCGGTCGTTTTTGTATAGGAAGGATCACAGCCATGGTCAGCGGTGATCATCAAAACATCTTCAGGACGCATCTTTGCCAGAAAGCCCGGCAGCCAGGCATCAAACTGTGCCAGCGCCGCCGCATATCCGGCCACATCCCGACGATGTCCGTACAGCATGTCGAAATCCACCAGATTGACAAAGCAAAGCCCCTCGAAATCCCGGTCCGCCAGCTCCAGCGTGACCTGCATGCCTTCGGCGTTGCCGGAGGTGCGGATGGTCTCGCTGACCCCGCGGCCGGCAAAGATATCGTGAATCTTGCCCACCCCGATGGTGGCCTTGCCGGCTGCCTGCAATTTGTCCAGCATGGTCTCCCGCGGCGGCAGCAGCGAAAAGTCATGCCGGCGGCTGGTACGTGTAAAGTTTTCCGCCTTGTCGCCCACAAAAGGACGGGCAATGACACGCCCCACCCCGTATTTTCCGGTGAGAAGCTGCCGCGCCTGGCGGCAGATCTCATAGAGCTTTTCCACCGGGACGATGGCCTCGTTGGCGGCAATCTGGAACACACTGTCGGCGGAAGTGTAGACAATCAGCGCGCCGGTGCGCAGGTGTTCCTCGCCGTAATCGCGGATGACCTGCGTGCCGGAATAGGGTTTGTTGCACAGCACCGGATAGCCGGTCATTGCGGTAAAGGCATCGATCAGCTCTTTCGGGAACCCCTCCGGGAAGATCGGCAGCGGGTCGGCGCTGACCAGGCCCGCAATCTCCCAGTGGCCGATGGTGGTGTCCTTTCCGGCACTGGCTTCCCGCAGACGGGCAAAGCTGCCGATGGGCGCAGCGCAGGGTTTGCCACAGGTCACCCCGTCAATGGAAAACAGGCCCAGCCGGGCAAGAGTATCCCCGCAAAAGGCAGGATGGGAAGCCACCGCAGCCAGTGTATTGGTTCCTGCATCACCGAACGCCGCAGCGTCCGGCTCCGCACCAATGCCAAAGCTGTCCAGCACAATCAGGAACACACGTTTTGCCATGTCTGACTCCTTTTGCTGCATGTTGTGCCCGGAAGAAATTCCCTGGCAGAATCCGGAGAAATTCCGATACTTCATTATACCCGAACCGGTTCAAAATGTAAAACGCTTTCTCCCCTGCCCGGCTCATCCCACCAGCAAGGCACTGTCCAGGTACTGCGCCGCCATGGAATCCAGCATGAAACCGGTATCATAGCTCCGCCCCGCCAACAGCGGGTCATCCAGATCCAGCATCAGGTAGCGGTCGCTGGACTGATTCAAGGACCCGTCATCGGTGTCGTTCCAGGTCACATCCACCACCTTCCAGATCCCGTCCATTTGGACCAGATCCCAGGCGTGGCGGCTTCCGGTCATGCCCGGCCGGACCTGCACATTTCCCGTCACATACAGACAGGGGATGCCCGCCTTCTCGGCCAGCAGCTTGAAGGCCTGGGCATAGCCGACGCTGGACGCCCTGCCGTCAGCAAGAAGTACCTGCGCCGTGCCGTCGCCTTCCGCCGCGTCAAAGGTAAGGGTATCGGCCAGATAATCGTTCAGCACATCCACCTTTTCCGCATCTGTCATGGTCTCGGAGATCAGCCGGGTCACAAGTTCATTGGCAAAATCATCCAGTTGCTGCCGAAAGGCCATGGTGGACTCTGCATCAGCGGTTGCGTCGACTGTGGGATCGCAGACCGCCACCAGGGTATGTCCGTTATCCTGCTGCACCAGCACGGCAGAGTCGGGGGACAGCAAAAGCAACGGATTCTGGTACAGGGCCTCCCGGGCCGCATCCTCCGCGTCCGGTGCGCCAGGCTGGGAAACATATTGTGTCACATCGATCCAGCTATTGCCGGCCATCAGGTTTCTGGCAAGGTACAAGACCAGTTCCCGGGTGCCGTTGACATTATAGGCAACATCCGGCATGGTATCGGCGGGCTGCTGCGAGGAAGTCACGGCATCCCAGTCCACCCGGTCAGCCCAGGCACTGTCCTGCGGCATGCCGGTATGGGGAGCTTGCTCCGACATGTCCGCCTGTGCCTGTTCCACCGCCTGTCGGATCTGTTCCAGGCCGTCGGGCCAGTCCTCCCCGGCAAATTCCAGCGTGCCGCTGAACTTGGTTCCTATTATAGTATAAGGAATTTGGAAGTTCCCGTTTTTCCCCTGCTCCGCCCGGGAGAAATCCAGCTGCAGCGGCAGGCTGGCAACGGTATTGTCCGCCATCCGCACCTGCTGGCAGAGCGCCCGGTGAAGGCTCTGCTTGTGCACGGCAAGGCCGGTGCCGGTTTGCAGCGGCGCAACGGGCAACTGCGCCAGCAAGGGATTGATGGAATGGAACCGGACCGGAGACTGCTGTGCCGGGTCACTCCCCACTGCCACCACAGCCACCGAGGTTTTCCGCACCGATGCACTGTTGGGCAGATATCCGGCCTCCCCCACGGCAGTCTCCCTGCTGGCGGCAGTCGTCAGGTCCGCAAACAGGGCATTCTGGGTTTCCCCTGCTGCCGAAGCATCGCAGGCAACGGTGTCAAAACTGGTTTCGGCAGTGGAGGCAATCCGCAGGTACCGGTAACGCTCTGCCGGGTCCACAGCGGTCTGGTCCAATGCCAGAAGGTAAACATCATAGTGATCGGCATTTTCCACCGGCGTCCATTCCACAGCCAGGCTTCCCTGTCTGGTGACGGTGCAATGGACCCCCGCCGGGGCAGCAAGCGTAGTCTTGGCAGCGGTTTTGTCCTCCTGAACAGTAAAATAGGTGACTTCCGCCTTGCCCATCGGGTTGCCGTCCTGTCCCACATACCGCACCAGGTAATAGCCATCGCTGCCGTACCAGCCCGCCTGATGGCCGGAACCGGTACTGTCCTCCGTGGGCTCCTGCGTCAGGTCAAGGCATTCCGGCTGATACGGCATCACCCGCAGGCAGGCACCGTCTTTATTTTCTCCCTGCTGGATCATCACGGGATACTCCTGGGTCAGAGAACCGTCGGTGTACACCCGCACCGGATTCGGCATACCGGATGCCGGGTCAAGAAGCGCCTCCAGATCGACGTCGTCGTTCATCGGCAGTTCAAAGACGTAATCCTCCGCCACATTCAGCAGCGGTTCTTTTATGGTATAAATGCTTGGGTCCATGTTATCCGCAAAGGAAATTCTCCCGAACTCGGTGGCAAGTCTCCCCCGAAATCCGGCGCAGCCGGAAAGCAGCAAGGCAACCGCCAGGGCCTCCACGGCGAGTCGGAAAAACGCAGACCCGATGCAAGGTTTTTTCCGGACAGCTTTTGTGTTCATATCTGTTTCCTTTTCTTAGGCAGATTCCGGCAGTATGGAAGTTGCGCCCCAAAAGCCGGTCACCGCGCCCTATCCGTTTTCTGGATATATCAAAACATACCTCCGCGACCTTGTCAAGGAAGCTGCCAGGTTCCGGTCGTCTGCCGCACGCCAAAACTGCGACAAACAAAAAGCCGCCGGAACCAATGTTCCAGCGGTTTTTCGTTGGTGGAGTACGGGACCGGGAATCCGAACCGAAGGCTGCGAAAACATCGGACAGACTCACAGTCTGGCTGCCGTTCTTATAGTTGTAGGTGAATACTAGCTTGTCATCGAACACGTAGATGGAGTTGAGGAAGATGTCAATGATCTGCCGCTGGTAGGCTTTGTCGTTCGGGTCGCCATAGCGGAACCGGGAGATCCACTCGAGATCCACTCGATAATATCCTCCCGGCTGTACTGTGGGTGTTCCAGTTCTGCCTGCAGGATGCTGGCTTTCACATTGTCACGCAGCTGCTCCAGTTCCTCCAGTCGCTGGCGGGTACTGCTGGTGAAGATGCCCTGCTGGATGGCATTGAGCATACGCCTTTGTAACCAAGGAACCGCTGCTGGGGCCTGTTGTTCTGGCCCTTCGGGTGGATGTACCGGGCCGTAAAGAACAGCTTTGGATGGGAGAAGAACAGGATGTGGAGGCTGCCCTGCGAGGCAAAGAGCGTCCGCTGTTTCTGGCCCAAACCCGCCCGCTGGGGGCCTTTTGGTGTGAGTTCGGGCAGACAGCCGCCGAGGGCTGGACGGAGGCCATTTGGGCCCTTTCCGTCGCCCTGACGGCGAAGAAACGCTCCCAGCGGGAAGAACGGGAGCAGGCCGCCGCCCAGCTTTTTTTCCAGCAGGCAGAGGGCAATGGAACCAATGCTGCCGCCTGGTATGTGGCGATTCAGATCTGGGAGATGTATCTGCGCTGCCGCCGGGGCAGGGACAGCCAGCAGGCGGCCCAGGCCTTGCGGGACTATGCCCAGCTACTGACCCTGCCTTTTGGCCAATACACCCCGGAGATGGTCCACTGGATCCGGGACAAGCCGGTGATCCCCGTCTGGAATGACCGGCGGGACGGAAAGCTGGAGGTGTGGTATCCCCAGGGGCAAACATCCTTCGAGTGTGCTGTTGTAAGGGAATCCCTGCGGCCCGCCCTCATCTACTACCGCCAGCGCATTCTGGACGCTGGGCTGCTCATGCGCCGGTGCAGCCAGTGCGGACGCATATTCTTTGGCCCGGACGCCCTCAGCACTCTGTGCGGCGACCGCTGCCGTAAAGCCAGCCGAAAAGCCGCCAAGCGCCAGTTCGACGGCCGGGCCAAGGGCAAGGACTACGAGCAGGCCTACGACCGGGAGTACATGTTCTGGTACAACCGCATCACCAAACTAAAAAAGGCCGGCGCACCACCCGAACAGATCGGGCGGGCGCAGGCCGCATTGAAGGAGTTCCGTAAAGAGGCGCTGCTCCGTAAACAGCAGGTCAAGGAGAAAAAACTGCCGGCCAACCAGTTCCTTAGCTGGATGATCGGGCAGGAGGCGGTGATTGAGGATATTTGTAGAATCAATGCATATCTCCATTGATTTTGTGATTTCGCAATGATAGTATGTGCTTATAGGGTTAGGCTTTGTGGAGGTTTGAATGATGAATTTTGTCGTAATGATAGGTGTAGGCATTGGGGCGTATGTTCTTGGTGTGTTCGGCTTTGCTCAAATTATTGGAAGCCTGCAAAATGCATCAAGAAGAGGCACAGCTTTTACGTTATTTACGATAGTTCTTTGGACTGTGATACTTATTGGTGGATGGTTCCTCATGCATACATTTGCACCTTCTCATAAAATTGTATATTACATTGCTACCGGCATATCCCTTCTTCAGATACTCGGCGCTGGGAGGATAGAATAACGCTATGACCTATTATGATGTACTCGGCGTTGAAAGAAATGCCAGCCAAGAGGAAATAAAGGATGCCTATAGAAAACTTTTGAAAGCTTTCCACCCGGATAATTACAATGGCGATAAAGATTTTGCAACCAAGCAAACCGAGAAGATCATAGAAGCCTATTCTATTCTATCGAATTTAGAAAAGAAGGCTTCATATGATGCTCAGCTTAATGCCCCCTGCAGTGGTAATACCACCGAACAAGGAAACTATAGCGTGAGAAAAGGGAATCCTACCACGAAAACGGATGATGACATTAATCACAGTCCAAAATCAGCGGTTGAGGTTATTAAATCCGTGTTGCTCTCATTGGTGGGAGTTGCTCTCGCTTGGATAGCATATACAGTATGTGCCTATGTAATGACGATTATATATGCCGTTCTGGTTTCTATTCCAGTTATTGGGCCGGTTTTGCTCTATCTGATGAGTTTTCCCGCTGATCGTGGCTGGATGATGGTTGTAATGATTGTAACTTCGTCTGTTGGACTGGCAGGCGTGATTGCTTCGAAGTTCGCAAGAATGGCTCACGCTGATTGGGGAAGACATCTTTTCTGTCTTTCGATGATTGTCCTTGGAGTTGTTTCTCTTATAAGCGGGCAAAACCTCGACACGCTTGAAGGAACTATCGTTATGATAGTAACTGCAATGCTTTTTTGGAACGATGACACAAAGAGAAACAAAACATAAGATGAATCTCGATTTTTTAAAGTAATGCGCTCTCAGAAACTACTCAAGATTACTGAAAAGAGGTTTTAGAATGGGAATTATTTCCGGATTTAGAGCAATCAGTAAACTTAAAAAAATTCAGGCTGGGGGAAAGGAATCTCTTTCAATTGCAGATATAACCAATCTTATTATCAACTTGCCTGATGCTTCCAAGAATCTATCGAAGGATGAGTATGAAGCAGTATATGCTCTTTTCTGTGCATTGGCAAAATGTCGTTCGAACATGGTTTTAGATATCGCAGGATACTATGAGGAAGCAGCAACAGTAATTGGTATTTTCAATCAAATTGCTCCATATGAAAAATACTCTGGAATGGATAAGACGGAAGCGGTGTTTTTCATGAATGGAATAAAGCCTATTTTAGAGGAAATTCAACCGAAAAGCGAAGCGCTTCTCAATAGTATCAAAGCAATTAACCCCAAAATCGAACAATATTTTTTACTGCAAAAAAAGAGTGTCGAGGATTTATTGAAGCAAATAGTTGACACCTATGATACAAAAGAAGCCGAAGAATACATCAATTATTTGTTTGACAACAGCCACTTTTTAAAAAGAGAACATATAAAAGCATTTTATGGAATTCTAATCGTCAATCATCTGCACGGCAAAGCGAAAGCTCTAGAATTATTAGATAAGCTGTTCATGGAATGGATAGAATCGGAAACAAAAGAGAATTTGAGCTTGCCTTTGGAAGAAAAGCCGCAATATAGCATAGGCTTTTTCTGTGGCGTCTTAGTTCCAAATGGCGTGCTGACAAATGAAGAGTGTGATCGGTTGAGAGATAAATATGTTAGCCTAATAGCTCAGCACACCGAGAAAATTTTGTCACATAAGCAATAATGAAATATAAACAATTAAAAGAATAATCTGTCTCTTTTTGTGCCTAAAGCCATTAACAATTACAAATCTATCATATTGTCTTAAATTTGTTAGGATTTTCTCAAGCCCTAGTACTAAGTTCTGTATAAACAACAAATCCGAACCCATTGTCAATCGGCACAAGGTTCGGATTTGTTTGTTGTGGTGGAGATGAGGGGGATCGAACCCCTTACCTCTTGAATGCCATTCAAGCGCTCTCCCAGGTGAGCTACACCCCCACGGGCTTTTCAGTTTTTCTTGTCTTGAGGAGGTCTGTCTCCCGGCGACGTGTATTATTATAGCACAGCCCCGGGAAAAGTCAACACTTTTTTTGAATTTTTTTATGATTTTGAGGATTTTCTATTTTATGGTCGGTATATCGTTCCTTTTATCGGAATTATTTTCAAAATTCCGGCTGGAAACCTTGCCAGAGGTGCAGGTTTTTACAGAATCGTCAGCGCCCCGTCGAAAAGAAATCTATCGTTTTTTGATTTTGGAAGCTGGCAGCATGTCATGCCGGTTGCTTTACAGCATTTTTCTTTTCTGTTTTCCCGAGCACCATGCGCACAGCTTGCTTTTTAATGGCCTGAATGGTATGCTGATTTCAGAAAAAGGTACACTGCGATACCTGCCCAGCCCATACGGGCGGACACACAGAAAAAGGAGTAAATCATGGAAAAGCGTCAATACATCTGCCCCAAATGCGGCTGTACCCAGTATGAGGTGGACCAGCTGCAGGCTACCGGCGGCAACTTTGCCAAGCTGTTCGATATCCAGAACAAAAAGTTCGTCACAGTAAGCTGCTGTGACTGCGGCTATACCGAGCTATACCGCAACAGCGGCGGTGCAGGCTGGGATGTGCTGGACTTTTTCCTGGGGAACTGAGGATATTCCTTCCGCTGTACGGCACTTTGCAAAGTACCGCACATTCTGGTATAATGCCAAAATAACCCTGCTGAAGGGCATATTTTACTGAAATTGGAAAGCTGGACGTTGTTATGCTGCTGGCCGTGGACATTGGAAACTCTAACATCTGTATTGGCGTGCTGGAGGGTGACGAGGTATGCTCCACCACCCGCATGGTCACCCGTCCCCGCTGCACGGCAGACGAATACACTGCCGAGCTGAAATTTCTGCTGCGGCGCATCGGGGTTGACCCCACCCAGGCCGAGGGTGTGATCGTCTGCAGCGTGGTGCCGGGGTTGACCCGTCCGCTGGCGGATGCCTGCCGCCGCCTGTCCGGCAAGGATGCCATGCTTGTCAGCGTCCGTCTGGACACAGGGCTTACCATGGATGTGGATGCGCCCGAAAGGGTGGGCCAGGACCGGATTGCTGATGCCGCCGCAGCGGCAGCCCATTATCCACTGCCCTGCATGACAGTGGACCTGGGCACCGCCACCACCTACAACGTCATCGGTGAAGGCGGGGTATTTCTGGGCGGCTTCATTGTTCCGGGTGTCCAGACCAGCCTGCGGGCCATCAGCGCAGGCACCTCCCAGCTGCCGCCCATCGCGCCGGAATCCCCCGCCGATTTAATCGGAAAGAACACTGTTGCCTGTCTGAACAACGGAGCCATGTTCGGCACGGCCGCCCAGCTGGATGGCCTGGCCGACCGGGTGGAGAAGCAGTTGGGCAAGCCGCTGACGGTGGTTGCCACCGGCGGGCTGGCCCCCTACATCATGCCCTGCTGCCGTCGGGATGTGAAGTATGACGCGGATCTGCTGTTCCGCGGCCTGGCACTTCTTTACCGGAAAAATCAGAAAAGTCCCCTGTAAACGAAGAGGGACATCCCAACCCGGGATGTCCCTCCTTTTTTATTCTTTTGTTCAGCCGTTCTGGTAGTCACAGACCACGTTGGGGGTCTGGATCAGGTCGGTGGGGTCCGGGTCGGAGTAACGCTCCACCTGCACCCCTCCTGTCACCATCCGGTCGTATACCTCCTGGTATTCTTCCTGGGTGAAATTCCGGAATCCCCACTGGGTGGTGGCCAGCCCCACGGCGCCCTCTTCCACACCGGTCCGCTCGGTCTGACCACTCTGTTCTTCCGTCCAGCTGGCAGAATTGGAGTAGAAATCAAACAGGGCATTTTGCACGGCGGTGGAATACCGCTTGACCGCAGATCCCAGCACCTGTCCGCCCACCGCGGATTGATCCCAGTCCGCGGCAACAACACGGCCGGTATTGTCCTGCACTGCATCGGCACAGCTCTGGGCCAGGGTCCCGCCGGCGGCAAAAATCAGCTGGGTGCCCTCGGCATACCAGCCTCCCATGCGGGCAGTGATCTCATCCGATGCATCGTACTGGCCGCTGTACCAGATTTTCAGCGATACCTCCACGCCGTTCTGCTCGGCAGCCGCCTGCGCCCCCTGCAAGAACCCGGTCCCGTACCGCACAATCCCCGGCAGCATGTCCGCCCCCAGGAATCCCAGCTGGGTGTAGCCGTCCTCGACAGCCGCATATCCGGCCAGATAGCCCGCCTGCTCCTCACTGAACAGGATGCAGTGCACATTGCTGGCTGTGGTGTAGGTGGCGTAATCATCGCTGTGCGGCTCCCCGTCCAGCATCAGATAGTGAACCGTCGGGTAATTGCTCTGCAGGGTGAACAGCGGTACCTCCATATTCCGGCCACCGCAGACCACCATCTCGGCACCGCTTTCCGCAGCCTGACGAAGGACCTCCTCGTTGGCTTCCTCGCCCGCATCCTGGGCCTGGTACAGCTGCGCTGTATAGCCAAAATTTTCGCAGAAGGTCAGTACCCCCCGCCAAAGCATGGCATTCATGCCGGTATCGGTGCCGGTATTGTCCACCGCCACCGCAATGGTGGCGCCGGCATCGGCCAGCGGTTCCGCCTCGGCTTCCGGCATCAGCGCATAGGTGCTGTCGTCCTGCAGCGCATAGGATACCGCCTCGGCATCCTCGGTTTGATCCGCCCCGCAGGCACAAAGTCCGGTCAGCATCCCGGCGCACAGCAGAAGTGAGAAAAATCGTTTCATGACAACCAGATAACTCCTTAACAGGTTTTGACGCCGCTGTGCGGCGAACACAGTATGCCGCATCGGCGGCAAAATGTCAAATCCGTGCCTTACTTTTCCAGATTGGCCGGGCCAAATCCCAAGGGAAGCAGTTCCCCCAGCGTCACGGCCTGATAGTCGTCTTCCGACCGGGCAAGGATCACCCGCAAAGTGGCGCCGCCAAACTCGTACAAGGCCTGACGGCAGACACCGCAAGGGGTGGTGAAAATGGGACTGATGCTCTGATTTTTCCCGCCCACAATGGCAATGGCTGTGAACTCGCGTTCCCCCTCGCTGACTGCCTTGGCCAGCGCGGCCCGCTCGGCACAGATGGTGGGAGAAAATGCGGCGTTTTCCAGATTGCAGCCGGTGAACACCTTTCCGCTTTTGGACAGCAGTGCTGCCCCCACATGAAAGTGGGAGTAGGGTGCATAGGAACGGTGACGCACCTGGATGGCACAGCGAATCAGTTCCTGGTCCGTCATCCGATCTGCACCCCCAGAGCCACCTTCATCATGGCGGTAAAGCTGGTCTGCCGCTGCTCCGGAGTGGTGGCTTCCGGCGAGACAAAGCTGTCCGAGATGGTCAGCAGACAGGCCGCCCGCTTGCCCAGCACACGGGCATTGTGGAAGAGCGCAAAGCTTTCCATCTCCACCGCCACACAGCCTTTTTCATCCCGCAGGCGTTCCCAGTAGGTGGGGTGTTCCCCGTTGTCCTCCCGATAAAACACGTCGCTGGAATGAATATTGCCCTCAATCAGCGGGATATTCTGGGCAGCGGCACTGGCCCGCAGTGCATCGTTCAACTCAGCCGACGGCAACTGCATCGTGTCGGGATCGCCCGACTGGGTGCGGGCATAGCTGCTTTCCGAGTAGGCACCGGTGGCCAGCACCACATCAAACAGTCGGGCCTTTTCGGTGTAGGAACCGGCGGAACCGATTCGGATGATATTTTCGACGCCATACTGACTGTACAGCTCATAGGAATAGATGCCGATGGAAGGCATGCCCATGCCGCTGCCCATTACGCTGACAGGCCGGCCCTGGTAACTGCCGGTGTACCCCAGCATCCCGCGCACATCAGTCACCAGACGCGGATGCTCCAGAAAGGTCTCGGCAATGAATTTGGCGCGCAGCGGGTCGCCGGGCATCAGTACGGTGGGGGCAAAGTCGCCCTTTTCGGCGCGGTTGTGCGGGGTAGACATGGCAGTTCTCTCCTTTGTGTCTGGAATCCTCTCTGCGGCAGGCAGAATCCGCCGGGATGGCAGATTTATATTCAGTATACCACATTTTGCCGGTTTGTGGTAAACTGATACAAAGATTCCGATTTCCGCAAAGGAAATTTCACCGTTTGTCTTGCCAGAAAGGATACCACCATGCAGCTGCCCGTTCAATGCCGTCTTTGTCCCCGCCAGTGCGGCGCCAACCGTGCCGCCGGTGAAACCGGCCGATGCGGTGCCGGGGATGCCCTTCTGGTGGCACGGGCGGCGCTGCATCACTGGGAGGAACCCTGTCTGAGCGGCCCGCCGGAAGCGCAGACCGGCAGCGGCACCGTGTTTTTTACCGGCTGCCCGCTGGGCTGCTGCTACTGCCAGAACTATGCCATCAGCCAGCAGGGACTGGGCAAAGCCATTGACGCCGCCCGGCTGGAGGAAATTTTTCTGGAGCTGCAGCAGAAGGGCGCCAAAAACCTGAACCTGGTCACCGCCACCCAGTGGCTGCCCTGGGTTTTGCCGGCACTGCACGGCGCCAGGGCCAGGGGGCTGACCATTCCGGTGGTCTACAACACCGGCGGTTACGAGCGCGTCGAGGTGGTCAGGGCGCTGCAGAAGGATGTGGACATCTGGCTGGCTGACATCAAATATGCCACGGAAGGACTGGGCGCCGGACTGTCCGACGCGGCGGACTACAACGTTGTCACGCTGCGCGCCGTGGAGCAGATGCTCCGGCAGACCGGCGCTCCGCAGTTTGATGCGGACGGATATCTCCGGCGCGGGGTGATCATCCGGCATCTGGTACTGCCCGGCCATGCAGCGGATTCGCTGGAAGTGGTGAAACAGATGGCGGCGCTGCGGGAAAAGACCGGCGTAGAATTTCTGTCCAGCCTCATGTCCCAGTTCACCCCCTTCTACCATGCGGCAGACCACGGGCTGGGCCGCCGCGTCACCACTTACGAGTACCGTAAGGTGGTGGACGCCGCCATCGCCGCCGGGCTGACCGACGGATACATGCAGGAGAAAAGCAGCGCCCGGGAGGAATACACCCCGCCCTTTGACCTGGAAGGCGTCTGACCTCAGCCGGAGGAGCCAACATGGGACTTGTGATTTCGGTTTTGTATCTGTGCCTGTTTCTGGCTGCCGGTATTCTGGCGGTGCGGCGGGTGTTGCCCCGCGAGGGCTTGGCACTGTATCTGCCGCTTGGCTGTGCGGCGGCTGTGACGCTGCTGGCAGGGCTTCCCGCCCTGTTTGCGCTGGTCAGCGGCTTTACCCTTGTCGCTGTGGTCGGTGCCGGGATTGTCGCGGCGCTGCTGATTGCGGCACTGCTGTTTTTGCCGGGCAGGGGGGATCCTGCCGCAAAAGCTGGCAGACCGGCAGCAGACCGGCGGGAGCTGGTAGCGCTTGCCTGCTGTGTGTTGCCGCTGATGGCCGTGACCTGTGTGCTGCTGCACACCCATATTCTTTGCCCGGGCGGCGATGCTCTGTACACCGGACAGAGCTGCTACGGGGATCTGGCCATGCACCTGGCCTACATCAAAAGCATTGCGGTCAACGGGATTTTCCCGCCCATCGAGCCGCTGCTGGCCGGACAGCAACCGCTGAATTACCCTTATCTGTGCGAGAGCGTGTCCAGCGTATTTCTTCTGTTGGGGGCAGATCTGCGCACCGCCTACCTGCTGCCCGAACTGCCGGCCTTTGCGGCGGTCTACGGCATGGCCTGGCATCTGGCAAGACGGATGCTGGGGGCTGCCGGCAAGGCCAGCCTGGCTTTCTGGTTCTTTTTTCTGGGCAGCGGATTCGGCTTTTTCTATTTTCTCGACAGTCCGGAAGGCTTTGCTTCCATTTTTACCGGCTACTACACCACCCCCACCAACTACACCGCAGAAAATATCATCTGGGTCAATCCCGTTGTGGACCTGTTGATCCCCCAGCGCGCCACCCTGTTCGGCTGGTGCGTGCTGTTCGGGGGGCTGTATCTTTTGTGGCGGTTTGTGATGGAGGAAGAAATCCGGTTGTGGTTGCCGCTGGCCCTGCTGGTACTGCCGCTGCCGCTGCTGCAGACCCACTCCGCCCTGGCGCTGGTGGTGATCTGCCTGGTCTGCGGCATTTACACCCTCTGCTGCCGGCCCCGCACCGCCCGGGTGCTTCTGCCCTGGCTGGGTCTGGCGCTGCTGTGCGGTGCAGTCTGGCTGCCGGAAACGCTGGGCAGCGTGGTCAGCCAGGCAGTGGGCGGCGAGAACATGATCCGCCTGCATTTCAACTGGGTCAACAACCAGGACGGAACCCTGCGGGACAATTACCTCTGGTTTTACATCAAGAACATCGGCGTGGTATTCCTGCTGCTGATCCCCTCCTTTCTCCACGCCGGAAAACGCCAGCGCTGGTTTTACGGCGGCGGGCTGGCGCTCTGGCTGCTGGCCGAGTTTGTGGTGTTCCAGCCCAACCTGTACGACAACAACAAGTTGCTGTTTGTCTGGCATCTGCTGGGCTGCATCCTGGTTGCCGGTTTTGTGTGGGATATGCTGGCCCCGCTGCGGCAGCGTCCGCTGCGCCTGCTGGTGGGGGCTCTGGTCTTTCTGCTGGCAACCTTCGGCAGCATTTTGACAGTGGGACGGGAACTGGTCAGCCGCTACGTCCAGTGGACCGGAGATGACATTGCCCTGGCCGAGTTTGTCGAGGAGGAAACCGCCCCCGACGCCCTGTTTCTGACCTCCCGCAGCCATCTTCTGCCGGAAGCCAGTCTGGCAGGGCGGCAGGTTCTGTGCGGGTCCGACATTTACCTGTACTATCACGGGGTGGACTACACCAGCGAGCGCAACGCCGTACAGCAGCTGTACGAGGCCCCCGACGAGGCCCTGCTGGACGCCTGGGGTGTGGACTATGTGGTGTTTGACGCAAACACCGCCGCCCAGTATGCCGCCGACGAGAGCTGGTATGCACAGCGGTATCCGCTTTGCTATCAGAACGCCAGCTACCGGGTTTACCAGGTAGAATAGCTGTCCGACAAGATGCGGGCCCCACCCATATAGCTTGATTTTATGCCGTCCATCGTTTACAATTTTCAGGTAGTCCGCCGGGCGGCGTTTTGCCGCAGCGGGCTGTTCCCCGGCCAGTTTGACCGGGACTTTGCACAACAGGAGGACCTTTTGGTATGTCCACTGCAACCAGACACCGCCGGTCAGCCTTTCGGCTGCTGGCAGGTGCAGTTTTTGCGGTAATGCTGGTGTTCAACTGTCTGACCCCCTACATTGCCGATGACTTTACCTTTGCCTACGCCTTTGACACCGGACTGCGGCTGGAATCCCTGCCGCAGCTGATCCAGAGCCTGGCCTTCCATTATATGGAATGGACCGGCCGGGTGGTGGTCAAATTTTTTGCCCAGGGTTTTACCATGATGCCCAAGCTGGTGTTCAATCTCTGCAACGCCGCCGCCTATCTGGCGCTGGGGCTGGTGATCTACCGGCTGGCCCGGGGACGCCGCAGCGGCCGTTATGACCTGGTCGCTTTTGTGCTGATCCAGGCCGCGTTGTGGGAAATCAGTCCCGCGTTCGGCCAGACCAATTTGTGGATGTGCGGCGCCTGCAATTATCTGTGGGCCTCGCTGGGGTGCCTGGCGTTTCTGCTGCCATGGCGGTATTATTTACAGGCCCCCTTCTCCGCCGGGCGCCGCATGACGGTCGGCATGGCGGTTGCCGGGCTGTTTGCCGGCTGGCTGAGCGAAAACACCAGCGCCGGGTTACTGGTCTGTCTGGTGCTCTGCGTGGCCTTTCTTGCCTGGCAGAAACAGCGGGTCCCCGCCTGGATGATCTCCGGGCTGATCGGGGCACTGGTTGGTTTTGCCATCCTGATTCTGGCCCCCGGCAATTACAACCGGGCAGATGATTTCACCGACACTTCCCCGTTCTTGACCAAATATGCGGTGCGCTTTTTCAACTGCCTGAACATGCTGTGGGATTACGCTCTGCCGCTTTTGCTGGTGTTTGCCGCCTTGTATGTCCTGCTGCTGGCCCAGAAGCCGGGCCGGGCTGCGCTGGCCTGGCCAGTGATTCTGCTTCTGGGCGGGCTTGGCGCCAATTTTGCCATGATCCTCAGCCCGTTTTACTATGACCGCTCCACCCACGGGGTGTTCAGTCTGCTGACCGCCGCCTGCGCCGCCTGTCTGGTGCAACTGGACGGTGCGCGGCTGCGCAGGCTGTTCGCCGCCGGGGCGGCCTGTGTGTCGGTGATCTGCCTGTTTGATCTGTTGGGCGCCGGTTACGACATCGCCAGCTACTGGATGATGAACCGGACCCGGGAGGCTTTGATTGTTGCCGAGGCGGCCAACAGTGACAACGCCGTCATCACCACCTACGGCATCGAGCCCTACACCCGCTGGTGCGGCGGCTACGGGCTGCCGGACATCCGGGAATCGGATGAGGACTCCATCGGGCTGGCCCGGAATAAATGGTATGGTGTGGCGTCGCTGACAGCAGACGAAGTGCGCACCTATCCCTTCCCCGGCCACACCAACGACGCCTACGAGGCGGGGCTGGAGGATACCGCAGAAAAGCCCGCTGAGGCACCGGATCAATAACCAGATAATACCGCAACAAGGCCGCCCGGCACCATGCCGGACGGCCTTGCTTTTTGTTTGAGAATGGTATCCTGCTTGCAAGAAGATGGATGCTCAGCACATCTCGGCAATCTCGTACAGCAGCTTTTCCGAAGCATCCCAACCCAGGCAGGGGTCGGTGATGGACTTGCCATAGATATGCTCAGACAGGTCCTGACGGCCGGGCTCGATATAGCTTTCAATCATGACGCCCTTGACCAGTTTACGGATATCGTTGGACAGGCTGCGGTTATGCAGCACTTCCTTGACGATGCGCACCTGCTCCGCATACTGCTTGTTGGAATTGGAGTGGTTGGAGTCCACAATGACGGCCGGGTTCTTCAGGCCCATCTTGTAGTACATTTCCATCAGCCGCATAATATCCTCGTAGTGATAGTTGGGCTGATTGACTCCCCGCTTGTTGACGCCGCCGCGCAGGATGGCATGGGCCAGCGGGTTGCCGGAGGTTTCCACCTCACAGCCCGCATAGGCGTAGTGCTGGGGATGCTGTGCCGCATAGATGGAGTTGAGCATGACCGAGAAGTCGCCGCTGGTGGGGTTCTTCATGCCGGTGGGCACATCAAAGCCGCTGGCAGTCTGGCGGTGATGCTGGTCCTCCACCGAACGGGCACCGATGGCCACGTAGGACAAAAGATCCTCCACATAGCCCCAGTTTTCCGGGTAGAGCATCTCGTCGGCGGCGGGCAGACCGAACTCCTCAATCGAACGCATCTGCAGATGGCGGATGGCCACCAGACCTGCCACCAGGTCCGGGCGCTCCTCCGGGTTGGGCTGGAAGGCAATGCCTTTGTAGCCGTCGCCGTTGGTGCGTGGTTTGTAGGTGTAAATGCGGGGAACGATCTCGACCTTGTCCTTGATCTTCTCCTGCACACGGGTCAGGCGGCTGATGTAATCACAGACGGCTTCCTCATTGTCCGCAGAGCAGGGACCGATGACAACCAGAAATTTGTCCGACTTGCCGGTGATGATATCCCGCAGTGCCTCGTCCTTGCGGCGCTTGATCTCCTTGCCATGCTCCGACAGCGGATACATGGCGCGGATCTCGGCAGGCGTCGGCAGCTTTTTCAGGTAGTTGAAACTCATAGAAAAACAACCCTTTCCTTTTTATGGAGGAATCCACTTCCCCGCCCGGCTTCTTCCCTTGGCAAACTCTGCCGGCTTTCCCTCCGGCAAAGAATGGAATCATGTACAACGGGGCAGAATTTTGTCCAAATCCGTTTATAATAATATATCCTGCCCCGGGCAAATGTCAACCTTTCCGGCCACGGCAAGAGGGCAGGTTCACTGTGTATGCCATACCACTTCCGGGGCATTCTGCAGTCTGTGGGGGTACGGCCATCACAACCGATCCAGGATATGCAGACGTGTCAGCAGTGTCAGCACAACGGCGTACCCCACCGCCATAACACTTCCTTCTGTCACGATATTGTAATGCGGCACCGGAATCAGGGGGTCCAGCTGCCAGGCCAGCACCGCCAGCGGCAGGAACAGCACCACCACACATCCCGTTTTTGCCATCCAGCGGGCAGGACGCGCCGGGGACAGCATCCGCCCAACGCCGTAGCAGACCACGCCAATGCCCTGCACCACCATGCCGCCTGCAATGCAGTCGGCCGTCTGCTTTTCGTGCCAGGCGGCCAGGGCGCAGACCAGCCCGACCCCCAGGAAAAACAGCGCCGCCAGATACAGCACCCGGCTGGCAAAAACGGCGTCCGGCCGGCACGCCGGGGCGGGCCCGGCTTCCGGCGGCGTGCCCCGGCTGCCTTTGAGCAGGTAATCGGTGGTGACGCAGAACAGCTCGCTTAACGCAAGGATCTTGTCCAGCTCCGGCTGTGCCTGGGCGGATTCCCACTTGGATACCGCCTGGCGGGAAACATTCAGTTTTTCGGCAAGCTGTTCCTGCGAAAGCCCGTGTTCGCGGCGCAGCTGCTGGATACGGTCGGCAAGGGTCGGTTGGTTCATCGTCTGGTTTCTC
>CAJFMB010000051.1 GCA_904390925.1 uncultured Subdoligranulum sp.
GCCGATGACCACATACTCGACGCCCAGGTCCAGCAGCATGTCGGCGGAAACCTCGCCGGTGAAGGCGCCGGACTTCTCGAAGTGGACGTTCTGGGCGCCCACATGGACGTTGGTGCCGGCGCACTTGGCGACGACGTTGCACAGATCGGTGAAGGGCACGCAGACGACGACCTCGCAGCCGGCGTCATGGACACCGGGGATCAGGGCCTCCAGCAGCAGGCCTGCCTCGGTGGGGGTGTTGTTCATTTTCCAGTTGCCGGCGATAACGGCTTTGCGCTTCTGCTTGTTCATGATAAAAACCTCCAGTATTTTGTGCGGCATACCGCAAAAAACGACGCGGCAGCCGTGACGTGGGTCAGGCCGCCGCGCCGGGTTTGCGGTGTGGGGTTGCGCGAAAGACACGCGGCCTGCCGCGTCAGGATATTGTGCTTGCGGAAATCAGATCCATCCCGGAAACATCAGGCATTCTGGATGCAGGCGATGCCGGGCAGCTCCTTGCCTTCCAGGTACTCCAGGGAGGCGCCGCCGCCGGTGGAGATGTGGGTCATCTTGTCGCCCAGGCCCATCTGCTGGACAGCTGCAGCGCTGTCGCCGCCGCCGATGACGGTGGTGGCGTCGCTCTCAGCCATGGCCTTGGCAACTGCCAGGGTGCCGGCAGCCAGGGTCGGGTTCTCGAAGACGCCCATGGGGCCGTTCCAGACAACGGTCTTGGAAGCCTTGACAGCGTCAGCAAACAGCTTCATGGTATCGGGGCCGATGTCGCAGCCTTCCATGTCGGCGGGGATCTTGTCCACGGGGACGATGACGGTCTCGACAGGAGCATCGATCGGGTCGGGGAAGTCCTTGACGCAGGCGGTATCCACCGGCAGCAGCAGCTTGACGCCCTTGGCCTCAGCCTTGGCCATCATTTCCTTGCAGTAGTCGATCTTGGTGTCGTCGCACAGGCTCTTGCCGATCTCGTAGCCCTTGGCCTTGAGGAAGGTGTAAGCCATGCCGCCGCCGATGATCAGGGTGTCAACCTTCTCCAGCAGGTTGGAGATGACGTTGAGCTTGTCGGCAACCTTGGCGCCGCCCAGGATGGCGGTGAAGGGACGGACAGGATCGTTGACAGCGTTGCCCAGGTACTTGATTTCCTTTTCCATCAGGTAGCCCACAGCGGTGTCCTTGACGTAGGCGGTGACGCCGGCGGTGGAGCAGTGTGCGCGGTGGCAGGAGCCGAAGGCGTCGTCCACGTAAGCGTCGGCCAGAGAAGCCAGATCCTGGCTGAAGGTCTCAATGTTCTTGGTTTCTTCCTTGCGGAAACGGGTGTTCTGCAGCAGAACAACGTCGCCGTCCGCCATGGTGGCGACAGCGGCCTTGGCCTTGGGACCGACGACCTCGTCGTCATCGGCGAAGATCACGGTCTGGCCCAGTTTCTCAGACAGGCGCTCGGCCACGGGAGCCAGGCTGAACTTTGCCTCAGGGCCGTTCTTGGGCTTGCCGAGGTGGCTGCACAGGATGACCTTGGCACCATCAGCAATCAGCTTCTTGATGGTGGGCAGGGCCGCGTTGATGCGGTTGTCGTTGGTGATGACGCCGTCCTTCATGGGGACGTTGAAGTCGACACGGACCAGCACCCGCTTGCCCGCGTAATTTTCATCATCGATGGTCTTTTTACCTAATCCCATAGCAAAAATCTCCTCTCGGTTTTACCTATCATGCCCGCGGGCCATACTGGCCCCACGGGTCTGATTTTATTATACGCACCGCGGCCGGGTTTCGCAAGAGTTTATTGACATTTCTTTAACGCTTTTCGCCGGGTTTTTGTAAAATTTGTTTGAAGAACGGCAAAAAGCAGCAGGTCTCCCCCTGCCTGCGGGCGGGAAATCCATCGGTTTGGTTACAGGTCGGCGCCCAGCGTGGCGGCCATCACCGCCTTGATGGTGTGCATGCGGTTTTCCGCCTCCTGGAACACCACGCTCTGGGGGCCGGTAAAGACCTCGTCGGTGACCTCCATGGCGTCGCGGCCGAACTTTTCGCCCATGGTGCGGCCCACCTGGGTCTTGTGGTCATGGTAGGCGGGCAGGCAGTGCATGAACACCGCCTTGGGGCCGGCCTTGGCCATCAGCTCGGCATTGACCTGGTAGGGGGCCAGGTCATGGATGCGCTGTGCCCAGACCTCCTCCGGCTCGCCCATGCTGACCCAGACGTCGGTGTAGACGGCGTCGGCTCCCGCCACCGCGCCGGTGTCCTCCGAGAAGTCGATGGTGGCGCCGGTCTCGGCGGCGATGGCACGGCACTGGTCCACCAGCGCCTGCTCCGGCCAGTAGGCCTTGGGGGCGCAGGCGGTGAAGTGCAGGCCCATCTTGGCACAGCCCACCATCAGCGAGTTGCCCATGTTGTAGCGGGCGTCGCCCATGTAGACAAATTTCAGCCCCTTGAGGCAGCCGAAATGCTCCCGCAAAGTCAGGAAGTCGGCCAGGATCTGGGTGGGATGGAACTCGTTGGTCAGGCCGTTCCAGACCGGGACCTTGGCGTACTTGGCCAGCTCCTCCACGATCTCCTGGCCGTAGCCGCGGTACTCGATGCCGTCAAACATGCTGCCCAGCACCTGGGCGGTGTCGGCGATGCTCTCCTTCTTGCCGATCTGGCTGCCGGTGGGGTCCAGATAGGTGCTGCCCATGCCCAGATCGTGGGCCGCCACCTCAAAGCTGCAGCGGGTCCGGGTGGAGGTCTTTTCAAAAATCAGCGCCACGTTTTTGCCCCGCAGCACATCATGCAGCTCGCCGGCCTTCTTTTTGGCCTTCAGGCGGGCGGCCAGGTCGAGAAGATCACCGATCTCCTCGGGGGTATAGTCCAGCAGCTTGAGAAAATCTCTGCCTTTCAGATTCATCTTGTGTCCTCTCCTTTGCTTTCCCAAACGGCAGCGCAAAGGCTGCCTGTCCGATGATACAATGTATGGTTTCAGTATCGCACAACCCAGGGAAATTTGCAAGAGTAAGTTATAAAATGTGTATATTTTGCATATTTATACAATTCGTGAAGCAAAAATCCCGCACGGCAGGCAGCAATCCCTGCCCGGGGTGCGGGAAGTCACGGGGTTTGCCGACGGGTCGGCGGGGGTTATTCGGCGGTGTGCCAGGTGTTTTCGCAGATATACCGCCACACATCCCCCACGGTGCGGCAGGCGGCGATGTCCTCCTCCGGCACTTCCCTGCCGATGCCCTCGCCCACGTTCCAGGCCAGCTCGGTGGCGTCCAGCTCGTCGGCGCCCAGATCCTCGTACAGGTCGGTGTCCTCGGTCAGCTCCTCCGGCTCGCAGCCGAACTGCTCGGCCAGAATCTCCAACAGGTCGTTGTACTGCATGACCCCATGCTCCTTTCCGGCGGCGGCCGCCGCGTTTTTTCTGCCCCTATGATACAAAACGGGCGCCGCACCCGTCAAGGGGAGGCAGCGCCCGAAATTTTTGTTATTGCCAGGCGTCCTTGCCCAGCAGTTCATCCCGCAGCCGGCAGGCGGTGGGGGTGGCAGCCAGGCCGCCTTCGGCGGTCTCCTTGAGGGCGGGGACCATGGCGTCCCCCACCCGCTTCATGGCCAGGATGGCCTCGTCTGCCGGAATCACGCTGGAGATCCCCGCCAGTGCCAGCTCGGCGGCCACAAAGGCCCCCGCCACACCGGCGGCGTTGCGCTTGACACAGGGCACCTCCACCAGGCCGGCCACCGGGTCACAGACCAGGCCCAGCACGTTTTTCAGGGCGATGGCCACCGCGTCGCCGATCATTTTGGGGGTGCCGCCGGCCAGCTCCACAATGGCGGCCGCCGCCATGGCGGAGGCACTGCCGCATTCAGCCTGGCAGCCGCCCTGTGCCCCGGCCAGGCAGGCGTTTCTGGCAATGACCAGACCCACCGCGCTGGCGGTGAAGAGCGCCATGACGCAGGCGTGCCGGTCACAGCCCTTTTCCTGTTCCATGGTCAGCAGCGCTGCAGGCAGAATGCCGCAGCTGCCGGCGGTGGGGGCCGCCACAATCCGGCCCATGGCGGCGTTGAGCTCGCTGATGGCCAGCGCCCGGGTCAGCGCCCCGCCCAGCACCGGCCCGGTCAGGGTGCGGCCGGCGTCCACTGCGGCCTTCATCTTTGCGGCGTTGCCGCCGCTGAGTCCGCTGGCACTGCGCAGATTGGGGTCACAGCCGGGGGCCACGCCGTCCGCCATGACCTGATAGCACCGGGCCATCCGGTCATAGACCTGCTCCGGCGTCTGTTCCAGTTGCTCGGCCTGGCTGGCCAGGACCAGCTCGCTCAAGGGTTTGCCGGCCTGTTCGGCTGCCGCAAGCAGCGAGGCCAGCGATGTATCGTCCAGTTGCATGGGAAGCCTCCTTGTTCCTGTCCAGAGGTTATACCGGCTGCAGCAGCGTCACATGCAGCACGTGGGGCAGCGCCGCCACGGCGTCGGCCACATCCGGGCTGACAGCGCCGTCCATCTCCAGCGCCATGACGGCGGTGCCGCCGCGGCTCTGGCGGGTCAGGCGGAAGCTGCCGATGTTCAGCCGGCGCCCCGCCACCGTTTCGGTCACCGCGGCGATGGTGCCGGGCACGTCCTGGTGCACCACAATCAGGGTGGGGCACTCGCCGGTCAGCTGCACCTCCATGCCGTCAATGCTGGTGATGCGGATGCTGCCCCCGCCCACGCTGCTGCCCTGCACGTCCAGCGTGCGGCCGTCGGCGGCCTCCAGATGCAGCTGCGCGGTGTTGGGGTGGGCGCCGTCCAGTTCCACGGCGCGGATCTCCACCTGCATGCCCTGCTGCCGGGCAATGGTCAGTGCGTCCCGCAGGCGGGTGTCGTCGGGCGAAAAGCCCAGCAGGCCCGCCACAATGGCCTTGTCGGTGCCGTGGCCCCGGCCGGTGCGGGCAAAGCTGCCGTGCAGGCCGATGACCGCCCGGACCGGCTGTGCCCCCAGCAGTGCCCGGGCCACCCCGCCGATCCGCGCGGCGCCCGCTGTGTGGCTGCTGGAAGGCCCGATCATCACCGGGCCGATGATGTCAAATACATTCACGCAGGTGCCCTCCCCCTCTGATAAAAGATATTTTTATTTTAGGCAGTGCGGGGGTCTTTGTCAACCGGCGGACAACGCAAAATGTGCCCCTGCCCGCAAGGGGCAGAGGCACTCAGCACGGCGGAAAACGGTAACGATCCCGGAGAGGCGTTTTCTGTCGTTTGCCGATAAAAGGATGGGTCAGGACTTGGCAGGCTCGGCCTTGCCGTCCGACGAGGGGAAGATGATCTTGTTGACGAAGAAGAAGACGACCATCGAGATACCGCCGTTGAGCACGGTGGTACCGATATTGTAGATGAAGTCCGGCACCAGAATGCTGGCCACCGCCACCCAGATGCAGTTGATCGAGTTGACAATGCAGGTGATGACGCAGAAGGCCACAAAGTACCAGGCAATCTGGGGGCCCAGCTTGCCCTTGGACCGGAAGACGAAGTTGCGCTGGATCGGGAAGTTGACGCACTCGCCGATGACCATGGCAACCATGTAGGCGCAGAAGTAGGCAAGGCCGCCCTGGGCCTGGTCATAGCCCAGAATGTTCCACTGGAAGGTCTTGCCGAACAGAGTCAGCGGGATGCCGGGCCAGCCGAAGGCGGTGTCGCCCAGGCCCGCAAAGGCTGCGGGCAAGAACTGGAGCATCAGGTACTTGAAGACGGTGATCAGGTTGCTGACGATGACGAACAGGCCACCCTCCCGCACCCATTTGGCGGCTGCCGGATGCTTGGCAGCGAAGTTGGACCAGATGTTCATTGGACATTCTCCTTTTTCTCAGCCAGGCGCTTTTCCATCGACTTGTTCTGGACGCCGTTCTTGACCATCTCAAACAGCACCCGCAGGATGCCGATGATCCAGAAGCCTTTCAGCTCCATGACCAGGCCGTCCACCATGCCCATGCTGACCATACCGCCGGTCATCTTGGCAATGGCGCGCAGCGGCATGTTGTAGTTGAACAGCAGGTTCAGGTCGGGGGTGCCGGCCTTCAGGCTCTTGACCAGCAGATGCTTGTGGATCACATGGATCAGCCAGCCCAGCGGGCTGCGGCCGTGGCCGATCTCGCCCAGCGTCATGTTGCGGTCGATGGAGATCTTCTCCCGGGGGATGGGATGGCCCAGCAGGGCGGCGAACTCGTCGTCCGGCACATCCTGCACCTGACCGCTCAGATAGTGGGACATTGCCATTCCGTCATAGGGATTGGCGTCGCCGGAGGGTTCCACCGTGACGGTGGCTTCCAGACGGATATCCTCACTGCAGGCGCCCACCCGCACGGTGTAGCTGCCGCCTTCCACTGCCCAGTGGCCGGCGGGGTCGTTCCAGTAACGGAAGGCCTTGTCGTCCAGCGGGATGGAAACCAGTTTGCTCTCCCCTGCTTCCAGATGGACGCGGGCAAAGCCTTTCAGCTCCTGCATGGGGCGGAAGATCCTGGCATCCGGCTTGGAGATGTAGACCTGCACCACCTCGTCGCCCGCCATATCGCCGGTGTTTTTCACCGTCAGGCTGACGCCGGTGGGGGTGGCATGGAGGTCGCTGTACTCGAAGCTGGTATAGCTCAGGCCGTAGCCGAAGGGATAGGCAACCGGCACGCCTGCCGTCTGGTAGTAGCGGTAGCCCACATACAGGCCCTCGCGGTACTCGACGGTGCGGCCGTCCTTGGCAAAGTTGTTGTAGCTGGGGTTGTCCTCGCAGTGCATGGGCCAGGTTTCGGCCAGACGGCCGGCGGGGTTGACCTTGCCGGTCAGCACATCCAGCACGGCGCCGGCGCCCGCTTGTCCGCCCAGCCCTGCCCAGACCAGGCCCTGGCAATGGCTTGCCCAGCCGGTCTCGACAGCGCTGCCGCAGCTGAGCACCACCACCAGGCGCGGATTGACCCGGTGAATGGCCAGCAGCAGATCGATCTGGTTTTTGGCCAGCTTCATGTCGCTGCGGTCCAGGCCCTCGCTCTCCTTGACCTCGTCCAGGCCCAGGAAAAGCAGCACCAGGTCCGCCTTTTTGGCCAGTTCCACTGCCTCGGCCTGCAGCTCGGGGTTGGCCTTGCCGCCGCGCTCAAAGCCCTTGGCAAAGCCGGCGTTCTTCAGGCCGCTGGCCTCGAACACCTGGCGGAAGCTGTCCACCCTGGGCGCGTTGACCAGGCTGGAGCCTGCACCCTGATACCGGGGCTTTTCGGCAAAGTCACCGATGACGGCGATGTTTGCCTTGGGGTCCAGCGGCAGCAGGCCGCCGCGGTTTTTCAGCAGGACGATGCTCTCGGCAGCTGCCTTGCGGGCCAGCGCATGGTGGGCATCCCAGTCAATGGTCTTGGGGGCCTTTTCCAGCGCGGCGGTGGTGGAGTACACCAGGTCCAGGAATTCCTCCAGGCGGGCGTTCACATCCACCTCGCTGATCTTGCCGTCCTTGACCGCCTTGACCAGTTCCCGCACCGAATCCAGGCCGGGAGCCGGCATCTCCAGTGTCGAACCGTTCTTAACACCCAGGGCATGGTCGTTGGAGCCGCCCCAGTCGGTGACGACAGCCCCGTCAAAGCCCCAGGTATCCCGCAGGATGTCCTTCAGCAGATGGGCATTCTCGTTGGCATAGGTGCCGTTGACCAGGTTGTAGCTGGTCATGATGGTCTTGGGATGGCCCTCGGTGACGGCAATCTCGAAGTTGGTCAGGTAGAGCTCCCGCAGGGTCCGCTCGTCCACAACCGAGTCGGTGGCCATGCGGCGCAGCTCCTGGTTGTTGGCGGCAAAATGCTTGGGGCAGGCGGAGACGCCGTTTTCCTGGATGCCGCGGACATAGGCGGCGGCCATCTTGCCGGAGAGGTAGGGGTCTTCCGAGAAATACTCAAAATTGCGTCCGCACAGCGGGCTGCGCTTGGTGTTCAGGCCGGGGCCCAGCACCACCGCCACATCCTGTGCGGCGGCCTCGGCGCCCAGCGCACGGCCGATCTCCTCGCCCAGGGCGGGGTCCCAGCTGCTGGCCACGGCGCTGGCCGTGGGGAAGCAGGTGGCCGGTTCGCTGGGGTTCTGGCCCAGATGGTCCGCCGGGCCGGCCTGCTTGCGCAGACCGTGGGGGCCGTCCGACAGCCAGATCTCCGGGATGCCGTACTGCGGCATGGCGCGCGACTTGAAGGTTGCCGCGCCGGAGAGCAGGGCGCATTTCTGTTCCAGCGTCAGCTGCTGGATTACGGTTTTGACATCAGACATGTTACAAGCTCCTTCGCGGATCAGAAAAAGGCCACGCCTGGCGTCTGCCTGCAAGCAGAAGCCAGACGCAGCCTTCTTCAGTATTCAGACAAGAATCCGGTCAATCCCTTTTGGGGATGCGACGACCGTCGCCCTGCTGTTTTGGGCGGAAATTACTTGGCCGCCTTTTCCTCTTTCCAGCGACGGCGGATTGCGACGACACCCCAGATGATCAGGGCAGCGGCGACAACAGCCTCGCCGATGAGGATGAAGTAGTAGTTTGCAAACGGCATCTCACCGACCTCGGTGCCGTGGACAATGCCGTTCATGGCATTGGAGTTGACGGTGGTGTAGAGGATGTGCTTGAGAGCCTGACGTGCATAGTACTGAGAAGCCGGGTTGGTGATATCCAGCGGGGCATCCACAGCGTAGCCGGTCAGTTTCAGGTCGCCGCCAGCGCGGATGCACTGCTCGGTGTCCATGACGCCGCCGCCGTCGTAGTCGGTGATGACGGTACCGTCAAAGCCCCACTCGTTACGCAGAACGCCGGTGATCAGGTTGTAGTTGCCGCCGGCCCAGGTGCAGCCCACGCGGTTGAAGGCGGTCATGACTGCCATGACGGCGGGAATGTCGGCCGTGGTTTCGGTGTAGGTATCGGTGGTGGCGTCATACTGCTGCACCTTGATGGTGGTGGTAGGACGCTCCTCGATGCAGATCTGGAAAGGCTTGAGGTAGATTTCGCGGATGGCCTGCTCGTTGGCGAAGGTGGCCACGTGGCTGCGGTGGTCCTCCTGATCGTTCAGGGCAAAGTGCTTGATGTAAGCGTAAACGCCCTTCTGAGAGCAGGCGGACACAGCCTCCAGAGCCATCTCGCCGGAGATGAAGCCGTCCTCGGAGTAGTACTCGAAGTTACGGCCGGCGAACGGAGTACGATGGATGTTCATAGCCGGAGCATACCAGCCGGAGATGATGCCGATGTAGGCATGATCGCCCCAGTTGCCGTCAGCGGCCAGGGCATCCTCGCCCACGTAGTAGCCGTGCAGGTAGGAGTTCTGACGATCCCAGCTGGCAGCCAGGTTGGTGGCGCAGGGGTAGGTGATGGAGTAAGGCTCATGGGTGACGCCGCCTTCGTTCAGGCCGGAGGGGCCGTCGAAGTCGATGGCACGGGGCTTGCCGACGTTGGAGGAGCCCAGGGTCTGGTAACCGCCGTTGCGGATGATGCTTTCCAGCTCGCTTGCGTCCATCTGGTTGATCAGGGAATCCCAGCCGCCCTCGGCTTCGACCTCATCGAAGTCGCGGCCGCGGAAGTCGATCAGTTCCAGGTCGCCGTCCTGGCCGTAGACGCCGGCCATGGAGGCAGCTTCGTCCTCGCTCATGGGGTTCAGGGAAGCCTCGGCACCCTTTGCCTGGATGGCGTTCTTGATGTCGTCAGAGACTTCCACTTCCCAGGTGTAGCCGTTCTTTTCGCTGTAGGTGCTTGCGCGCTGGCTGTCCTGGTTGCCGTGGGTCTTGGGGAAGGTACCGGTCCAGTCCTGACGGGTCAGGTACTGGTCACGGGGGGTCAGTTCATCGTAGGTGGTATTGTCAAACTGGTTGGTGATGGCAGTGCCATTCTCGCTGGTGGAGAAGGTCTGGTTGTCCACACCGCCGTTGCTGGTGTAGCTGTAGGTCCACTTACCGACAAAGCTTGCGTCGGGAGTGCCGAACAGGCCATCGTTCTCAACGCCCTGGTATGCCAGGAAGTTGTTGACAGCGTGGTGGGCGTTGGTGGCGGCGGTCAGCAGGTAATCGCCGGCCTCCAGGATGTAGGTCTTGGCGTTGACATCATCGTAGGAGATGAAGTCCTTCTGGTTGACGGTGATGGTGACAGTCTCGGAAGCGCCGGGCTCCAGGTCGCCGGTCTTTTCAAAGCCGACCAGGGAGGCAGCAGCCTTCTCGACGTAGTTGGTGCGGTCGTAATCGGTGTAGGGAGCGTTCAGGTAAACCTGGACAACATCGCGGCCGACCACATCGCCGGTGTTGGTGACCTTGACGCTGATCTGGATATCACCATTGGCGTCCATGTCGCTCATGGTGAAGTCAGACCACTGGAAGGTGGTGTAGGAGGTGCCGTAGCCGAAGGGGTACTGCACGGTGGTGGCGTAGTCGTAGTCACCGGCGTTGCCCTGCTCCAGCATCTTGTCGAAATAGCGGGTCTCGTAGTACTTGTAGCCAACGTAGATGCCCTCGTCGTAGAAGACGCCGGCTTCCACATCCTCGCCGTTGTTGACCAGCATCATATCGCCCATGTTCTGCATGGCGGGAGAGGAGAATGCATCGTAGGCGAAGGTGTCGACCAGATGGCCGGACGGGGTGATGTTGCCGCTGAGCACATCGGCGATGGAACGGCAGGTGTCGCCGCCGGCGCCGGGAGCCCACAGAACAGCGGAGATGTTGGGATAATCCTTGATCCAGCCCAGCTCGAAGGCGTTGTTGGTGTTGACAACGATGATGACATTGTCAAAGTTGTCGTTCAGGTAGCTGATGACGCCCAGCTCGACCGAGTCGGGCTCCAGGTAATGCTTGTCCTTGTCTTCCTGAATGTCGGTCCAGTCGCCCATGTAGCGGCCCAGGTCACGGCCCTCGCCGCCGGTACGGGAGATGAAGAAGATGGGCGTGGTGCCCTCGGCTTCCTGCTTGGCCTCATCGGGGATGGCGTCGATGGGCGCCTCGTTGATGGACCAGTCCTCAGCGCCGCCGTACATGATGGCGCCGCCGCCGCGGGTGTAGGTGTCCTTGTTCTCAGTGTAGAAGTTCCACAGAGACTCGTTGATGGTGAAGCCCTGCTCCAGCAGTGCGGTGCGCATGTCGCTGGAGATGGTGCTGACACCGGAACCGGTACCGCCGGCCAGCAGGTTAATGGAGGAGGCGGAGAACAGGCTCAGTTTGGAGCCGGCTGCCACGGGCAGACCCTTGTCGGCGTCAGCCTTGTTGTACAGCAGAACGAAGCCCTCAGCGCCGGCCTTGCGGGTGTAAGCCTGCTCGGCAGCCTGCAGTTCCTCGGAATCGGTGATGTCGCGGGTGTAGTAGGTGGCATCCACGTCGGTAGCGGGATTGCCGAAGTCAAACTTGGTCTCGCCGAAGATATCGCGGAGAACCAGATCAAAGTTTGCCGGTGCCACCGTGCACAGCACGATGGAGAAAGCCAGCAAAATGGCCAGAAGCGGAGCAACGATTGCCGTAAACTTTTTTGCGCTCATCTTCTTTTTCTTTTCCTTAGCCAAAAAAGATCCCTCCTAATTCAGTTAAGCGCCCATTTTCCGGTGCAGCCGATATGCACGGCGGAAAATGTCAGTTTCCGGGTCAGGAACCTGTCTTGCGCAATCATGCCACAGGTACCGCCTGCCCGGGTGGTTGGTTCGGGCGGCGTGTTTCCGGACCACACCACCCTGTGTGAAGAGCTCTCTTCGTTGTTGATATTGTAGCATTTTATCACATCCCCAACACAGAATTTGCATAACTTGTCGGTTTGGCTACATAATTTGTTATTCCTTTCATTTTCATTACAAAATTTGTGTACATTTTGCACAATTTGATTTCGGCAGCACTTGTGCACACCGACAAAGATACAAAAAATAGGCCTGCACAGACAATTCTGCACAGGCCCGCGGAACAAGCGCAAAAAGATTGCCCCCTCCCGCTTGCGGCGACGGGAGGGGGCGTTGGGGTATCGTTTTGGTGTGAGGAGGAATCATGTTACAGGTAACGGTTGCGGCTCCGTTCCTGTGACTATAGAATACCCAATACTTGCGAAAAAACTATTATCATGCTGTGAACAATCTGTTAATTTCATGGGTTTGGCCGGAATGTCACGACAAAAACCGCGCTGTTTCGGCAAACTTTTGACATGTTTTTACGCAGTGTTCAACGTTAATCACAGTGCTTCGATCATGCCGGTGACCACCTGGGTGACGGTGGTGACAAAATCCTCGATGGTGAATTTCTTCACCACCAGCAGCTCGTAGCCCGACTCGTCGGCGTTGTCGCTCATGCTGCGCAGGATCACGCAGGGCACCCCGTTGCGGCCGGCCACCTGGCTGACCGCGGCGCCTTCCATCTCCACACAGTCGGGGTGGCAGGCGGCGGCAATGACATTTTTGGTGGCGCTGTCGCCCACAAACCTGTCGCCGGTGGCAATGCGCCCGGCAATGGCCCGGATGCCCGCCGCCGCGCAGGCGTCCATGGCAGCCTGCACCAGGGCCGGGTCACCCTGGTATTCCTTTTCAAAGGGGGCACTCTGGGCCAGCATGTCCAGCTCGGCGTCGTGGTAGAACACCGTCTTACCCACCACCATGTCACCGATGCCGATCTCCGGCGACATATTGCCGGCAATGCCGGCAAAGATGATGGCCTGAGCCCCATACCGGGTGATCAGCACCTGGGTGGTGGAGGCGGCGTTGGCCTTGCCCATGCCGCCGCAGCAGACCACAACTTTTTTGCCGGCCAGGCTGCCGGTGAAATATTCCACCCCCGCATACCGGTCGGTGGTGACGTCAGACAGGCGGGCGCAGATCTGCTCCACCTCTTCGGGCAGTGCGCCCATGATACCGTAAGTCATAACAGGTCCTTTCTGAATCAGACAGTGGCGGGGCGATCAGACGTTGAACAGGAACTCAATGATGTCCCCGTCCTTGACCACATACTCCTTGCCCTCGGTGCGCTGCAGGCCCTTGGCCTTGACGGCGGCGTAGTCAAAGCCGCACTCGGCCAGCGTGTCGTAGGGGATGACCTGGGCGCGGATGAAGCCCCGCTCGAAGTCGGAGTGGATCTTGCCGGCGGCCTGGGGCGCCTTGGTGCCGTTCTTGATGGTCCAGGCGCGGCATTCCTTCTTGCCGTCGGTCAAAAAGCTGATCAGGCCCAGCAGCTGATAGCTGGCCTTGATCAGGTTGTCCAGGCCGGTGGCCTCGATGCCCATCTCATGCAGGAAGGCCAGCTTTTCCTCCTCGCTGGAACCGGCGATGTCCTCCTCGGTCTTGGCGCAGATGGGCATGGCCTGGGCGTGCTCCTCGGCGGCGCGGGCCTGCACCAGCGGGAAGTAGGGGTTGTTCTCGATGCCGCCCAGCAGGTCGTCCTCGCCCACATTGCAGGCGTAGATCACCGGCTTGGCGGACAGCAGACCCATCTCCTTCAGGGTCTTGGCCTGGGCCTCGTCGTCCGGGTCGGCGGCAAAGGTGCGGGCGGGCTTGCCGGCTTCCAGATGGTCTGCCAGCTCCTGCAGCCAGGCGGCCTCGGCACCGGCAGCCTTGTTGCCGGTCTTGGCGGCCTTGGTCTGACGGCCCAGACGGTTGCTGACCACCTCCAGGTCGGCCAGGATCAGCTCCATGTCGATGGCCTCAATGTCCCGGATGGGGTCCACCGTCTCCGGCTTGTTCACGTCCTCCACCACATGGATGATGTTGTCGTCGTCAAAGCAGCGCACCACATGGACAATGGCGTCGCATTCCCGGATATGGCCCAGGAACTTGTTGCCCAGGCCCGCGCCCTGGGAGGCACCCTTCACCAGGCCGGCAATGTCCACAAACTCCACAATGGCCGGGGTCTTTTTGTCGGTTTTCCAGATCTCGGCCAGCTTGTCCAGCCGCGGGTCCGGCACCGGGACAATGCCGGTGTTGGGCTCGATGGTGCAGAAGGGATAGTTGGCTGCCTGGGCGTTCTGGGTGTTGGTCAGCGCATTGAACAAAGTGGACTTGCCCACATTGGGCAGTCCGACGATTCCTAATTTCATATATCTCTACATCTCCTTAAAAAATGCTGTATTTACAAGGGTTTTCGCGCTTTGGCGTTTTGGTGGCTACGCCATTTTTACGCCATTT
>CAJFMB010000052.1 GCA_904390925.1 uncultured Subdoligranulum sp.
GTGTATTTCCTTCGTGACATACGAACACCCCCTGTATAGGTTTATTGTCCTACACAGGGGGCGTTTTGTCTATTGTCCGTTTTTACTGGTTCGGTTCAACGGCGGCCGTGTCCGGGGTTGCTCTTTATAATATCTGTTTATTCTGCCGGATAGCAGGGGGCTTCCGCAGCCCGGGTCTCGTTGACCACCAGGCTGTAGAACCGGTAACCGCCGGCCAGATTATGGCAGTCAAATCCGTAGCCGGTCAGAATCCGGCATGCCAGATAGCTGCGCAATCCACTGTGGCAGTGCAGGTACACCGGCTTGGAAGGGTCCAGCTCAGACAGGTGCTGCCGCAGTTCATCCAGCGGAATGTTCACAAAGCCGTCAATGTGTCCGCAGGCATATTCGGCAGGGGTGCGCACGTCCAGCAGCGTCACACTGCCGTCCCGAGGCAGTCCGGCCACGTCGTGCCAGTAGTAGGGATGCACCAATCCGCTGCGGACATTCTCGATGGCATAGCCGGCATAATTCACCGGGTCTTTTGCCGAGCCGTAGGGCGGCGCATAGCACAGTTCCAGCTCGGTCAGGTCGGCGGCGGTCATCTTTGCACGGATGGCTGTGGCCAGCACGTCGCAGCGCTTGTCCGCACCCTCGGCCCCGATCAGTTGGGCACCCAGAATCCGGCCGGTGGCGTTCTCGTACAGGACCTTCATCGAGATGCCGCTGGCCCCCGGATAGTAGGAGGCGTGGGAATTGTTGAAGGTGTACATCTTGCCGTAATCCAGTCCGGCGGCACGGGCCATGCGCTCGTTGATGCCGGTCATGGCCACCGTCTGGCCAAAGACCTTCAGCACCGAAGAACCCTGTGTACCTTTGTACTCGCTGGCGATGCCGCAGATATTGTCGGCAGCGATCTGGCCCTGCTTGTTGGCGGGGCCGGCCAGCGGCACAAAGCCCGGCTGCCCGGTGACAAAGTCGGTCACCTGAACCGCGTCGCCCACTGCATAGACATCCGGCGCAGAGGTGCGCATGTGGCTGTCCACCACAATGCAGCCCCGGGCGGTCAGCTCCAGACCAGCAGCCTTGGCCAGGGCGGTATCCGGCCGCACACCCACCGACAGAATCACCAGGTCGGCATCCAGCACGCCGCTGTTCAGCTGGACCTGCAGCCCGTCCGCCGCCGGCTGAACGGCTTTCACGCCGTTTTGCAAAATCAGGTTCAGTCCCTGGCTGCGGACATACTGATGGACCTCGCAGGCCATGTCATAGTCCAGCGGGGCAATCAGGTGGTCACTCAGCTCCACGATGGTGGTCTGGACCCCGGCATGCACCAGGTTTTCGGCCATTTCCACGCCAATGTATCCACCGCCGATGACCACTGCCCGGCGGGGATGGTTTGCTTCCATGTATTCCCGGATGCGCACCGCGTCCGGGATGGTCCGCAGCGTGAACACCCGCGGGTCATTCAGCCCCGGCAGCGGCGGCACGGTGGGAGCGGCGCCGGGGGAAAGAATCAACCGGTCATAGAATTCGGTATAGACACCGTCGGGGCCCTGCACCGTTACCGTCCTGGCCGCGGTGTCGATGGCGGTGGCCTCGCTGTTGACCCGCACGTCAATGCCGAACCGCTGCCGGAAACTTTCCGGTGTCTGCAAAGTCAGCGCTGCCCGGTCTGTGATGACACCGCCCACGTAGTAGGGAAGCCCGCAGTTTGCAAAGGAAATGTAAGGCCCCCGCTCCAGAAGCAGAATCTCAGCCTTCTCGTCCAGCCGCCGCAACCTGGCAGCAGCCGATGCGCCGCCTGCCACACCGCCGATGATGACAACTTTCATGCAACATACCTCCTGATTGCCGTGGATTCTGCAAAATAACATGGCAGAAACATCCGGCAAACCTGTTTGAAATATTGTTTTGATACTATCCTACCTGTCCTGGGAAAAGGGAACCGTTGCAACGGCAACATTCCTGCCGCGTTTGCTCAATGAATGCCCTCCAGCGCCAGACGCTCGATCAGGGCGGCCAGGTCGTGGGTGCTTTTCCGCATGCCGTTTTGCAGCCAGACACGGAACACCTCGATGGTGCCGGAAACAATAAAAGCGTTGATGTAAGGGTAATCTTCCGGCTTCTGCTCACTGTGCATGGGCAGCCATTCGGTCAGCAGCATTTCATTCAACAGCGACTTCAGCCGTTCCAGAAACTCCGGGTTGCCGTTTTCCTGCAAAAACGGAAGAAAATCCGCATGACGGGCAAAGGTGGAAAAGGCCTCATAAATCACGGGGAAGGGGTTGTCCTTCAGTTCCTGGGGCGGATATTTGCGGATCACCACCGACAGCTCCTCCACCAGATCCCCGACAATGGAATCCAGCAGGGCATGGGTGTCGGGATAGTGCAGGTAAAAGGTGCCCCGGTTGATGCGTGCCAGCCGGCAGATCTGGGTTACGGTGATTTCTTTGGCAGTATGGGTGCGCAGCAGTTCCAGATAGGCACGACGGATGTTATCCCGGGTTTTCAGTACCCGCAAATCGGTCTTTTTTTCTGACATGAGGCCCCCTCCCTCCGGGTGGTTTCATGAAAAAATTGTGCATTTCTCAACAATGACTGAACAACTGTTGATTATTGAACGAACCGCACAGTTTTAATGATTGAGATTGATTATTTCTTTCATTATAATAAAACCAGATAGAAAATCAACAGCTGTTCATGGCTGCTGCAGCAGAAAATGTAAGGGTAAAATCGTCTTATTTCACAAATTGAAAGAAAGAATTCCATAAAAAGTTAAGAGAATGTTCAAATCCTGCTGGTATACTCAGGCAAAGGTAAAATAATCAACACCTGTTTTCTATCCATCACTTTGCGCAAAGGAGCAAGCTTATGCCGCAAAAATCATCCTTTGTCGTCTTTGACAACGTCTGTAAATACTATCAGATGGGCGATACCCGCATCGCCGCCGCCGATCACGTCAGCTTTACCATTGAAAAGGGCGAATTCTGTGTGATTCTGGGCCCTTCCGGTGCTGGCAAGACCACGGTGCTGAATATGCTGGGAGGCATGGATACCTGCGACGAGGGGACGATTCTTCTGGACGGCGCCTGTGTCAGCAAATTCAACAACCGACGCCTGACCGAGTATCGACGCTATGACGTGGGGTTTGTCTTTCAGTTTTACAACCTGGTACAGAACCTGACCGCCCGGGAAAATGTCGAGCTGGCCAGCGAGATCTGCCGTGACCCGCTGGATGCCGACCTGGTGCTGGACGAGGTGGGCCTGGCAGGACGCAAGAACAATTTCCCGGCACAGCTGTCCGGTGGTGAGCAGCAGCGTGTGGCCATTGCCCGTGCACTGGCCAAGAATCCCAAAATCCTGCTTTGCGACGAGCCCACCGGCGCGCTGGACTACAAAACTGGCAAACAGGTGCTGGAACTTTTGCAGAATACCTGCCGCAAACAGGGCCGCACCGTCATTGTCATCACCCATAACAGTGCCCTGGCGGCCATGGCCGACCGGGTCATCCGCATCAACAGCGGCCGGGTCATTGACATTCGGCAAAATCCCGACCCGACCCCGGTGGAAAGGATTGAATGGTAAATGGCAAACAGTTACCAAAAGAATATCCTGCGCACCTTCAAGGGCAGCAAAAGCCGGTTTATCGCCATTTTTGCCATTGTGGCACTGGGCGTCGGATTCCTGGCCGGACTGCTGTCCACCACGCCGGACATGGAAGACTCGATGGAGGAATACCTGGACGCGGGCAACCTGTTTGATCTGCGTGTGGTCTCCACATTGGGACTGACCGATGAGGATGTTCAGGCACTGCAACAGGTGGACGGCGTGGACAAAGTCCAGGAGGGACAGTCCGCCGACCTTCTGGTGGCCGAAGGTGGCAGTGAACTGGTCTGCCGGATACACAGCCTTCCCGCGGACCCGGAAGATCCCGACAACATCAACCGTCTGACCCTGGTGGACGGACGGTGGCCGGAAAGCCCCGACGAGTGCGTGGTGGAGGCCGGTGTGGATACGCTGAACCTCAGCTATAACATCGGCGACACCCTGACCCTGGACCCGGACAACGAGGATCTGGAAGATACCATGGACCAAACCACCTTTACCGTGGTGGGCGTGGTGCACGATCCCTATTATTTCTCCTACGAGAGGGAACCGGCCAGCGTGGGCAGCGGTACCGTGCAGGTGGTGTTGTATGCACCGGCTGCGGCCTTTGCCAACGATACCTATACCGAAATTTATCTGACGGTGGATGGCGCCGCCGACCTGCTGAGCTTTGACAAGGAATACAGCACACTGGTGGATTCAGTGGCGGACAAGGTGGAAGCCATTGAGGATGTGCGCTGTCAGGCCCGCTATGACCAGGTGGTCTCGGATGCCCAAGAGGACATTGACGAAGGCTGGCAGGAATATTACGACGCCAAGGCGGAGGCCGATCAGGAACTGGCCGATGCGGCACAGGAACTGGAGGACGGCCGCCAGGAACTGGCCGACGGCGAGAAGGAATACCAGGACGGCGAGCAGGAGTACGCCGACGGCCTTGCCGAGGTACAGGAAAACGAATCCCTGCTGGCGGATGGCGAGCAGCAGCTGGAGGATGGCCGCAAACAGCTGGCGGATGCCCAGGCGGAGTATGATGCCGGGGTTGCCCAGCTCAGCGGCGCTGAACAGCAGCTGGCAGACGGGCATGCCAGGCTGGCAGATGCCCAGCGCCAGTATGACGAGGGGCTGAAACAGTATCAGGACGGCCTTGCCGAGTTTGAGGCAGGCAAGAAAAAGTACGAGGATGGCCTTGCCCTGTATGAGGAGGGCAAAAAAGCCTACGACGATGGGATGGCCCGGTATCAGGAGGGCGAGGAGCAGTACAGCCAGCTGCAACTGCTGAACAAGGCATACAACGGTGTACAGACCGGAATTGCGCAGATCATTGCCAGCGGGCAGGCATCCAGCGAGGAGGAGGCAAAGGCGCTCTTCTCGGATGAAAGCATTGCCGGACTGCAGGCACAGCTGGATGATCTGTCGGGACTGAAAGCGCTGTATGATGCCCGGGAAGCGGCGAAATCCGCCTACGAGGAGGCGCTGGCCCAACAGCCTGACCCTGACCCGGACCCCCCGGCCACCGGGGAAACCGCTGCCGGCACAGGCCAGGCCACGCCGGAGAGCGGAACCGACCCGCAAGACCCCGGAATTTCCGAGGAACAGCTGGAACAGTTGCGTCAGGCTTACGAGGCAGCGCAGCAGGCCTGGTTGCAGGCATTGCAGGCGGCAGCGGCCCAGATGGGCTACGAAATTGACATCACCAACCCGGTGATGGTGGCTGCGGCGGAAAGCCTGATCCTGCCGAAGCTGGAGCAGCAGGAAACGCTACAGGCACAGTTGGATCAGCTCAAACAGCTCAATACCGCCCAGAAGGGGCTGGATGCCGGCATTGCTGCTATGATGGACAAGGGTACCGTCTCCACCGAGGAGGAAGCCATTGCCCTCTTCGACGACGATGGCCTGGCGGCGACACGGGCGGCACTGGATGCCGCAAAAGCCGAACTGGACGAGAACGGCCCGGTGCTGGAAGCCACCCGCCAGCAGCTGGAGCAATCGGCCAAAACCATTGCCGAAAGTGAACGGCAGCTGGCCGCTGCCAAGGCGGAGCTGGATGCCGGCAAGGCGGAGCTGGATGCCGGCTGGGCGGAGTACAACGCCCAGGGCCAGACCTTCTATGACTACAAGCGCCAGGTGGAGGACGGCAAGAAGGAACTGGACGAGGGCTGGGCCACCCTGACCGACCGTCAGGTGGAACTGGACGACGCCAAACAGCAGATTGCCGATGCCTATGCCGAACTGGCGGATGCCCGCAAGGAACTGGACGACGCCCTTCAGACCATTGAGGAGAACAAACAGAAGCTGGCGGACGGCGAGATCGACTACGAGGAAGGCAAGGCGGAGGCCGAGCAGGAGCTGGCCGATGCCCGCACTGAGCTGGAGGACGCCCAGGCCGACCTGGATGCAGTGGAGTTCCCCAGCTGGTATGTCTGGGACCGGGACAACAACGTCAGCTACAATTCCTTTGCCGGCAACGTTTCCAAGGTGGAAGCACTGTCGGGCGTTTTCCCGCTCTTCTTCTTCCTGGTGGCGGCGCTGGTGGTTTCCACCACCATGACCCGCATGGTGGAGGAGGAACGGCTGCAAATCGGCACCATGAAAGCCCTTGGCTTTGACAACCGTGCCATCATGCGCAAATATATCCTCTACGCCATGACGGCCGCCGTTTCCGGCGCGCTGTTCGGTCTGGCGGTCGGCTTTACCGTCTTCCCGTCGGTAATCTGGTATGCCTATGCCATGATGTATTATCTGCCTGCCTTCCATCCGGTCTGGCGGTGGAATTACGCCATCTTCTCGGCGGGGTCCCTGATTCTCTGCACATTGCTGGTGACGGTGGAAACCGGGCGTACCTCGCTGAAGGAAAGCCCTGCCGCTCTCATGCGGCCCCGGGCCCCCAAGGCCGGCAAACGGATTCTGCTGGAACGCATCCGCCCGCTGTGGAACCGGATGAGCTTTACCTATAAGGTGACCTTCCGCAACCTGTTCCGCTACAAGCGGCGCTTCTGGATGACGGTCATCGGTGTGGCCGGCTGTACGGCATTGCTGCTTACCGGGTTCGGCATCTCCGACTCGATCAACGGCATCATTGTCAAGCAGTTCACAGACGTGAGTCAGTACGACCTGATAACAGCCGTGACCGGCTCCCAGGACACCCAGTCCGGCCCGGTGTATGACTATCTGTTCGGAGAGGACGGCAGCGGCGAGGTGACCAGTTCGCTTGCCGCCATGACTGAGGTCACCACCCAGGAACTGCCGGACGGCTCCACTGCCGAGGTCTACCTGATGGTTCCCCAGGATGCCGATTCGCTGAATACTTATATTGATATGCACGAGCGGGTTTCCCGCAAACCCACACCGCTGGGCGAGACCGGCATCATCATGACCGAAAAGATTGCCGAACTGCTGGATGTGAAGGCAGGGGACACCGTCACCCTGGTTGACGGGGATGGCAAGTCCGGACAGTTTACCGTCAGCGGCGTCTGCGAGAACTACGTTTCCAACTATATTTACATGAGCGCCTCCACCTACACCGATGCCTTCGGCGACGCACCCGAGTGGAACAGTATTCTTTCCATTCTTTCGGACGACAGCCAGGAGGCCCGGGACAAGGTTTCCGAGACCTTGCTGGGCATGGACGAGGTGGCCAGCCTCAACTTCACCGCCGATACCATGACCCAGGTGCTGAACATGCTCAATTCCATCAACGCGGTGGTGGTCATGATCGTGGTCTGCGCGGCGGTGCTGGCGCTGGTGGTGCTGTACAACCTGACCAACATCAATGTGGCAGAACGTGTCAAGGAGATTGCCACCATCAAGGTGCTGGGCTTCTATGACCGGGAAGTCAGTGCCTATGTCATGCGCGAGACGGTCGCGCTGACCATCATCGGCGCTTTGTTCGGGCTGGCCGGCGGCATTGCACTGCATCGGTTCGTCATCTTCACCGTCGAGGTGGATGCCGTCATGTTCGGGCGTACCATTGACCCTTCCAGCTATGTCTATGCGCTGGGGCTGACCATGTTGTTCAGCCTGATTGTCAACCTGATGATGAGCCGCAAGCTCAAAAAGATCTCGATGGTGGAAAGCATGAAAGCGCCGGAATAACGGAAATTGCGCCACATCGCAGAATCTGTGAAATCCGTATTATTTCACTGCAAAACACGGAAAAATGCCGGGAGTGTTCTGGACACTTCCGGCATTTTTGTGCAAAATGCCGTCTCCACGTCCAAAACTTGACGCTTTCCCAAAATTTGGCTATAATAACGGGGAACAGGTGGCTAACTATACCTGTGGTTTCCATGCAGCGACGGCCCTTTTTGCTTCGGGCGTCGGATGGAATTTGAGGAGAAACATGCAACAAATGAGGAGGGGAGCAGCAATGGCTGTTAAGAAATCCACCAAGAAAGTAGCCCAGACTGTGATTACTGAGGATAAGTTCTACACCATCAGCGCAGCCAACGGCAAGATTGTCGAGGTTGCTGACTACAATACCGATAACGGCGCCAAGATCCAGCTGTGGGACAATGCCAATGCCGAGTGGCAGCAGTGGGGCTTTGTCCGCGCAGGCGAGGGCGTCTACCGCATCAAGAACCGTTTCACCGGCAAGATGATGGATCTGGACTGCAGCGGTGTCACCGACGGCACCCGCGTGCACCAGTGGGAGGGCGCCAATGCCAGCAGCCAGCTCTGGATTGTGGAGCCGCTGAATGACGGCCGCTGCAAGATCAAGTCCAACCTGGCCGGCAAGTGCCTGGACGTGGTTGGCATGAACACCGACAACGGTGCAGCCCTGCAGATCTGGACCGATGTGGGCGGCGATAATCAGCTGTGGACCATCGAGGAAGTCACCCGCAAGCCCAAGACCAGTGCCAAGGCCAAGGCTGCCAAGGCCAAGGCGGAGGAGGCCGTCGAGACTGCTGCTTCTGCTGAGGCTGCCGCTCCTGTCGAGACCGCCCCGGTGGAGACCGCTGCCCCTGCAGAGACTGCCGCCGCTCCGGTTGAGACGGCTGCTGCTCCCGCTGAGGCTGCTCCCGCCAAGAAGCCGGCCCGCCGCGCCTGCAAGCCCAAGACCGCTGCCGCCCCCAAGAAGGCTCCGGTCAAGAAGGCGGAAAAGGCCCCTGCCAAGAAGGCGACCAAAAAGGCTGCCGCCAAAAAGACCGAGGAGTAATGCCGGCCTGACCCGGATTCCGGTCTGAACCCCCGCGATTTTATGCTGTAACGAGTATCGCCCCGCACAGGGAAGCTTCCTGTGCGGGGCGATTTTTATGTTTTTTGAAAGTTCCGAGGGAGAAAATCCGGAAGGATCAGGCTTCGGGCCGGTCCTCCAGCGTGCGGTACTCCTGATCCTTGCCCAGATACTTGTAGGCCGGACGGATGATGCGGTTGGCGAACAGGACCTCTTCCACCCGGTGGGCACACCAGCCGGGCACACGGGCAATGGCAAACAGCGGGGTGAACAGATCCTCGCTGATGCCCAGCATCCGGTAGATCAGGCCGCTGAACAGATCCACGTTGGCGCAGACCTTTTTGGGGCCGCGGTGCTCCTCGGCAAAGACCTGGGGTGCCAGCCGTTCAATGCCGCACAGCGTCTCGTATTCCTTGGCAAAGCCCTTGTCGTAGGCCAGATGCCGGGCGTGCTCCTTCAGGATCTGGGCGCGGGGATCGCTGAGGGTGTAGACCGCGTGGCCGATGCCGTAGATCAGGCCGCTGCCATCGCCGGCCTGTTTGCGCATGATCTTGCGCAGGTACTCCCGCAGCTCGTCGTCCTGATCGGGATGCGCCACATGGGCCAGAATATCGTCCAGCTGATGCATGACCTTCAGGTTGGCACCGCCGTGCTTGGGGCCTTTCAGCGCACCGATGGCTGCCGAGATGGCCGCGTAGGTGTCGGTACCGGAGGAGGAAAGCACCCGGCAGGTGAAGGTGGAGCAGTTGCCGCCGCCATGGTCGGCATGGACCAGCAGGCACAGATCCAGCAGGCGGGCTTCCTCGTGGGTGAATTTCTGATCCGGCCGGTAGGTGGACAGAATATGTTCGGCCGTGCTCTGGCCCGGGGTGGGCAGGTGGAAGTACATGCTGCTGCGGTCATACACCCGGCGCTTGATCTGGTAGGCGTTGACCATCATGGTGGGCAGTTCGGCAATCAGGTTGATGCTCTGCCGCAGCATGTTGGGCAGGGAAGTGTCCTCGGCGTGTTCGTCGTAGCTGTACATGGCCAGCACGCTCCGGGACATCTTGTTCATGATGTTGGGAGAAGGCGAGTTGAGGATCATGTCATCCGCAAAGCCGCGGGGCAGTTCCCGGTGGCTTTCCAGCAGCCTGTCAAACCGTTCCAGCAGCTTCGGGCCGGGCAGACTGCCGAACAACAGCAGCCAGACCGCCTCCTCAAACACAAAACGGTCGTGGGTGTCGGCTTCCTGTACCAGACGGTCAATGTCGATGCCGCGGTAGATCAGCCGGCCGGGAACCGGCATAATTGTGCCGTCCGGCTGCTTTTCATAACCCACAACATCGCTCACGTTGGTCAGTCCGGCCAGAACACCGGTGCCGTCGGCGTTGCGCAGCCCTCGCTTGACGCCCAGACGCTCACAGTCCGAGGGGTCAATGTAATTGTTGCGCAGATACTCCTGACACAACAGTTCCATCTCGTCCGGCGCAAAGGCCGCAACATCGGGATACACCATCACGATCGCTTCCTTTCATTGGGCGGGTGTCGCCCCGCGGTGGACAGATGGCTGCATTTTTATGCAGCTATCCGACAGCGTTCTTTCATTTTATCGAAAACGGCCGCCGCCGTCAAGCATGAAACTTAAATTTTATAAATTTCAACAATTTTGCGCTTTATTTTATAAAGCAATGCAGGAAACTGTCAACTGTCGGCATACTGCATACGTTTCATGTTTGACAATACCACGCCAAGTCGATATACTCTATGTATATCCTGCATATCGGAAGATCAAGTCTCCGCTTGCAGTACAGGCGGGGGGGGCGGGGCGCTCTGCCGCCGCTTACCAGGAAAGGGGCAGTTTTATGAAAGCAGTATTGATTCCCGGCGACGGCATCGGCCGTGAAATTGCCGAGAGCGTGAAAAAGGTCAGTGAAGTTCTGGACACCAGCATTGAGTGGCTGGAATACGCCGCCGGTGCCGAGTATGCCGCCGAACACGGCGAGCTGCTGCAGCCCGGCGTGCTGGATGCCATCGAGCAGTGCGGCTGGGCGCTGAAAGGCCCCACCGCCACCCCCATCGGCAAAGGCTTCCGCAGCATCAATGTGCAGCTGCGTCAGCGCTTCAATACCTATGCCAACCTGCGGCCGGTGCGCACACTGCCCGGCGTTGCTTCCCGTTTTGACAATGTGGATCTGGTCATTGTGCGTGAAAATACCGAGGACCTGTACAAGGGCATCGAGTATATGCTCACCGATGACATCGCCAACGGCGTCAAGCTGATCACCCGGGATGCCAGCCTGCGTATCTGCCGCTTTGCGTTTGACTATGCCCGCCGTCACGGCCGCAAAAAGGTCACGGCTGTTCACAAGGCCAATATTACGAAGCTGACCGACGGCCTGTTCCTCAGCTGCTTCCGCCAGGTTGCCGCCGAGTATCCCGAGATCGAGGCCACCGATGTGATCATCGACGCCCTGTGCATGAAGCTGGTCCAGAAACCCGAGCAGTTTGATGTGCTGGTTGCCCCCAACCTGTACGGCGACATCATCAGCGACCTGTGCGCTGGCCTGGTGGGTGGCCTGGGCTTTGCCCCCTCCGCCAACATCGGCGACAAGGTCCGCATTTACGAGGCGGTTCATGGGTCTGCCCCTGACATCGCCGGCAAGAATATGGCCAACCCCTCTGCTATCCTGATGGCCTTCGCCATGATGCTGAAGGACCTGGGCCAGGCCGATGCAGCCGACCGGCTGAACAGTGCCATCCAGGCCCAGGTGGCTGAGGGCAAACTGGTCACCGCCGATATCGGCGGCACCGCCACCACCACCGAATTCACCGATGCGGTGATCGCCCGGCTGTAAGCCCGGCCCCCGCACCATTCCCTCACAGGAAAGGAGTGTACTCCCATGAAGCTGCATGACAAGGGCGTGTATCTGGTCAACGGCCAGCTCTGCGACACAGCGCCCGTCTCCCAGGAGGAGGCCCGCAAGGGCACCATTGCCTACGGCATTCTCAAGGCACACAACACGGTGCCGGATATGGCAAACCTCCGTCTCAAGTTTGATTCCATGACCAGCCACGACATCACCTATGTGGGCATCATCCAGACTGCCCGTGCCTCCGGCATGGACAAGTTCCCGCTGCCCTACGTGATGACCAACTGCCACAACACCCTCTGCGCAGTGGGCGGCACCATCAACGAGGACGACCACCAGTTCGCCCTCTCGGCTGCCCACAAATACGGCGGCATCTATGTGCCGCCAAGCATGGCGGTCATTCACAGCTACAACCGGGAAATGATGTCCGGCTGCGGCCGCATGATTCTGGGTTCCGACTCCCACACCCGCTACGGTGCCCTGGGCACCATGGCCGTGGGCGAGGGCGGCGGCGAGCTGGCCAAGCAGCTGGTGGGCCGCACCTACGACATGGCATATCCCGGCGTGGTGGCGGTCTATCTGACCGGCAAGCCGAACCCCGGTGTCGGCCCGCAGGACGTGGCGCTGGCGCTGGTGGGCGCCACCTACGCCAACGGCTATGTGAAGAACAAGGTCATGGAGTTTGTCGGCCCCGGCGTGGCGGGTCTGTCCGCCGATTTCCGCAACGGCATCGACGTCATGACCACCGAGACCACCTGCTGGTCCAGCATCTGGCAGACCGACGAGGTCACCAGGGAATACTTTGACATTCATGGCCGCCCCGAGGCCTACAAGCCTCTGGCCCCGGCGGATGTGGCCTACTATGACGGCTGCATCGAGCTGGATCTGTCCACTGTCGAGTGCATGATCGCACTGCCCATGCACCCCAGCTACGCCTATCCCATCCGGGAACTGAAAGCCAACGCCAAGGAGATCCTCCACGAGATCGAGACCCGTGCCAACCAGCAGCTGAACGGCAAGGTCAAGATGGACCTGGTCAGCAAGGTGGCTGCCGACGGCAGCATCCGCGTGGATCAGGGAGTCGTGGCCGGCTGCAGCGGCGGCACCTTTGAAAATGTCTGTGCCGTGGCGCAGATTCTCAAAGGCAAGAACTGCGGTGACGGTGTGTTCCGCATCAGCGTCTATCCCGACAGCATGCCCACCTACCTGGAACTGGTCAAGAACGGTGCTGTGGCCGACATTGTCAGCGCCGGCGGCATCTTCCGCGAGTGCTTCTGCGGCCCCTGCTTCGGTGCCGGCGACACCCCGGCCAACGGGGAGTTCTCCATCCGCCACACCACCCGCAACTTCCCCAACCGGGAAGGCTCCAAGCCCGGCGAGGGCCAGATCTCGGCCGTGGCGCTCATGGATGCCCGCTCTATCGCGGCCACCGCTGCCAACGGCGGCGTGCTGACCGCAGCCAGCGAGATCCTGGACGAGCCGCTGCCCACCCCGGCCTATCATTTCGATCAGGAAATCTATCGCAAGCGCGTTTACAACGGCTGGGGCAAGGCCGAGCCGGACTATGCGCTGAAGTTTGGCCCCAACATCAAGGACTGGCCGGAACAGCCCGCCCTGTCGGAGGATCTGCTGCTCAAGATTTCCAGCTACATCACCGACCCGGTGACCACCACCGACGAGCTGATCCCCTCCGGTGAGACTTCCTCCTACCGCTCCAACCCGCTGCGCCTGGCGGAGTTCACCCTCTCCCGCAAGGACCCGGCCTATGCGGGCCGTGCCAAGGCGGTCAAGGCGCTGGACGATGCCCGCAAGGCAGGCTCCCTGCCGGCCGAGGTGCAGGCGGTCTATGATGCACTGGCGGCTGCCGGTGTAACGGCAGACGGCAAGGCAGCCAACATCGGTTCTGCCATTTTTGCCAACAAGCCCGGCGACGGCTCCGCCCGTGAGCAGGCGGCCAGCTGCCAGCGTGTGCTGGGCGGCGCGGCCAACTTTGCCTGCGAGTACGCCACCAAGCGTTACCGCTCCAACTGCATCAACTGGGGCATGCTGCCCTTCCTGGTGGAGAACCCCGAAGTGCTCCAGCTGGACGGCTACGTCTTTGTCCCCGGTGTGCGCAAGGCATTGCTGGAGGCCGCCGACACCATGACCGGCTATGTAGTCAGCCCCGACGGTACCGTCTCCCCGCTGACCCTGCGTCTGGGCGCCCTGACCGATGACGAGCGCCAGATCCTGGCCGACGGCTGCCTGATCAACTACTACAAGAACAACTGATTTCCCCATTATCCGATAGAAAAAGCCCATCTCCCGACCAGTGGTGAACCGAACCAGTAAAAACGGACAATAGACAAAACGCCCCCTGTGTAGGACAATAAACCTATACAGGGGGTGTTCGTATGTCACGAAGGAAATAC
>CAJFMB010000053.1 GCA_904390925.1 uncultured Subdoligranulum sp.
GAAGATCACTGCCATTGTCGAGTCTGTCAAGACTATGACTGTTCTTGAGCTGAAAGAGCTCGTTGACACCATCTGCGAGGAGTTCGGCGTTTCTGCTGTTGCCGCTGCTGCTCCCGCTGCTGCTGGCGCTGCCGCCGCTCCCGCTGAGGAAGAGAAGACCGAGTTCGACGTCATCCTGGCCGATGTCGGCGCTTCCAAGATGCAGGTCATCAAGGCTGTCAAGGAGCTGACCGGCGCTTCCCTGATGGACGCTAAGAAGCTCGTTGAGACCCCCAACGCCAAGCTGAAGGAGAACGCTTCCAAGGCTGACGCTGAGGAGATGAAGAAGAAGCTGGAAGAGGTCGGCGCTAAGATCGAGCTGAAGTAAGATCTTTCTTACCATCCAACTTTTCAGGCCCGCTGTGTGGTTTGCCCCGCAGCGGGCCTTTTTGTGTCTGTTTCAAAAACAAGAAAACCCTGTCCCGCCGTGTCGGGCGGGGCAGGGAAGAGGATCGTTTGGCGGGATCAGGACTGGGCCTGCATCAGCCGCTTTTTAATGGTACGGGTGGAAATCTGGGTGGTTTCGCTGGCGGAATCCATCCGGCGCAGCATGTACTTGATGATCGCGGTACGGGGAACAATGCCGATGAACACATTGCGGTCATCCACCACCGGCACAAAGTTCTGGTCCACTGCGGCCTCCACCAGGGTGCGCATATCGGTGGTCACGGGCACTGCCTTGTAGTTCCGGCGCCGGGGAAAACTGGAAATCGGCACATCCTCGCTGGCGTCCAGGTCAAGGCCGTGGATGTTTTTGATGCCCCAAAGCAGATCGCCTTCGCTGATGATACCCAGGTACTCTCCATTGCGGCGAAGTACCGGAATGGTGGCATAGCGCTGGTTGGACCATTTTTCCAGTGCCTGGCGCAGTGTGAAATCCTCGTAAATATACAATACATCCTGTTTCGGGGTCAGGAAAAACAATAGGTTCATGGGCGAATGTCTCTCCTTTGTGTGGTTTTGTCGGGGCTGGGCGGGCACGGCGTAAAGCCATGCCCGCCGGACCGGAGAACCTCTCCGGCAAATGCGCCCCTGGACCGGCAGAGTAATTCTGCATAACGGTCCTGCAGGAACCGGGCTTGCGTGTCTTCCGGTTTGCCTACATTAAGTATACGCGCCTGGGATGGCGACTTTGTGAATGGATTGTAAACTATCCTTTGCCAGAATGAACGAAAAACCATGCGGGATTTCGGTCCAAAATCCCGTGAAAACCTCAGTTCTCCCTCTGTTCAAAAGTAGCGGGATGGTGTATAATAAAGAAGATTCTATGGGCAGCAGTGTACCTTGCTATTGCACGGTTGCCCGAATGCAACAGGTAAGGAGGTCCGGCGATGATCACCAAGGTGAACCCCAGCGGGAGCATCTCTTTGACAAATGAATATTTCTCCGGCCTGGTCTCTCAGGCAGCCAAAAACTGCTACGGCATTGCAGCTATGGGCCAGAACACGGCTTCCGGCACAGTGCGTTCTGCGCTTCGCCACGGCAGTCTGCCCCATCCGGGCGTTACAGTGGAGGAACAGGACGGTGCACTGAACATTTCTCTGCACATTGCAGTGGGCTATGGCCTGAATATCGCCTCCATCACCCAAAGCATCACCCACCGCGTACGCGATGAGGTCGAGCATGCCACCGGCCTGAAAGTGGCCCGCGTGGATGTGTATGTGGACGGCATTGCGGAAGATTGAGCAGCCGTTCCTGAAGAGTCAAATGATTGAGGTGTAGATTGATGATTACTGGCAAGATCCTGCGCGACGCGATGATTTCCGGTGCCAACAATATCTCCAACCAGCGTACCCGCGTCGATGAACTGAACGTTTTCCCGGTGCCCGACGGCGATACCGGTACCAATATGAGCATGACCATCGGTGCGGCGCATTCCGAGCTGGAAGCCATGCCGGACAACTGCACGGTGGCCGATGTCAGCAAGAATGCGGCTTCCGCCATGCTGCGGGGTGCCCGCGGCAACTCCGGCGTCATCACCAGCCTTCTGTTCCGCGGCTTTTCCAAGGCGCTGAAGGGCAAGACCACTGCCGAGGCATCTGACATTGCCGCGGCGCTGAAAATGGGTGTGGATGCTGCCTACAAGGCTGTCATGAAGCCCACCGAGGGCACCATTCTGACCGTCACCCGTCTGGCAGCCGAGGCCGCCGAGGCCAGCACCCAGACCGAGGTGCCCGCCCTGTGGGATGAGGTCATCGCCGCTGGCCAGAAGGCCCTGGAAGATACCCCCAATCTGCTGCCGGTGCTGAAGAAGGCCGGTGTTGTGGACGCAGGCGGACAGGGCATCATGCTGGTGTTTGAGGGCATGAAGCAGGTGTTCGACGGCGGCGAGATCGTTGCCAGCGTCGAGGTGGCTGCCAAGCCGAAGGTTTCCAGCTCTGCCGTCGGCAAGGGTGTCTTTGCCGATGATCTGATGAAGGTGGAGGACATCAAGAACGGGTACTGCACCCAGTTCCTGCTGCACAAGGATACCGGCGCCAGCGTTGCACGGCTGCGCGCCTTCCTGGAATCCAACGGTGATTCGGTCGTGGTCATTGAGGATGACGACGTGGCCAACTGCCATGTGCACACCTCCGACCCCGGCATGATGCTCAGCGAGGCCATCAAGTACGGTTACCTGACCAATTTCAAGATTGAAAACATGCACGAGCAGTTCCTGGCCCGCCAGGCACAGGCCAAGGGCCTGGAAAAGCAGGCGGCCGCGGAAGAGAAGGCCAGCGGCAGCGCCGATGAGTTTGTCTACGCTGCGGTGGACCCGGAGCAGGACTACGGCTTTGTGGCAGTTGCTGCCGGCGAGGGGCTGAAAGGCGTCTTTACCGACCTGGGGGTCAACGCGGTGGTTTCCGGCGGTCAGACCATGAACCCGGCCACCGAGGACATCCTGGCTGCGGTGCAGAGCGTTCCCGCCAAGACGGTGTTTGTGCTGCCCAATAACAAGAACATCATCATGGCTGCCGAGCAGGCCCAGAAGCTGGCCGACCGCAAGGTAGTCGTGCTGCCCACCCGCACGGTGCCCCAGGGCATGACCGCCATGCTGAACTTTGATCCCAGCCTGTCTGCGGATGAGAACGCCGTCAACATGATGTCTGCGGCGGAGCATGTGGATACCGGCCTGATCACCTACGCGGCCCGCGACAGCGAATATGACGGCAAGTCGATCAAGAAGGGCGAGATCATGGCGCTTCTGAACGGCAAGATCATCTCCACCGGTACCGACCTGACCAAGATGACCTACCGTCTGGCCCGCAGCATGAAGAAGAAGGACACCCAGTTCATCACGGTGATTTCCGGCTGCGATGTCAGTGATGAGGACGCCGAGAAGACCACCGATCTGGTCCGCACCAAGTGCGGCGGCAACATTGAGGTCAGCCACATCAGCGGCGGCCAGCCGGTCTACTACTATATGATTTCTGTGGAGTAAACACTTATTCCACTGCCAGAAGGACGAATCAGGCTCCACGGCCCCAGCGGCTGACAGCCGGGTTCGTCCTTTTTGCACCATGCCGTGCAAAAGCAGGGCAGTGCCCTGCGGCACTGCCCGGGCCAAAGCCCTGCGGCACAGATTTTTGTAAGGAAAGGAGGTCCCGCCATGCCAGACCTGAAGGACAACATCCAATATCTCAAGGGCGTCGGGCCTGCCTTTGCCAAAAAGTTTGCCAAACTGGGCATCACCACCGTGCGGGATCTGCTGTTTCACTATCCGCGCCGCTATGTGGATTACACCAAACCCTATGCGGTGGCCGAGGCGCCCTATGACGTGGATTGCTGTGTCAAAGCGGAGGTCCTGCAAAAGGAACCTGCCCGCCGCATCAAGGGCGGCCGTGTGCTGACCCGTGTGCTGGCCGCCGATGACACCGGCACCCTGGTGCTTTCCTGGTTCAATGCGCCCTATGTGGCGGAACATCTGGAACCTGGCAAAAGCTATTATTTTGAGGGGCGCATCGGCGGGGCACTGACCCGGCGAGAGATCCTGCACCCGGCCATCCGCACCGAGGCGGAAGTCGCCCGCAGCCCGCTGGTGCCGGTGTATCCCAGCACCGAAGGACTGCCCAGCGGCCGCATTGCTAAGGTGGTGGCGGGGGCGCTGGACGCTGCCGCCGACCTGCCGGAGCCGCTGCCGCCGGAACTGCTGACCCGGTACCGGATGCCGCCCCGCGCCCAGGCAATCCGGGCCATTCATGCGCCCCATTCCCCCGAGGAGATGGCCGCGGCTCGCCGCCGGCTGATTTTCGAGGAACTGTATATTCTGCAGCTGGGCATTTTTCTTTTGCGGGGCCATGGCCGCCGCAAAACCGGTGCCCCTATGCACCCGGTGGACCTGACGCCCTTCTGGCGCAGTCTGCCCTATGCCCCCACCGGGGCCCAGCGCCGCGCCACCGAGGAAATCTGCCATGACCTTTGCGGGCAGGTCCCCATGAACCGGCTGTTGCAGGGCGATGTGGGCAGCGGCAAGACGCTGGTGGCAGCAGCAGCCATCTGGCATGCAGCACAAAACGGCTGGCAAAGTGCCATGCTGGCCCCCACCGAGCTGCTGGCCCGCCAGCATGCCGCCAACCTGGCCGACCGGCTGGAACCTTTCGGCGTCAATGTCACGCTGCTGGTGGGCGGCATGAAGGCTGCCGAGCGCCGGGTGGCACTGGCTGCCATCGCCGACGGCCGGGCCGGGCTGGTGGTGGGCACCCATGCGGTGCTGACCGATGCAGTGCAGTTCAAAAACCTGGGCCTCGCCATCGTGGACGAACAGCACCGGTTCGGTGTGCGGCAGCGGGGAATCCTGGCCGGCAAGGCAAACAGCCCCCATCTTCTGGTGATGAGCGCCACCCCCATACCCCGTACACTTGGTCTGCTGCTCTACGGGGATCTGGACATCTCGGTGCTGGACGAGCTGCCGCCCGGCCGCAAACCCATCCGGACCTGGTTCATCACCGGGCGCAAGCGGCGGGATATGTACGGATTCCTCGAAAAGCAGATTGCCCTCGGCCATCAGGTCTACATCGTCTGCCCGGCCATCGAGGACAACGAACTGGACGCCGGCATCCAGTCGGTCAAGAGCTATTATGAGAAGGTTGCCTGCCCGCTTCTGCCGGGACACCGGGTGGGACTTCTGCACGGAAAACTCAAGCCCCGGGAAAAGGACGAGGTTATGCAGGCCTTCAAGGCAGGGGAACTGGACGTGCTGGTCTCCACCACCGTCATTGAGGTTGGGGTGGACGTGCCCAACGCCACCGTCATGGTGATTGAAAATGCCGAGCGTTTTGGCCTTTCCGCCCTGCACCAGCTGCGGGGACGGGTGGGCCGCGGCGCGGCGGATTCCTGCTGCATCCTCATCTCGGACAATGAGAGCGAGGGAGTGCGCAAGCGGCTGTCCTTCCTCTGCCATACCCAGGACGGCTTTGCGGTGGCCCGCTATGACCTGGAAACCCGTGGCCCCGGCGATTTCTTCGGCGAGGCCCAGCATGGCCTGCCCACGCTGCGGGTGGCCAATCTGGTGCAGGACACCAGGACCCTTACCGTGGCCCAGCAGGAGGCAAAAGTCCTGCTGGCCGCAGACCCCAGCCTTGCCGCGCCGGAACACCGGCTGCTGGCCGACGAGGTGGAACGGCTGTTTGCCTCGGCTGTCGGCACCATGAACTGAATCCGGCCTGGCCGCGGTCAAAATTCCACAATTCTGCACCTTTTCGCCGGCGGCATTTTTTGGTATACTATTCTTTATATACGAATTTTCCTTTGTCAGCGGAAAAGCCCGCCGGCCCGGATGGGCCGGTCTTTCCGCTGACCTGTCAGATAGGGAATCTGCCTGCCTATGAAAAAACGGATTGCCGGCATTTTTGCCGTGTTGTTTCTGGCTGTCACACTGGCGCTGCCCGCTGCCGCCATGGAAGGCTATGCACCTCCCACCGAGCCCAGCGCCGAGGCGGCCTATGTGGTCAACCTGGATACCAACATCGTGGTCTATGAAAAAAACAGCGAGACACCGGTGACTGCGGCCAGTCTGACCAAGATGATGACCATGCTGCTGATGCTGAAAACCTACCAGGACCAGCTGGACACCATCACCGTCACCATGCCCCGGGTGATCAACGATATTCTGTATCCCTACAACGCCTCACTGGCGGACATCCGCCCCGGCGAGACAGTCACGCTGCGAAATCTTCTCTATGGCATGGAGGTGCAGTCCGGCAACGAAGCCGCCTATATTGTGGCCTTTTTTATGGGCAACAACGACCCGGATACCTTTGTGGCCATGATGAATGCCGAGGCCAAGGCGCTGGGCTGCACCGGCACCGTGTTCACCGATCCCTGCGGTCTGGACGAGGGCAACATGACCACGGCGCGGGATGCCTACCTGATTCTGCGGGCGCTGATCCAGTATGATGCCTTTGTGGAGGCCGCCGGTACCTCCGACTATCAGATGCCGGCCAACACCGAACACCCCAACCCCTACAACCTGCATTCCACCAACAGCATGATCAATCAGGGGTCGGACTATTACCGGGAATACACCCAGGGCGGCAAGACCGGCAGCCTGGATGCAGGCTGGCAGAACTTTGCCAGCTGGCATACCCAGGACGGCGAAACCTACATCAGTGTGCTACTGCACAGCAGCCAGGAGGTTGCCGACCCGGAGGGGGGGCGTCCCGCCATTGCCGAGACCCGCGACTTGATGGACTGGGTGTTCTCCACCTTCACCATTGCCCCGGCACTGGATACCACCAGCCCCATCACTGAGCGCCCGGTCCGGTATTCCACCGACGCCGACACGGTCATGCTTTACCCGGCGGACAATATGATGACGCTGCTGCCGTCGGACGGCGGTGCCGATCTGACCCAGAAAACCTTTGATCTGCCGGAATACCTGACCGCCCCGCTGCAACAGGGGGATGTGGTGGGCACCGTCACGCTGTCCATCAACGGCGAAAAGCTGGGCACGGTGGACCTGCTGGCCGGCAGTACCGTCACCCGCAATCAGGTGCTGTTCACCCTGACCAAGGTGGGCGAATTCTTCTCCAGCACCTATTTCAAGGTGGTCCTCATCCTTACACTGATTGTGGTGGGCGTGTACGCCTTTGTCTGGGTGTGTGCCATCCTGATGGGCGGAAGCCGCAACGGCCGGGGAAAACCCGGCAAACCGCGACATATCAGCCGCGGAAGAACCCGCCGTTCCAATCCGCAGGAATGACCCTGTTCTGTTACCTGGTTGCCGCAGCCCTGCCGCCGGCAGGACTGTCCGCATAGATACAGGTGTCCGCCGATCCCTGGTGCGGCACCGCAAAAACTGCCGGTCTCCGGCCGGTCCCAAAAGGGGAGTTGAGCCAAAAATGCTGGATATTGCACGAAATCTGACCACCATGACCGATTTCTATGAGCTGACTATGTCTGCCGGCTATCTGGACGAAGGCTATCAGGACAAATATGCGGTCTTTGATATGTTCTTCCGCCGGGTGCCGGATGGCGGCGGCTACGCCATTATGGCGGGCCTGCAACAGTTCATGGATGCGGTGGATCACCTGAAATTCACCAAGGAGGACATTGATTACCTCCGGTCCACCGGCGTGTTCAACGAGCAGTTCCTGGACTATCTGAGCAACTTTCAGCTGCATTGCAACATCTGGGCGATCGAGGAAGGTGTACCCATCTTCCCCCACGAGCCCATTGTCACGGTGGAGGGCCCTGCCATTGAATGCCAGCTTCTGGAAACGCTGCTGCTGGTCACCTTCAATCACCAGTGTCTGATCGCCACCAAGGCCAACCGTATCTGCCGTGCGGCGGAGGGGCGCCCGGTCATGGAGTTCGGTTCCCGCCGCGCCCAGGGCTATGACGCCGCCTATTTCGGTGCCCGTGCGGCCTACATCGGTGGCTGCGGTTCCACCTCCTGCGTCATGGCGGCCCGGGACTTCGGCATCCCTGCCTCCGGCACCATGGCCCACAGCTGGGTCCAGATGTTCCCCACCGAATACGACGCCTTCAAAAAATATGCGGAACTGTATCCCGACGCCTGCGTGCTGCTGGTGGATACATACAATGTGCTGCGCCACGGCGTGCCGGATGCCATCCGCGTCTTTGACGAGGTCCTCAAGCCCATGGGCAAGCGCCCCAAAGGCATCCGCATCGACTCGGGCGATATCGCCTACCTGTCCAAAAAGGCCCGCAAAATGCTGGATGAAGCCGGATACCCCGACTGCACCATCTGCGCGTCCAACAGCCTGGACGAGTATCTGGTCCGTGACCTGATCCTTCAGGGGGCCCGGGTGGACAGCTTCGGCATCGGGGAAAACATGATCACCGCCAAGAGTGATCCGGTGTTCGGCGGCGTCTACAAGCTGGCGGCTGTCCGGGACGACAAGACAGGGGAGTATATTCCCAAGATGAAGCTGTCGGAAAGCGCCGAGAAGATGACCATTCCCTGCCTGAAAAAGGTCTGGCGGATCTATGACGAGGACGGCAAGGCGATGGCGGACCTGATCACCCTGGCCGACGAGACGGTGGAAACCAAAAACGGCATTACGCTGTTTGACCCGGTGGAAACCTGGAAGGAACGCAACTATGTCAACTGCACGGCCCGCTGCCTGTCCACACCGCTGTATGTGGAGGGCAAGCGCGTCTACGTGACCCCGGCCCTGAGCGACATCCGCAAGTTCTGCAAGGCCCAGGTCAATACGCTGTGGGATGAGGTCAAGCGTTTTGAAAACCCGCACCGCTATTACGTGGACCTGAGCCAGAAACTGTGGGATACCCGCAGCGCACTGCTCAAGGAACTGTCCAAATAACCAAGTAACAAGAAACGCCCGACGCCGGAATGGCGGCCCTGTGCTTGCCGTCCCGGCGCCTTTTTGTACGTTCACGGCCCAGAAACGGCGGAAAAACCTGCCAGCACGGTGACAAAATGGTTACTGCACCGGCGAACGGCACACAATAGGGGATAGGATCTTGAATGCGGGAGGGAATGCCATGCAGGGCAGACAGAAAAGAAAGTCGATACAACAGCTGTGGGAACAGCTGATTCTTTTTTGGATGGGGGGCACCGCCTATCTGGGGGCGGAGCTGGTCTGGCGGGATGGGACCCACTGGACCATGTTCTTTGCGGGCGGGGCCTGTTTCTGCGCGCTGGTGCGGCTGGCAAACTGTCCCAGGCTGCCGCTGCCGCTGGGCGCAGCGGCGGGCGCCCTGGGCATCACGGCACTGGAACTGGTGGTGGGGCAGACCTGCCTGGTCTTTCTCCGGGTCCGGGTGTGGGATTATCGCCCGGAATGGGGCAATATTGCAGGCTTTGTCTGCCCAAGATACACGGTGCTGTGGTATTTTCTCTGCCTGTGGCTGTTGATGCTGCTGCGGCTGGTGCGGGAACCGCGGGGGATTCGGCCCGTCCCGGCAGCCGGGGTTTGAAAGACCGATCAAACGGATGATACTTTCCGGCAAAACGGAGACAGATACAATTTAATGGACTGAACGCCTGGTATACTGAAACCACAACAAAGGAAAGGTGGTTTCGTCCATGTCTGTTCAGTTTCGCAATGTCTGCGGTCACATCGAAGTCTACAACACCTCCGGAGAATTTCTTTTTTCCGCCGATACCATGGAGGAAGCCTGGGCGGAACTCTGCGCCTGATGGGGGGCACCGCTCAAAGTGGTCGTTTCCGGCAGGGAAACTCTGTCTACTTCCCGGGCACTGCGCCGATAAAATGACACGAAGCTCTTGCGTTTTTGTACAAAAACAGGTATGCTGTAGATAGTATCAATGCCAGCTAACCGGCGGGAATTTCCCCCGGTTGCCTGCCGGAGGGGACCTGTTTCCGATGCAGCTTTTGCCGTATGCCATTCTGGATATGGACGGTACGTTGCTGGATTCCTCCGGCATGTGGGATGTGGTTTCCGAACAGGTGCTTGCCCCCTGGGGAAAAGTCTGCACCAGCCGCGAGCGGGAGGACACCATGACCATGACGGTGGACGGGACCGCTGCCTATTATGTGCAGCATTTTTCTTTGCCCATCCCGCCGGAACAGATGGCGGCCTCCATCCGGGAGCATGCCCGCAGGGCCTATGCCACACTGGCCCGGGTCAAGCCGGGGGTGCCCCAGGCGCTGGATGCCATGCGGGCCCGCGGGGTCACGCTGTGTGTGGCTTCCGGGACGGAAAAGCCGCTGGTGGATGCGGCACTGGAACAGTTCGGGATTCTGGACCGGTTTGCCTTCACGCTGGACTGTGTCACCCCCCGCGGCAAGGAGGAACCGGAAGTCTATCTCCGGGCTGCCGAACGGTTCGGCGCCAAACCGGCACAGATCATGGTGTTTGAGGATTCTCCCACTGCGGTGGCTACCGCCCGCAAGGCGGGGTTTTACACGGTGGGGGTGCTGGACAGCTACATCAGACCCCACTGGGAGCAGGTCCGTGCCAGCGCCGATGCGGTGCTGGACAGCTGGACCGAATGGACCAGGCAGCTGGATTGACCCCAAACTGGCATTGCTCGAAAACAGCAGAATGGAGTGTTCTTAATGAAACTGATCACCTTTACCGTACCCTGCTACAATTCCGCCGCCTATATGGACCGCTGCATCGAGACGCTGCTGCCCGCCGGCGAGGATGCGGAGATCATTCTGGTGGACGACGGCTCCACCGATGACACCGGACGCATTGCCGATGAATACGCCGCCAAATACCCGGACATTGTGCGGGTCATCCATCAGGAAAACGGCGGCCATGGTGAGGGCGTCAATCAGGGCATCCGCAACGCGCAGGGCCTGTATTTCAAGGTGGTCGATTCCGACGACTGGCTGGATGACGAAGCGCTGAGCCAGGTGATGGATCATTTGCGTGCCTTTGCCGCCATGGAAAAGCCGGTGGATCTGCTGCTGTGCAATTACGTGTATGAGCATGTCGGCGACAACACCCGCCATGTCATCTCCTACAAGGGCATTCTGCCGGAAGGCCGAGTCTTTGGCTGGGAGGACTGCGGCAAGTTCCCGCCGAGCCAGAATATCCTGATGCACAGCGTTATCTACCGCACCCAGGTGCTGCGGGACTGCGGCATCGAGCTGCCCAAGCACACCTTCTATGTGGACAATATCTTTGTCTACCAGCCGCTGCCCTTTGCCAACACGCTGTACTATCTCAATCTGGATCTTTACCGCTACTACATCGGCCGCGAGGACCAGAGTGTCAACGAGCAGGTCATGGTCAAGCGGGTCAACCAGCAGGTGCGGGTCACCAAGATCATGATTGATGCGGTGGATTTGTACGCCCTGCCGCCGGAGCAGAAAAAGCTCCGCGCCTATATGTTCAACTATCTGTTCATGATGATGTCCATCTCGCTGGTTTTCCTGACCATGGACGGCAGCGCCGAGGCGCTGGAACAGAAAAAGATGCTGTGGGCCTATCTGCGGCACCGGGATGTGCGGGTCTACAAAAAATGCCGCCGCTCGCTGGCCGGGCTGTGCGACCTGCCCGGCGCCATCGGTCGCAAGATCTGCCTGGGCGGTTACCGCATTGCCCAGAAGATCTTCAAGTTCAACTGATTTCTGAAGCAAAAACAAAAGCACACGACACCCGCTTTGGGGGCCGTGTGCTTTTTGCATCCGGCAAAAACACGGAACTTTGCAGGGCGGCAACAAAAAATGACTTTTTTCTTTGTCGGCAGGGTCCGCTCCGCCCGGCTTGTGCTATAATAAAATGCACAGCGGATTTTCTCAAAGCCCACCCGCGCCCCAGGCGACGCCGCTGATTGTTCTTGTCGGAAAGAAGGCATTTGTGTGCTGTGGCTTCTCTTTGCACTGCTCTCCTCGGTTTTCGCGGCCCTCACCTCCATTCTGGCCAAGGTGGGCATCGAAAATGTCAACTCCAACCTGGCCACCGCCATCCGCACCGTTGTGGTGGTTATTATGGCCTGGGGGATGGTGTTCCTTACCAATACCCAGGCAGGACTTGGCAGCATCAGCCGCAAAAGCTGGATCTTCCTGATCCTGTCCGGACTGGCCACCGGGGCCTCCTGGCTGTGCTACTACCGGGCGCTTCAACTGGGCCCTGCCTCCAAGGTGGTGCCCATCGACAAACTCAGTGTTGTCATCACGCTGGTTCTGGCCTTTGTTTTCCTGCATGAGCAGGTCACACCCAAGTCTCTGATCGGCTGTGTCCTGATCGGCGCCGGCACCCTGCTGATGGTGCTGTAAATCAAGAGCTCTGGCTTGCCCGGTATACGGGTGTTTCCTGCAGAGGGCTGAACCAGGCAGACAGGGGGAAGATACCTATGAAACTTGTGACCTTCAACATCCGTGGCGATTTTGGCATTGACGGCGAAAACAATTTTGACTGCCGCAAACCGTTGATCCTCCAGCGCATCCAGGCCCAGCAGCCAGATGTGATCGGGTTCCAGGAGGTCATGCCCCACGTGCAGCGCTGGCTGCGGCAGAATCTGCCCGGCTATACGGTGGTGGGCTGCGGCCGGAAGGCCGATTATTCCGACGAAGCCATGACGCTGGCCATCCGCAACGAGACGGCGGAACTGCTGGGCTTTGAGGTGTTCTGGCTGTCGCCGACCCCGGACCAGCCGGGCTCCCGCTATGTCCATCAGAGCGAGTGTCCCCGTACCTGCGCGGCGGCGATTGTCAATGTGCAGGGGATGGGCGGGCCCATCCGGATCTATAACACTCATCTGGACCACCTGGACCCGGAATCCCGCCGGCTGGGCCTGGAACAGGTTTTGCGCCGGATGGAGGCGGATGCCGCCCGCCGCCCGATGCCGGCGGTGCTGCAGGGGGACTTCAATGCCGAGCCGGATGCCCCGGAACTGGCAGCCCTGAAACAAAAGACCCCGTCGCTGGGGCTGCGGGACATCACGGAAGCGTTTCCCTTCACCTTCCATAACTTTTACCGCGGACAGGAACCCATCTGCAAAATTGATTATATCTTTGTCACACCGGAACTGGCTGCGGGAAAGGTGGAACGCTGGATGGACAGCGAAAACGGCGTGTATCTTTCCGACCACTGTCCCATCTGTGCCGAGCTGTGGCGGCAGCCGCAGGAATAAACCGGCAGACGGTTGTTCTTCCGCTTGGGATATGGTATACTGACAGCGGCGGGGGAGAGCAAAGCCGGAAAAACGGCTGTGCCACCAGATCTTGCGCCGGCAAACGCCAAAATCCCAATTTTTTTGAAAAATTGTGTTGACAACACCCTTCTACTTGTGTATACTAGTTAGGCAACCTTTGAGGTGTACTATGCGATTTGACCTGAATGAGTTTCTGACCAGCGCGAAAAAACCTTACACAGCGTCGTTTTCCATGGACCTGTCGGGGCGTGACTGGCCGGATTATCAGGTGCCTGCTCCTGTGGCTGGTACCTTCACCGTGAACCGGACGCTGGAAGGCGTCCAGATCTCGCTGGAGGCGGAGGCTGCGGTGGAAGCGGAATGCGCCCGCTGTCTTGCGCCGGTGCATGAGACATACCAGATCGCACAGCAGTACACCGTTCGTCCGCGGGATCTGGAAGATCCGGACTTTGAACTTCCGCTGGACGAAGATGGCTTGCTGGACGTAGAGGAACTGGTGTATCAGGAGATTCTTCTGACAGTTCCGCGGGTGCTGCTGTGCAGTCCCGATTGTCTTGGCCTATGCCCCATCTGTGGAAAAAGGAAGGCGGCAGGATGTACCTGCCAACCGGCAGACGAAGCTGCCCCTGCAGATGCCCGGCTTAGCATATTAAAACAACTGCTCAGTTGAAATTTCACCAAGGAGGTGCTTAAACATGGCAGTACCCAAGAGAA
>CAJFMB010000054.1 GCA_904390925.1 uncultured Subdoligranulum sp.
CACCTACGACGCCGCCCAGGAGATCCGCAACGGCGAGATCACCCTGGACGAGGGCAAGGCGCTGTGCAAGAAGTTCGACGGCGAGTACCCCGACCGCTTCGAGAAGGAGATCTTCAAGTACCTGTCCATCGACAAGCAGCACTTCCCCTGGGCCAGCCAGCTGTTCGAGCAGCCGCGCATGGACCGGGAGTACTTCATGCACCTGGCCGACCGGTTCCGCAGCCCGCATCTGTGGAAGTGGGAGGACAACATGTGGAAGCTGCGCCACACCCCCTACGAGGGCGACAGCGAAGTGCTGTGGGGCGACCCGAAGGGCACCCACCACGAAATGTGATGTGCGGCGGCAGTCCGTTGCCGTCAAAAATACCTGACAGACCAAGGAGAACCGCGTCATGAAACGCAAGATCCGCCTGATCGCCCGGCTGGATGTGAAGGACGAAAACCTCGTCAAGGGCATCCAGCTGGAAGGCCTGCGCAAGCTGGGCGACCCCAACGCCTTTGCACGGCAGTATTATGAGCAGGGCATCGACGAGCTTTTGTATATCGACATCGTCGCCAGCCTGTACAACCGCAACAACCTGTCCGACATTGTGCGCCGCACGGTGGACGATGTCTTTATCCCGGTCTGCGTGGGCGGCGGCCTGCGCAGCGTGGAGGACGTGCGCAACATCCTGTCGATGGGCGCCGACAAGGTGGCCATCAACACCGCCGCCATCAAGCGCCCGGAACTGATCACCGAGGTGGCCAACGCCTTCGGCAGCCAGTGCATGGTGCTGTCCATCCAGGCCAAGCGCAGCCGCAGCTGGTCCGGCTGGGAAGCCTACTACGACAACGGCCGGGCGCATTCCGGCTATGACGTGGTGGAGTGGGCCAAGCGGGGCGTGGCGCTGGGCGCCGGCGAGATCCTGCTGACCAGCGTGGACTGCGAAGGCCTCCAGCGGGGCATGGATCTGGACCTGATCCAGGCCGTGACCAGTGCGGTGGATGTGCCGGTCATCTGCGTGGGCGGCGTGGGCTGCGCCGACGACATTGTGGACGCGGTGGAGGCCGGCGCCGACGCGGTGGCCTGCGCTTCGGTGCTGCACTACGGCAAGACGACGGTGCCCGAGCTGAAAGCCGAGCTGCGGGACGCCGGGGTGGAGGTGCGCGCATGAAAGTGACTGTCATTGACTACGGCCTGTCCAACCTGCTCAGCGTCCGCCATGCGCTGGAACATTTCGGCGCCCAGGTGGAGCTGACCGGCGACCCGGCCGCCGTGCTGGCCGCCAAGGCACTGGTGTTGCCCGGCGTGGGCGCTTTCCGGGACGGTATGCAGGGGCTGGAAAAGCTGGGCCTGATCGAGCCCATCCGTCAGAAAGCCGCCCAGGGCACCCCGCTGTTGGGCATCTGCCTTGGCATGCAGATGCTGTTTGACCAGTCGGAGGAGTTCGGCAGCTGGCAGGGCCTGGGTCTCATCCCCGGCCAGGTGGTGCGCATCCCCGACCAGGCAGCCGACGGCACCCACCAGAAGGTGCCCCACATCGGCTGGGAGGGGCTTCTCCCCGCCGGCGGACGCAGCGACTTTTCCGGCAGCATCCTGTCCGGCATTCAGCCGGGGGATGAATGCTATTTCATCCACTCCTACGAGGCAAAGCCCGCCAACGACGCCGACCGTCTGGCCGACGCGGTCTACGGCGGCCGCCATGTCTGCGCTGCGGTGGCCCGCGGCAACGTCATCGGCACCCAGTTCCACCCCGAAAAATCCGGCCCGGTGGGACTTGCCATCATCCAGGGGTATCTCCAGCTGTGCCAGACTGCGGAATGAGGGAAGTATGACACGCATAGAGGGAAGACTTCCGCAGCTCTGTTGAAGCCGGTGCACCCGCAGGCCGTGTTGCACGGCGGGTGGTGCACCCCATACACAGAAAACATCCTGCCGGTCCGGTTTTGTGCGGACACCCGGCGGGATGTTTTGCTTTATTTTCAACAATATTGAACAAATTGTATAATGACAATGCCTGCACACTGTTGCATAATAAAAGTGTGCAGGCATTTTTGGACTTTGGGCAGTTTACCGGCATTTTACCGTTTTCTGTCCGGCCCTTGCGTTGCTTTTCCCACAGGTTGCCAGTATAATAAAAAGATATGAACAAATGTGCGTCCCGGCACCCTGCCTGCGCCCTGCCCCGCCTTTTCCGGCGGCGGCAGCGGCTGCGGCCAGGGCGTCTGCCGGGGCGGAAAGGGGTTTGTTTCACAATGGATCTGCTTGTGGGTTCCACAGGGTTTGTGGGGGGCAACCTGCTGGCGGCGCACCGGTTTTCCCACGCCCGCCACTCCTCCGACATTGCCAAAAGCTACGGTACCCGGCCGGATTTGTGCGTCTATGCCGGGGTACCGGCGGCCATGTTCCTGGCCAACGCCGACCCGGACGCCGACCTGGCGGTCATGAAGGCCGCCCGGGAAAATCTGCGCCGCATCGCGCCCAAACAGGTGGTGCTGGTCTCCTCCATCGCCGTCTATCCCGACAGCCGCGGCAAAACCGAGTCCGACGCCCCCGACCCCGCCGACCCTGCCCTGCCTGCCTACGGCCGCAACCGCCGCCTGCTGGAACAGTGGGTGCGCGAGGATTTCCCCGGCGCGCTGATCCTCCGGCTGCCGGCTCTGTACGGACGGGGACTCAAGAAAAACTTCCTGTTTGATCTGCATACCATCACCCCCGCCATGCTGCGCCCTGACAAGTACGCGGCGCTGGCCGGAAAAAGCGCCCTGGTGCGCGACGGCTACACCCTGGCGGACAACGGGTTTTATAAATTGAACGGCCGGGCCGACCCGGCGTTGCTGCGTGCCTTTTTTGCCGCCAACGACTTCAACGCCCTGGCCTTCACCGACAGCCGCAGCCGCTACCAGTTCTACAACCTGGGGCGCCTGTGGCAGGACATCACCGCCGCGCTGGACAACGGCCTGACCTGCCTGAACCTGACCCCGCCGCCGGTCTGCGCGGCAGAGGTCTACACCGCCGTCACCGGCCGCACCGGCTGGAAGAACGAGCTGGAAAAGCCCCCCTTCGACTACGACCTGCGCAGCCTGCATGCCGGGCTGCTGGGCGGCGGGGACGGGTATCTCTGCACCGTCCGGCAGGAGCTGGACGACATCTGCCGCTTTATGCGGGACTGGAGGAACTGACATGGCTGAATCCATCCGCCTGAGCATCTCCAACATTGCCTGGGACAAGGCCGACGACGAGGCCGTCTACACCGAGATGCAGGCCCACGGCTTTGCCGGGCTGGAGCTGGCCCCCACCCGCATTTTTCCCCAGCAGCCCTACGACCAGCTTTCCTCCGCCATTCTGTTCGGCGGATACCTGAAAAACCGCTGGGGATTTTCGGTGCCCAGCATCCAGAGCATCTGGTACGGCCAGACCGGCAGCATCTTCCACCCCGATGAGGCCGAGGCGCTTTTGGACTACACCGCCGGCGCCTGCCAGTTTGCTCACTCCCTCAACTGCCCCAGCATGGTGTTCGGCTGCCCCAAAAACCGCACGCTGGCCCCGGGCGACGACCCCGCCGCCGGTGACCGGTTTTTTGTGCAGGCGGGCAACCTGGCCGCCCGCTATGGCGTGGTGCTGGCCATCGAGGCCAACCCGCCGGTCTACACCAACTATCTGACCCGCACCGCCGACGCCTTTGCACTGGTGCGCCGGCTGGACAATCCCGGCCTGGCGGTCAATCTGGACCTGTCCACGATTCTGGCCAACGGCGAACGGCTGCGGGACTTCATCGGGGATCTGGCGCTGGTCAGCCATGTGCATATCAGCGAGCCGGGCCTGGCCCCGGTCCGCCGCCGCCCCGAACACGCCGAGCTGGCCGCCATGCTCAAGGCGGTGGGCTACCGGGGCTTTGTTTCCATCGAGATGGGACGCACCAGCCTGGACAATGTGCGCCGCGCCATCGACGAGATTGCGGAGGTGTTTGCATGACGTCCTCTTCTGTCAAAAACCAGTCCGGCGTGCCGGACTACGAAATCTGCGAGCTGGCCCCCCGCCATGCCCATTACTGCCTGCTGATCCCCGTCATCAACGAGGGCGCCCGGATCCTCACCGAGCTGGGCCGCGCCCAGCGGGCGGGCATCGACAAGGTCTGCGACATCATTCTCTGCGACGGCGGCTCCACCGACGGCAGTATGAAGCCGGAGACGCTGGAACTGTACGGCGTCAACACCCTGCTGACCAAGACCGGCCCCGGCAAACAGGGCGCCCAGCTGCGCATGGGCATCCACTTTGCCCTGGGCCGCGGCTACCAGGGGGTGCTGACGGTGGACGGCAACAACAAGGACTCGGTGGAGGATGTGCCCAGGTTCATCGCCAAGCTGAAGGAGGGCTACGATCTGGTGCAGGGCAGCCGCTTTGTCAAGGGCGGCCATGCCATCAACACCCCCGCCGCCCGGTACTGGGCGGTGCGGCTGATCCACGCCCCCATCATCAGCCTGGCGGCCAGACAGTGGTTCACCGACACCACCAACGCCTACCGGGCCTACAGCCGGGAATACCTGACCCATCCCCAGGTCAGACCCCTGCGGGATGTCTTTTCAGGGTATGAGCTGCTGGCCTACCTGAGCGTCCGCGCCACCCAGCTGGGCCTCAAGGCCTGCGAGGTGCCGGTCACCCGGGCCTACCCGGCCACCGGCGCCACCCCCACCAAGATCAGCGGCTTCAAGGGCAACAGCGAGCTGCTCAAGGTGCTGCTGAACACCCTGGCGGGCAAGTACAACCCCTAATCCACACAAAAGAGAGGGACCTCCATGACGGTGGACAAAATCATCCTGGGCGCCGGGCTGTACGGCCTGTATGCGGCATTGCAGTGCGGCCGGCGGGGCCAGCGGGTGCTGGTCTTTGAGCGGGACGCCGAGCCTTTCATGCGGGCGACCTATATCAATCAGGCGCGGGTGCACATGGGCTACCATTACCCCCGCAGCTACTCGACCGCGATCAAGAGCGCCCACTATTTTGCCCGGTTCTGCAACGATTACGGCTTCTGCCTTCGCACCGACTTTGACCAAATCTACGCCACCAGCGCCCACTTTTCCTGGACCAACGCCGCCGAGTTCCGCCGCTTCTGCAGGTCTGCGGGCATCCGCTGCGACAGCGTGGACCCGGAAAAATATTTCAATCCCGGCCTGTGCGACGGCGCCTTTCTCACCACCGAATATACCTACGACGCCCATGTGCTGCGGGACTGGTTTTTGCAGCAGCTGAAACAATGCCCCACCGTGGAGATCCGCTGCGATCACCCGGTGACCGCCATCCAGCGCGGGCCCGACACCTGGCGGGTCACCGCCGGCGGCGACACCGCCGAGGCGCCCTTTGTGCTCAACGCCACCTATGCGGGAGTCAACGACATCCACGCCATGGCGGGGTTTGAGCCTTTCGGCATCAAGTACGAGCTGTGCGAGATCATTCTCTGCCAGGTGGACAAGCGGCTGTACAATACCGGCATCACCGTCATGGACGGGCCGTTTTTCAGCCTGATGCCCTTTGGCCAGACGGGCCTGCACAGCCTGACCAGCGTCACCTTCACCCCCCACGAGACCAGCTATGACCAGGTGGCCACCTTCCCCTGCCAGGCAAACAGCGAAGGCCGCTGCCGTCCCGGCAACCTGTACAACTGCAACGAGTGCCCGGCCAAGCCCAGAAGCGCCTGGCCCTACATGAGCCAGCTGGCCCGCAAGTATCTGCGGGAGGAATACGGGTTTTCCTGCACCGGAAGCCTGTTCAGCATGAAACCGATCCTGAAGGCCAGCGAGATTGATGACTCCCGCCCCACGGTGGTGCGCAAGATGGCGTCCGGCCCGGATTTTTACAGTGTGCTTTCCGGCAAGATCAACACGGTATACGATTTGGACGAGGTACTGGCCCAATGACGACAAACAAGGAAAAAAATTTCATCTCGGCGGTGGTCTACCTGCACAACGACGGGGCCCGCGCCGTCAAGTTCTTCAAACTGCTGCAGCAGCAGCTGGACGCCCACTTTGACCAGTACGAGCTGATTGCGGTGGACGACGCCTGCACCGACGACACGGTGTCCCAGCTGCGCAGCTGGGCCGCCGGGCTGGACAAGCCGCTGACCTTTCTGCACATGAGCCTGTTCCAGAAGCTGGAACCCTGCATGAACGCGGGCCTGGATGCAGCCATCGGCGATTATGTCTACGAGTTCGACACCACCGACGTCCCCTACCCGGCCGAGATGATCTTTTCGGCCTACCAGACGGCGCTGACCGGCAGTGACATTGTGTCGGTCTGCCCCACCCGGGTCAGCGGCAGCAGCCGGCTGTTTTACAGCGTTTTCAATGCCAGTTCCCACTCGGCCTACACCCTGCGCACCGACGCCTTCCGGCTGGTGACCCGCCGGGCCATCAACCGGGTGCACGCCTCCAGCGAGCATCTGCCCTACCGCAAGGCCGCCTATGCGGCCTCCGGCCTGAAGATGACCGACCTGACCTTCGAGGGCCGGATCGTGGACAAAACCGCCGGCCGCTTTGGTCTGGCGGTGAACAGCCTGGCCCTCTATACCGATGCCGGGTTCAAGGTCAGCGTGGGCATCGCCCTGGTCATGATGGCGCTGGCGCTGGCCGAGCTGATCTACACGCTGGTGGTCTTCTGCACCGGCCACCCGGTGGCGGGCTGGACCACCACCATGTTTGTGCTGACGCTGGGCTTTGCCGGGGTCTTTGCGGTGCTGGCCATTGTGGTCAAGTACCTGTCGCTGCTGGTGGATCTGATCTTCCAGAAACAGAAATACCTGATTGAAAGCGTGGAGAAGATCCAGAAGTAACGACCCTATTCAATATCGCCTTTTAGGCGACATAAAATAGAGGAACGGCCATCTCCGGCCCAAGTGCCGCCGCCTGGGGCGGCGGTTGGCCTCCGAAACGGCGCCTGCGGGCGCCAGTCGCCAATCGCTCCGGCCGTTGCCGGCACTGCGCCATGCGGCGCAGACTCGCGATATGATCGCTCGGGCCGGCAAGCCCCCTGGACCCCGCACAGCGGAGCACTCTCGCACAAATCCGCAGCCGGCTGCCCCCGGGCCCACCCTGCGGGCCCGGGATCAGGTTTTGAGCCGACGATATTCTCTCAAATTTTTGTAAAGGAGGTCCCTGCCATGCTGTCTGCCAAACGGCGGATTCCCGCCCTGTCGGCGCGCGGCTTCTGGCTGTGCGTGGCGGTGCTGGTGGTCATCCGGCTGTTTCTGACCTCCTTCCAGATGGCCTATACCTGGGTGGGCGGCGCCCCGCTGGACGATGAACTGATGTTCCGCGCCGCCAATGCCGTCTCCGCCGGGGACTGGCTGGGGGCCTACGACTATCTGACCCTCTCCAAAAGCATGTTCTTTGCCGTCTGGCTGGCGCTGCTCAACGCCCTGCACCTGCCCTACCTGGTCACCGGCCAGGCACTCTGGTGCGGCGCCGCGCTGCTGACCACCCAGGCGTTCCGGCCCTGGCTGCAAAAGGCCGGGCGGGGCAACTGGGCCCGGCTGGCGGTCTTTGCGGCGCTGGCCTTCAACCCGGCCTCCAGCGCCGCCTACACCCTGCGGGTCTACCGGGACAACATCTTCCCGGCGCTGTGCATGTTCTGCTTTGGCGGGGTCAGCGGGGCGCTGCTCCGCGCCCTGCTGACCCCGGACGCCCGCCGCTGGCCCTGGCTGCTGGCAGCCGGGGCGGGCCTGGCCGCCGGTTACCTGAACCGGGAGGACGCCGGCCTTTTCCTGCTGCCCTTTGCGGCAGTGGCCACCCTGGTGCTGCTCTGGCTGACGCTGCGCCAGCGCCGGTTTGCCCGGCTGGGAGCACTGGCAGTGCCCTATGCCCTGCTGGCGGCGGGGATTCTCGCCTTCTGCGGGCTGAACTGGCAGCATTACGGCGTCTTTGCCCTGTCGGATTTCTCCGGCGGCAGCTTTGCCGACGCCATGGGCGCCATGTACCGGGTGGCCGCCCCCGAGGGCTACACCCCGCTGGTGGGGGTCACCGCCGGCACCCGGCAGCTGCTGTATGAGAACGTCCCCGAGCTGGAACCCCTGGAATACTGGCTGGAGGAAGACCCCCAGCTGCAAAACGACTTCCGTGACCCGGAACTGGACGACTACCGGGTGGGCAGTTTTTACTGGGCCATCCGCCGCGCCGCCCAGTACGAGGGCATCTATGACACCGCCGCCGGGGCGGAACAGTACTGGCAGTCGGTGGCCGACCGGATCAATGCCCTGTGCGACGACGGCACCCTGCCCAGCTGGACCGGCAAACGCAGCAGCACCACCCCGCCCATCCGCGGCGAGCATGTGCTGCCTGTGCTGGCCGAGAGCGCCAAAGGGGCCTTGTGGGCGCTGACCTTCCAGGACTGCGCCCCCTATGAGACGCTGCGCTCCATCGGCACCCAGCAGGACTACGACACCTGGACCGGCTACCTGCACTGCGGGGTCAACGGCGCCGCCGAGGCCGGCAAGGACACCCCCTACTACAGCCCCACCCAGAAACTGGTTTTCGGCCTGATGCAGGGTATCCGGTATCTGTACGCGGTGCTGCTGCCGCTGAGCTTTCTGTACGCTTTGTATTTAAACTTAAAAAATATCCCCTCTGTATTCAAGGGCCGCCAGGCCGGCCGCATCCTCCCCTGGGGGCTGCTGTGGCTGCTTTTGTTCATGGCCGCGCTGCGCTGTGCGATGATCGCCTTTGTGGAGGTGTCCAGCTTCGGCATCGGTACCTCCACCATGTACCTGGCCACCGTGCACCCGCTGCTGATCTTGTTTGCGGCGGTGGGGATTTTCACCGCAAGGAGGACCCGCCATGCCGATGCCTGATCTGCTGATTGTGGGGGCCGGTGCCGCCGGACTGATGGCGGCGGGGGCCGCCTGCGCCCGGGGCGTCCAGGTCACTTTGCTGGAGCACAACCCCAAGGGCCCGGGACAGAAGATCCTGATCACCGGCAAGGGGCGCTGCAACCTGACCAACAACTGCGACGTGCCCACCTTTCTGACGATGGTGCGCCACAATCCCCGGTTCCTCTACTCGGCGCTCTACACCTTTCCGCCCGCCGCGGCCATGGATCTGTTCGAGGGGCTGGGCGTACCGCTGAAAACCGAGCGGGGCCGCCGGGTCTTTCCCCAGAGCGACCACGCCGCCGACGTGCTGGAGGCGCTGCGCCGCTACGCCGCCGACGCACTGCTGGTCACCGGCTCCGCTGCCGGGCTGATGCTGGAGGAGGGCCGCTGCGTGGGCGTCCGTACCGCCGACGGGCGGGAGCTGCGGGCCAAGGCGGTGCTGATCGCCACCGGCGGCAAAAGCTACCCCGCCACCGGCAGCGACGGCAGCGGCTACAAGCTGGCCCGCCAGGCCGGGCACCGGATCGTCTCCCCCCAGCCCAGCCTGTGCAGCCTGGTCAGTCCCGACCCAGCCTGCCGCAAAATGATGGGCCTGTCGCTGCGCAACGTCACCCTGACGCTGCTGGAGGACGGCCGCCCGGTCTTTCACGAGCAGGGCGAGGCGCTCTTCACCCACTTCGGCCTGTCGGGGCCGCTGGTGCTGTCCGCCTCCACCTGGATCGGGGACTTTTCCAAACACCGCTATGTCTGCGAGTTCGACCTGAAACCCGCCCTGGATGAAAAGACCCTCTATGACCGGCTCACCCGGGACTTTGCCGCGCTGGGCGGACACAGCGCCCAGGGCGCGCTGGAAAAGCTGCTGCCCCGGTCGATGCGTCCGGTGGCGGTGGAAAAGTGGGGCATCGACCCCGCAGTCCGGGCCGCCCAGATCACCCGCGCCCAGAAACAGGCACTGGTGGAGCTCTGCAAGCATTGGCAGGTGCCCGTCACCCAGCTGGGGGATCTGCAGCACGCGGTCATCACATCGGGCGGCGTCGACTGCACCCAGGTGGACCCCAAGACCATGGGCAGCAAACTCTGCCCGGGCCTGTATTTCGCCGGCGAGGTGCTGGACCTGGACGCCCGCACCGGCGGCTACAACCTGCAGATCGCCTGGGCCACCGCCCAGGCTGCGGCACGGGCCGCGGCGGAGTGAATCCCCTGCCCCGGTTCTGCCAATCTTAATGGATATATAAGGAGCACATCATGATTTCTGTTGCCATTGACGGGCCCTCCGGGGCCGGAAAATCCAGCATGGCGCGGCGTCTTGCCGCCGAGCTGGGCTATACCTACGTGGACACCGGCGCCATGTACCGCGCCGTGGGCCTGTACGCGCTGCGGGCGGGCAAGGACCCCGCCGACAACAGCGCGGTGGAGGCGCTGCTGCCCCAGGTGCAGCTGGACATCCGGCTGCAGGACGGGGTGCAGCATGTGCTGCTCAACGGTGAGGACGTGTCGGAAGCCATCCGCGCCGAGCAGGTGGGCATGGCGGCCTCCGCTGTGGGGGCCAACCCGGCGGTGCGGGCCTTCCTGCTGGACACCCAGCGCAACCTGGCCGCCAGCCGTGATGTGCTGATGGACGGCCGGGACATCGGCACGGTGGTGCTGCCCAACGCCACCGTCAAGATCTTCCTGACCGCCAGCCCCGAGGCCCGGGCCCACCGCCGCTATGCCGAGCTGATCGCCAAGGGCCAGCAGGCGGACTACGACACGGTGCTGGCCGACATCCGCCGCCGTGACGACCAGGACACCCACCGGGCCACCGCCCCGCTGCGTCAGGCCGACGACGCGGTGCTGGTGGACACCAGCAACCTGGACATCGAGCAGAGCTTTGCCGCCCTGAAACAGGTCATCCTGGACCGGGCAGGGGCAGAACACTGACCCAGTTTCCCGCAACAGCCTCCGCGCTTCCACTGGCATGGACAGGCACGGAGGGTAAAAATAGAAACCGGCCGGCATACTTTGTATGCCGGGGAAGTAAAAGTGAAATAAAAGCGAGGATACAACTATGATTCTGTATTGGGTCTGTCTGCCGCTTGCCTGGCTGCTCTGGCATTTGCTCTGGCGCATTGAAGTGACAGGACGGGAATATCTCATTGGCGACAAGGCCGGTCGGGGCTATGTGGTGGCATCCAATCACATTTCCGATATCGACCCGGTCTTTATCTGCGTCAGCATCTTCAGCTGGCGCCGGGTGGGCATCATTGCCAAGGAGGAGCTGTTCCGCAACCCCATCATCGGCTGGTGCCTGGGCCGCCTGGGCGCGGTGCCCATCGCCCGCGGCAAGGGGGATGTCCGCACCCTGGGCAAAATGACTGCGCTGGTGGAAAAGGGCCACGGCATGCTGGTCTTCCCCGAGGGGACCCGCACCAAGGACGGCCGCATCGGCAAGATCAAGAGCGGCGCCTTTGTGGTGGCCAGCGCGGCGGCCGCCGACATGATCCCCTGCCGCATCATCTACGACACCCCCGACGGCCGGATGCATCTGTTCTGCAAGGTCCGGGTCTGCTTCGGACCCCACATTCCCGCCGCCGACCTGCATATTGAGGACCCCCGCCACTCGGTGGCCCAGATCCGGGTGCTGAAAAACCGTCTGAACGCCTGCTGGGATGCGCTGTACACCGCCAACCGCTTTCCCGACTCCCCCACGCTGGAGGAGATCGACGCCCGGGCGGCGGCCAAGGCGGCAGCCAAAGCCGCCGCAAAACCCGCCAATGCCGCGGAAGCCAAACCGGCAGAGCAGCCCAAACCCGCCCAGCCGGACCATGCCGAGCATACGGCGTCCATCAGTCTGCCCAAGATGGAGCTGCCCGGGGTGGGCAGCGCCGACCCGGAAGGCGGAATCTGACCTGGGCCTGACTGCCGGCGCATCCGGCGGGCCATACTGTTGACGATGGCCCCCGCCGGCAAAATTCCCGCACACGGAGGAAGCCTGTATGGAAATTCATCTTGCCAAGACAGCCGGGTTCTGCTTCGGCGTGAACCGGGCGGTCAAGCTGACCTATCAGCTGCTGGACGAGGGGCGCAGGGTTGCCACCCTGGGACCGCTGATCCACAACCCCCAGGTGGTGGCCGACCTGCAGCGCCGGGGCGCCATCACCTGCGACAGCGTGGAGCAGGTCCCCGACGGCTGCGAGGTGGTCATCCGCAGCCACGGCGTGCCTGAGACTGTGTACGAAAAAATCCGCACACGTGGCCTGGCGTATCACGACGCAACCTGCCCCTTTGTTGCAAAAATCCATAAGATTGCTGCCGAAGCAGGTCGAAACGGGGCGATTTTGCTGGTGGCGGGCGACCGTACCCACCCCGAAGTAGAGGGAATTGTAGGCCATGCGACGGGTCCTGTGGTGGTTTTTGCCGGCCTGGAGGAGCTGCAGGCCTGGGCTGCCGGCAGCGAGCCACAAAAGTCCATCTATGTGGTGGCCCAGACCACCTTCCGGGTGGAAAGTTGGGAGCAGTGCAAGGCTTTTCTAAAAAAATGGTGTACAAATCCCAAAATATTTGATACAATATGTAATGCAACGTGGGCGAGGCAGCAGGAAGCGGAAGACCTCA
>CAJFMB010000055.1 GCA_904390925.1 uncultured Subdoligranulum sp.
GCGCCGATCAGCTGTTCCTTCGGATCCTGCGGGAACTCGGAGCCCTGCTTCTCCAGGTAGATCTCCTTGAATTCCTTGACCAGTTCCTTCAGGTCATCAGCGTCCAGCTCGATGTCCTGCTTGACGCCCTTGCGCTCCTTCATGGCGTCGATGCGCTCCTCGAAGAAGCTCTTGCCCAGCTCCATGACGACGTCAGAGTACATCTGGATAAAGCGGCGGTAGCAGTCGAAAGCGAAACGGGGGTTGTCGGTCTTCTTGGCCAGGCCCTCAACGGACTGGTCGTTCAGGCCCAGGTTCAGGATGGTATCCATCATGCCGGGCATGGACTGACGGGCACCGGAACGAACAGAAACCAGCAGCGGGTTCTCGATGTCGCCGAACTTCTTGCCGGTCTGCTCTTCCAGGATGCCCATGTACTTGAAGATGTCAGCCTTGATCTCATCGTTGATCTCACGGTTGTCAGCGTAGTACTGGGTGCAGGCCTCGGTGGTGATGGTAAAGCCCTGAGGAACCGGCATGCCGGCATGGGTCATCTCAGCCAGGCCAGCGCCCTTGCCACCCAGAATATTCTTCATGGTAGTCTGGTCGCCGCCGAAGGCATCATGACCCTCTTTGAACAGGTACAGATACTTCTTGCTCATACTTACCTCCATACAATACGGTTTCTTCCCGGTGTGCCGAGCACACCCGCTTCGCATGGGTAATCATGTTCCGCATAATCCATTATATCAGACTTCATTTTGAATTTCCAGCAAAAAGTGCACAATTTTCCCATGGCATTGACTAAAAAATGCTGATTTTTTGCCGGTTAGGGCTTGCATTTTGCATAATATTTGCTAAAATTATAATGGGTAGGAAATTTGAGTTTTATACATACAACTGTTTTTCTTCCCCTGCCCGAAAAGATCGCAGCGGGGGCAGGAACCCTTTTCAATCATTGAGAATCTTTGTCAGGTACAGCCACAGGGCTGTACCTTTTTTGTTGCCGTAAAATTCCTGTTGACAGATAATATTATTCGTTTTATAATATAGCAAATCAAACACGAGGAGGGACCCGAGTGGGATTTCAAATCGGCGGCGCCATTCTGGATTTTGTGGTGCTGAGCATTCTGGGGCGGCAGGACAGTTACGGGTACGAGATTACCCAGCAGGTCCGCCGCATTCTGGATGTGTCGGAGACCGCTCTGTATCCGGCGCTGCGGCGTCTGCAGAAAGCAGGTCTTTTGACCACATACGACCAGCCCTGGCAGGGGCGCAACCGGCGGTATTACCGCCTGACCGACGAGGGCCGCACCCAGCTGACCGGACAGGTGGCGCAGTGGCGGCAGTTTGAACAGGATATGGAGCAATTGCTGGAGGGATACCAATGAAAACGAAAGATCAGTATTTTACCGAGTTGGAAGGCTGCCTGCGGGATCTGCCGCAGGTCGAGCGCGAGGAACTGATGGAATATCAACGGGAATATGCCGACGAGGCGGGACTGGAGGACTACGACCAGCTGACCGGACATTTCGGCACCCCGCGCGAGCTGGCTGACCGGCTGTATCAGGAGCTGGATGCCCGCCGGGCGCAAGCCGCCTCCTCCCCGGAGGACAGCATCAACGACGCGGTGAAGCAGCTGTTGAAGTCCGTGTTTTCCTGGACGGACAGCAGCAGGCAGGCGGAACCCGGGGCGCCCGACGGGCAGGAACGGACGCTGCCTGCCTTCCACAATGTGAACGTAAAGACGCAAAGTGCCGACATCCGGTTTGAGGAGGGCGAAGGATTTGCCGTGCGGTATCTGCTGCCCGACGGTGAAGAACCGGACTGGCTGGAAGTGACAAATGATACCCTGTTTTTCACCACGCGCGGCAATGGACGGCGCAGCACTTCGAGCCGGGTGGAAATCCATCTGGGCGGGAAAAGTCTGAACTGGACCGGCACCCGCCATGAGGTGGTTGTGGTTCTGCCCAGGGACACCGAGCTGCAGCAGGTTGACCTGACCACCGCCTCCGGCGATGTCTCCCTGGAAAACCGCAGCTGCACCAGACTGCAGCTTCACAGTGCATCCGGCGACATCCGGCTGCAGCAGCTGACCTGCCCTGCCCTGTCGCTGGCCACCGTGTCCGGCGATGTGACGCTGGCGGGGCTGCACGGCGAGAAGATTTCCGTCACCACCACCTCCGGCGACCTGGATTGCCGGGACACTGAGGCCAAAGAAGCCCGGTTCCGCACGGTATCCGGCGATGTGGACTGCGGTGCGGCGCTGGACACCCTGCAGCTGAACACCGTATCCGGCGACTGTATTGTCAGTGGCCCGGTGGCAGTGTCCATCGGCTGCACCACAGTGTCCGGTGACGTGCGGGCGGCGGCTCAGAACGCCGACGTGACTGCTTCCACCATCAGCGGCGACATCCGCTGCAACGGGATGGAAGTCCGGCGGCGGCTGCATCTGCCCGGCACCGGCTGCCGGCTGGAAGTGAAAACCACTTCCGGCGACATTGACATTCTGACCCAATAAGCGTTTCCCTTCCTCAAAGCTGTCCTTTGCCCTGCGGCGAAGGGCAGCTTTTTGGCGAAATCCGGCGGACATACTCTGTTCAAATTTTGTTTCCAGTTTTTTCAAAGCTTTTCTATATGGCTTTCAAAATTGGAGCGTAATATAACAATCACAGAAACGAACGGAACCGCAATAACGGACCGCTCCACCACTGCTCTCCGACCATGCCAGGGCATTCGCCCGGTCCGGAGCAGACAACCAACAAGGCCGTTTTCTCCCCTTTCGGCCATCACATAGATAAAAACGACACACGCCGCCCGTCCCCTTTCGAGGACCGGGCGGCGTGTCGCTTTTTTGTTTCTACAGGTTTGTATAATACAGTTTTACAGTTTCTTTTCCACGGCGCGCTGCACCTCGCGGCAGGGCAGGTTCTGCTCCCGGGCAATGCGGGCCACATCCTCATACTCCGCCTTGGCGTGGTGGATGCCAAAACCGTCGGCCTGCTTGACGCGCACCGGGCCCCAGGCCGTGTCCACCGTGGCGATGGACGGGGTCAGGAAATACTTGCCGCAGCGGCGGACCCGCAGCCCGTTGGTGGTGGTCTGAGTCAGCACCGCTTTTGCCAGGGCATCGGTGTTTTCGGGGGCGGCCAGAACCGTCAGCAGGTGGCCGGGGCGGCCCTTTTTCATGGTGCCGGGGACAGTGTAGACATCCAGCGCCCCTGCCTCCAGCAGGCGTGCGGTGGCAAAGGAAAGTTCCTCCGGCGTCATATCGTCAATGTTGGCCACCAGCTCCACAATCTCGCCGTTGGCCTGCTCGGAGGACTCCCCCCAGAAGGCCCGCAGGCAGTTGGCCCGGTCGAACTCCCGGGTGCCGATGCCGATGCCCACCTGTTCCACCGCCATCACCGGCTGGGGGCCGAAGGCATCGGCAAAATGGGCCAGCAGGGCTGCCCCGGTGGGGGTGCAGAGTTCCCCCTGCACCGCGCCGCCGTAAGTGGGTACGCCTTCCAGCAGGTTGGCGGTGGCGGGCGCCGGCACCGGCATGATGCCGTGGGCACACCGAACCGTGCCGCTGCCCACATGGACGGGCGAAACCACAATCCGGTCGGGGTGCAGCAGGTACAGCGCATAGCAGACACCGGTCACGTCCGCCACGGCATCCAGGGCTCCCACCTCATGGTAGTGCACATCCCCCACCGGACAGCCATGTGCTTTGGCCTCGGCGCGGGCGATGTCGTCATAGACCGCCCGGGCAGCGGTGCGGACCGGCTCGGGCAGCGGCAGTCCGTCAATGATTTCCGCAATATGGCCCGGTGTGGCATGGTGATGATGGGCGTGGTGGTGTTCTTCCTCGTGGTCATGCAGATGGTCATGGGCATGCTCATGGCCATGTTCGTGTCCATGGTCGTGGTCGGCTTCCTCTTCCTCCCGGCCGTTCACCGTCACCGCCATGTGGGTTCCGGCAATGCCGCAGGTCTTTGCCGCGGTGGGGCAGACCGACACCCCCGGCAGGCCCAGCGCGTTCATCTTGTCCACAAAGGCCTGCTTGTCCTCGAGAAGATCATACAGCGCTGCCATCAGCATATCGCCGGCGGCGCCCATGCTGCATTCCAGGTACAGGGTTTTCATTCTTCCTTCAGTCCTTCCATCTGATTGATGCGGCTGGCCAGGAATCCTGCACCGAAGCCGTTGTCAATATTCACCACGCTGCATCCCGAGGCGCAGGAGTTGAGCATGGACAAAAGCGCCGACAGACCGCCGAAGCTGGCACCGTACCCGACGCTGGTGGGCACCGCAATGACCGGACAGTCCACCAGGCCGCCCACCACCGAGGCCAGGGCGCCCTCCATGCCGGCCACCGCAACAACGCAGCGGGCCTGCATCAGCGGGTCCAGATTGGACAGCAGCCGGTGCAGTCCCGCCACCCCCACATCATAAAGCCGGGTGACCTTGTTGCCCATCAGTTCGGCGGTGAGGGCGGCTTCCTCCGCCACCGGCATATCGCTGGTACCGCCGGTGGCCACCACAATATTGCCCAGCGACCGGTGCGGGCCGGGATAGGCCACCGCCAGCCGGGGCAGCGGGTGATAGTCCAGCGGGACCTGACCCGCCACAAAGTCGGCGGCCTCCTGGCCGATGCGGGTGATCAGGATGTTGCGGCCCCCCCGCTCCCCCATGGCTTTGGCAATGCCGGCAATCTGTTCCGGCGTTTTGCCGGCACCGTAAATCACCTCGGCGGCGCCCTGACGCACGCTGCGGTGCAGGTCCACCTTGGCATAGCCCAGCTCTGCGAAGGGTTCCTCCTTCAGCTGCAGCAGCGCATCCTCCGGGCGGGTTTTGCCGTCGGCCACCGCGCGCAGCAACTGCAAAATATCATGTCTGTTGGTTTCCATCCGGGTATCCCCTTTCTGTTGTGGCCAGCGTCACCGGGAGGGCTGCCGGGCGGCCAGGTCCAGCAGCACCGCAGGAAACAGCGGTTCCAGTGCCTTGAGAATCTGCCCGCGGCAGTCCAGCGCCCGGGGCAGCTGATCCTCCGTCATTTGGATGCGGGCACAGCCGTCCAGCAGCCGTACCCGGAAATCCGAAAAGCCCAGGGCAGTCAGGGCGGTCTCGGCCTGTTCCACCCGGTGCAGGGCGTCGGCGGTGATGGCGGTGCCGGTGGGCACCCGGGTGGCCAGGCAGGCGTAGGCGGGCTTGTCCCAGGTAAAAAGTCCCGCCTGCCGGGACATCCGGCGCACCTCTGCCTTGGAGATGCCGCATTCCCGCAGCGGGGAGCGGACCTCCAGTTCCCGCAGCGCCACCATGCCGGGACGGTCGCCGGCGTCGTCGCTGGCATTGGTGCCGTCCAGCAGCACCGAAAAGCCGTCCGCCGCTGCCGCCTGGCGCAGCCGCCCGAACAGTGCCCGCTTGCAGTAGTAGCAGCGGCGGGGTCCATTGGCGGCGGCTTCCGGCACCGAGAGAATGTCCATCTCCACCACCGTCATGGGCACCGACAGCTGTTCAGCCAGCCGACGGGCATCCGCCAGCTCAAAGTCTGGCTGGAAGGCGGTCTTGACATAGTAGGCGCGCAGATCGCAGCCGTACTGTTTGGCCGCCCACAACAGCAGGGCCGAGTCGGTCCCGCCGGAAAACGCCACCGCCGCCTTTGGCACGGCGGTGAAAAACTGCTGTAAGGTCATGCAAACCCTCCCGAAAGCAAACGAAGGCGCCCGCTTCCCTGGGGAAAGCGGACACCTTCCTGGTATCCTGGTACATCAAAACAACCGGCGGCGGTTCCGTTTCCCTGCCGCAGCTTCTGCCGCGGATCGGACGGCTTCAGCCGCCCGGTTGTCAGCGGGAACAGGAATCCAGCTGGTCCAGCGCCTCGACGGCGCACTGCACCAGCCGGGCCATGGGCTGGCCCTGGGCACCGGCAACAATATTATCGCACTGGTTGACGGGGATCAGGATACGCCGGGCCCGGCTCTGGCCCACCGCCAGCGCCATGGTCGGGGTGATCTCCCCCAGCATGGCGTCGGCAATGACAATGCCCACCGGTCCCACAATCACATCGGCGGTGCGGCAGCCCACCACCACGGCATTTTCCCCCGTGGCGGCCTGGTCGGCGCCGGCGCGCAGCATGGCGGTGGTGGCGGCACTGTTGGTGCCCACAGCCAGCAGCGTGACATCCGGGCGTTTTGCCTTGATTGCCCCCACCAGCTGACGGCCCAGGCCGCCGCCCTGGCCGTCCATCACCATTACTTTCACGGCGCGTTTCCTCCCCTGTTTTGTTCCGTCCGTATTATCCCACAGGGGCGGTGCTGTGTCAAGTCGGCGGCAGGTGGTTGCAATCCGCCGCAGGCTATGGTAAGGTGAAGGCAGATGTTCAACAGGGGGTGTGGGGAATGAAACGCTGGCTGGTTTTGCTGTGTGCGTTGCTGCTGACCGGATGTGCCGCCGGGCAAAGCGGGGCGGTGCAGCCGTCAGCCGCCCCTGCGGTTTCCCCCACCCCTGCACCGACGCCGGAACCCACGCCGGAGCCCACCCCACTGCCCGCCAACTGGCATCGGATCACCCCTGCCGACGATGGCAGCGTGACGCTGGCTTTCACCGGCGACGTGAACTTTGCCGATAACTGGTACATCATGCAAAGCTACACCGCCAGCGGCCGCAGCGATTTTGCCGAGAACTTTTCCCCCGACCTGCTGGAACTGATGCGCGGGGCGGACCTGCTTTTGTGCAACAACGAGTTCTGTCTGTCCAGCCGGGGCAGTCCGCTGCCGGGCAAGGCCTACACCTTTGAGGCGCAGCCGGGCAACGCCGTCTACTGGTACACGATGGGAGCGGATCTGGTGTCGCTGGCCAACAACCACTGCGGCGACTACGGGCCGGATGCCTTTCTGGACACGCTGGACGTGCTGAAGGACGCGGGCATTCCCTACATCGGTGCCGGGCGGAACCTGGCCGAGGCCCAGCAGGCACAATATTATCTGGCGGGAGACCTGACCATCGCCTTTGTGGGGGCCACCCGGGCGGAGAAATACATCATGACCCCCCAGGCCACCGCCGACAGCCCCGGCGTGCTTTACACCTATGATCCGGCGGAAACGCTGGAGGCCATCCGCACCGCCAGCGAAAACGCCGACTTTGTGGTGGTCTACGTCCACTGGGGCACCGAGGAATCCACCGTGCTGGAGCAGGCCCAGATCGACCTGGCCACCGACTATGCCGAGGCGGGGGCCGACCTGATTGTGGGTGCCCACCCGCATATTCTGCAGGGGGCCGGCTGGCGGGGCGATGTGCCGGTGTTTTACAGCCTGGGCAACTTCTGGTTCAATATGGAAAGTCAGGACACCGCCCTGCTGACGGTGACGGTCAGTGCTGACGGGGTGCCCACCTGCCGGCTGCTGCCCTGCCGCCAGTCCGGCGGCGTGACCTCGCTGCTGACCGACCCGGCAGACATTGCCCGGGTGCTGGATCACCTGAACACCGTGATGGAAAGCGGCAGCTTTGCCCCCGACGGGACCCTGCTGAAACCCGCAGACACCGCCGAATCCACCAACTGAAAAAGGCCGGGCCGGAGTTTCCTCCAACAGGGAGGGGCTCCGGCCCGGTTTGTCTGTGATCAGCCGTAGGGTGCGTCCCGGCGCCAGCGGGCCAGGCGTTCCACCGTCTCGTCATCCTCCACCCAGCCTTCCACCGAGCTGGTCTCGGCGTTGGGGGCATAGCTCTGCTGCACCCCCGGCGCCTTGCCCTGCAAAAAGGCCTTGGCAGCCTTCTGGCGGGAAGGCATGGTGCGGTGCAGATAGTTATCATTCTGTGGCGGACAGGCCCGGGTGCTGCCGGCGGGCGGAACCGGCGTGGTGTTGCCGCCGGTCTGGCCGCGGGCGGAATTGGGCGGCAGGGGCGTTTTTTCCTTGGATTCGGACATGAAAGATGCCTCCTTTTTCTGCCTGTGCGGGCAGGACTCCTGGCTTAGTGTATGCCGTTCGGGGCGGGAATATGCGATTCCATAATTCGCCCGGGTGTGGTATACTGACAGTATCTGACCACTTTCAAAGGAGCATCCCCCATGGAGATCAATATCAAACGGGTTATCTACCATATTCTCGACACCGGCGCCTCCGAGCCGCTTTTGTCCGACCGGGAGACCGACCTGGACGCCGACCTGACCGAATATTTCACCATCTGTCTGGAAAAGGCCTTTTCCGCCGACGACAGCCGCAGCTGCGATTTTCTGCCCGACTCAGCCTTTGCCCAGGAGCTGGCCAGCAACCCGGATTTCATCGACCTGTCCCGGCGGATTGCCGGCGTCATTTTTGAGCAGATGCTCCAGTATCCCGCCATTCCCGCCGGTGACCTGGCGGTGGTGGATTTTCTGGCGGGCGGCGTGCCCTATCTGGGGGTGCTCAAGCTCTGCTACAAGCCCGGCTACACTCATCAGACCCGCACGCTGGGCAACGCCCAGTATTCCGGCATGACACCCCAGCGCACCCTGCTGCCCGGCACCCCCAAGGCGGAGGAGGCGGTGCTCATCGACCGGGCCACCAACCACATCCGGCTGATCGAGAAAAAGTACGAGATGGACGGCAAGAAGGATGTCTACCTGTCCACCCGGGTATTCGGCTGCGGTCAGGCCCTGCCGGAGAAGGCCAAGCTGAAAGCGGTCTGCGAATCGGCAGCCGCTGCGGTGCGGCAGGCCTACCCCGAGCCGGAATCGCTGGACGATGTGCCGCCCTTTGACGGCGGTACCGAGACAGCGGTGGACCTGATGGTGCACAACCAGGCGGTGGACAATACCATCGCGGTGGAGGATGTGCGTGCCCGGATGCGGGAGAGTTATCCCCTGGCCGCCCCCGCCTTTGAACAGGCCCTGGCCGAGGCCGGCGTGGCCGGGGACGACCATGTGACCGTCAGTCCCGCCCGGATGCGAAAGATGGCCAGCCGCAGCTTCCGCACCGAGAGCGGCATCGAGATCAAGATCCCCGCCGAACTGTGCAACAGCGACGAAGCGGTAGAGTTTATCCACAGCGCTACCGGCGGGCTTTCGCTGCTGATCAAGGACGTGCTGGTGTAAGGCGGCGGCCCGGGGTTCCCCCATCACGCAAAAAGCGCCAGGCTGTTGCCAGCCCGGCGCTTTTCTGTTTTGTGTAAAGAAGATTTCGCTCACTGAACGATCAGATAGAGAATGATGGCGACGGCGGCCAGGATAAAAAAGATCCCGCCAAGGCGCATGGCAAGCAGATACAACTCCGACGGCTCGCCGCCCTTTACGGACAGGAAGTGTTCCACCTTCCACAGCAGCTTTGGGGCGGCAACCATCAGGATGCCCAACACCAGCAAAGCAACAACCCAAAGAATATCCATCCGGATTTCCCCCTTCCCGGTCAGCCGTGCAGTGCGCTGCGCAGTGCCGCCAGAAGTTCCGCCTGATAGGCCTGGCGGAAAGTGCCGTGCAGCAGCTTGGGCAGGGCTTCCTCCTGCAGGCGGCGCCAGCTCTCAGCCTCCCGGCCGGGCAGGATGGGCACAAAGGCCACCCCGTTGGCGGCAGCCGCCTGGGCATCGCCCATGGAATCGCCCACCATCATCACCTTGCGGCTCTCGTACCCGCAGGTCAGCATGGTGGCAATGCTGTTGGCCTTGCTGCCCACTTCCTGGCCGAAGATCACATCCGCATGGCGGGCCAGCCCGTAGCGGTTCCACTCGCTGGCGATGGCGGACTCGTTGGCGGCAGAGACCACCGCCACATCTGCCACGGCATGCAGCTGGCGCAGACTGTTTTCCACGCCGACAAAGGGTTCAAAGGTGGGTTCCAGTGCCTGAATCCGCCGGTTGCAGGTGGCGTTCCACTGCTGCAGCTTGCGCAGCGCCAGGCTGCCGGTAAGTACCACTTCCTGTTTGAGGGTGGCAGTGCTCAGCTCGCTGGAGGTGGAAACCCAGCTGGCGATCTCCTCGCTGCCGGGAACCTCCACCCCATGGTTTTTCAGCCGGTCGAAAATCAGCATGACGCTTTCAAACCGGGAGATGCCCCGGGTAATGCTGTGCAGATTGATTTCCTCCCAGGCCTCGGTGACCAGTTCGGCATAGGGTTCCAGTGAAAAAGTTCGGATCAGTTCCGGGCAGAACACGTCCATGTGTTTGACGCGTACCGTATTCATGACACAGCCATCAGAATCGATGCATGCCAGAAATTCACGTTTTTTGGTGAAGTCCGTCAGAAGATTTGCCATAGATACCGCTCCTCCCGTCTGCAGCAGGCCTAAAGGTGTGCGACAGGCACTCCCTCCGAAAAGGCTGCTGCCCATACTTTCCCGTTAACAATCATAACAGAACAGTGGGAATGAATGCAATCGTTTTTCATAAAAAAAACAAAAAATGCTAGAAAAATTCCGCATTTTTACATAACGGCATTCGCTAGCCGGCAGTTGCGTATGGCAAACCCCCGTTTTCGGTGCAGTTTCGTTGCAAAATCAGTTCTGGTATGTCTCCACCGGTTCCGGGCCCAGTGCCTTGCCGATGGGCATGTTCAAAACCAGCGAAGCCCGGCTGTCGGCAGGGGTGGGCTGCTTGTTGATGACCACCAGATGTTTGCCGCGGAAATACTGCAGCAGTCCCGCCGCCGGGTAGACCACCAGGCTGGTGCCGCCCACAATCAGCAGGTCGGCGGCGGAAATGGCACGGACGGCGCCTTCCAGCGTATCCGGGTCCAGGCCCTCCTCGTAGAGGACCACATCCGGCTTGACCACGCCGCCGCATTCGGTGCAGCGGGGCACACCCTCCGACTTTTCGATGAAATCCACGTCATAGAATTTTCCGCAGCGGGTGCAGTAGTTGCGCAGTGTCGAGCCATGCAGCTCATACACCCGATGACTGCCCGCCGCCTGGTGTAAGCCGTCGATGTTCTGGGTGACCACCGCTTTCAGCTTGCCCTGGTGTTCCAGCTGGGCAAGGCGGATGTGGGCGGCGTTGGGCTTTGCCCCGTGGACAATGAGCTTTTCCCGGTAGAAGCGGAAAAATTCCTCGGTGTGGGAGACAAAAAAGCTGTGGCTGAGCATGACCTCCGGCGGATAATCGAATTTCTGATGGTACAGCCCGTCAACACTGCGGAAATCCGGAATGCCGCTCTCGGTGGAGACGCCCGCCCCGCCGAAAAAGACAATATTGTTGCTCTGGGCGATCAGAGCCTCCAGCTGTGGAACCATAACGTCTTCCCCTTTCTTTTTGCGCGAAATGCTTTATACTGTAACTATACGTCCACTATAATACAAACGCCGGCAAAGTGCAAAGGCTTTGCCGGTGGCTGCCAAAATTTTGTGCCGGACATCCAGCGGGAGGGAAACGCCATGCAGGACATCACAAGGGAACTGGTTTTGGAAAAACTGCCCCGCCGGGCGGCCGACACCAACAAAGGCAGTTACGGCACAGTGGCGGCCTTCGCGGGCAGCGTTTCCTACCGCGGCGCGCCGGTGCTGGCCGCCGAAGGTGCACTGCGCTGCGGGGCGGGGCTGGTGTTTCTGGCCACGGTGCCGGAGGCGATGCAGCTGGCGCTGGCCCGCAGCCCGGAATGCTGCGTGCTGCCCTGCCGGGCAGGCGGGGACGGCTGCCTGCTGCCGGAGGATGTGCAGGCAGCGGCGGGACGCTTTGCGCCAGGCAAGGCGGTGCTGCTGGCCGGGCCGGGACTTGGCCCCGGGGCCGGGGCGGTATTGCAGGTTCTGCTGGGCGGAGCTTTTGTCTGGCGGGGCTGCGTGCTGGACGCCGACGGGCTCAACGCCCTGGCCGGCGGGTCGGCGGGTGATTTGTCCCTGCCGGAACAAACCATCCTGACGCCCCATCCCGGCGAGATGGCCCGGCTGACCGGACTGACGGTGGCGCAGGTCCAGGCTGACCGCCCGGGCATTGCCGCCCGCTATGCCAGCCAGCATCACTGTGTGCTGGTATTGAAGGGCAGCGGCACCATTGTGGCCGCACCGGACGGCAGGCTGTGGAAAAACACCACCGGAAACCCGGGGCTTTCCCGGGGCGGCAGCGGGGACATTCTGGCCGGAATGATCGCCGCGCTGCTGGCCCAGGGACTTTCCCCCGCCGACGCCGCCTGCTGCGGGGTCTGGCTGCACGGGGCCGCCGCCGACCGGTGTGCCGTCCGCAAAAGTCAGCTGGCCATGCTGCCCCATGACATTTTTGAGGATCTGGGTGCCCTGCTGGCCGAAGCCGGGCGCTGACCCGCATACCTTTTCAGACCAGAAAGCCCTTCCCCCGGGTCTGTGAACCGCCCCAGGTTGTGCGGACAGCACAAAAAGAGCCCCTGAGTAGGAATATTGAATTTTAGCAGGAGTGGCGCAGCGTCAGCGGCGCCACTCCTGT
>CAJFMB010000056.1 GCA_904390925.1 uncultured Subdoligranulum sp.
TCTGCAAGAACTGCGAAGCATCGCAAAATCGCTGCAAGGCGGCAGATGCAAGGCAGAGGGCTGCGGCACTCCTTGGTGGAATGCAAAGCCCGATAACGCAGCAGATGCCGTCTTGCAGATAGATTTTGCGACTTTGTTTTGTTATGGAACCGCGCAAAAAGGAGCGCATCGTTTATGTCTGCAACCCATTCCCGTACCCGCACCCTGGTGGAAGCCGCGCTGATGATCGCGCTGGGCACCGTGCTGAGTCTGTTCCCGCTGTCGCTGGTCTGGACCCGCGGCGGCAGCATCACCCTGCTGTCCATGCTGCCCATCATCATGATGAGTCTGCGCCACGGCACCAAGTGGGGCCTGGGCACCGCATTTCTGTACAGTCTGATCCAGTTTGTCCAGGGCATCAGCAACCTGGCCTACTGCCAGACGGTGTGGGCCCAGATCGGCTGTATCCTGTTTGACTATCTGCTGGCTTTCACGGCGCTGGGCCTGGCCGGTGCCATTGCCAAGCCCTTCAAAAACCGGCTGGCCGGCGTTGCCGTGGGCACCACTGTTGTCTGCCTGATCCGGTTTGTCTGCAGTTTTCTGTCCGGCTACATTGTCTGGAAGGACTACGAAACTGCCTTTGAATGGCTGAGCAATTTTGGCTGGGGTGCCTGGTTCAATGCCAACCTGGGTGAGGATGCCCTGTGCTGGTTTTACAGCTTTGCCTACAACTTCAGCTACATGCTGCCGGAAACCATCCTGACGGTGGCCGGCGCGGTGATCCTGTACAAGGCAATGCCCCGGCTGTTCGCCCGCCAGAAATAACAATTTCCGGATTTTTCCAGAAAATATGCGGCAGTGTTCTTCCCTTGCGGGAGGGGTCACTGCCGCTTTTTTGTCCCATGGCAGGCCCTTGCGCAGAATCTGTGGCCATGTTACAATAGCGTTGTATATGGAAAAATCTGTCACATTCTGTCGCAGACCAACGCCTGAGATGTCCCGGCTGCGATTTTGAAGGAGCCTGTCATGGATCTGTCTAGTCTTGATCTCACCACCATCATCAACAGCATTCCATCGCCGGTGATCTCGCTGGCGATTGGCCTGGCCATCTGTTTTATGGGCTATCGGCTGCGCCAGGCCGCCATCATGCTGGCCGGGGGATTGATCGGGTACCTGATCACCTACCAGGTGGCTCCCCTGATCCTGGACGAGAACGGCACCCTGATTGCTGCGGTGGTGGTCGCCCTGCTGCTGGCGGCTTTCTGTTCCTGGCTGTACGACGCAGGCGTCTTTGTCCTGTGCGGCGGCTGCGCCGTATTGCTGGTTTCCAATTTTCTGGTTCAGTATTCGCTGCAGATCTGGTTGCAGCTGGCCATTCTGGCCATTGTGTTTGCGGTGGCCGGCATTCTGGCCGTCCGGTTGGACCAGCCGGTCATGATCATTATTACCGGCTTTGCCGGCGCGGGATGCACCCTGTCCAGCCTGGTACGGATGGGCTGGAACCTGCCGGGGGCCCCGCTGCACATCGCGCTGCTGCTGATTTTGTCGGTGGTGGGCATTTCCATCCAGTTTGCCACGACCCACGATTGATTCTGAACTGTAAAACGGCAGCCCGCCGGGAGAAACCTCCCGGCGGGCTGCCGTTTTTTATTGATACTTATGTCAATCAGTGTTTACGGTAGTGTCTGCCGCTGCCGTCCTCCAGACGACGCCGGATCACTACTACCGCGACGATCACGGCGCACACCACCAGAAGGCCGATGCCCACATACAGGGGCAGCATGCTGGAGGTTTCCTGCATCTGTTGGGCCTGCTCTTCCTCCTCCGGGTCAGGGGTGGGGGTCGGAGTGGGTTCCGGGGTGGGGGTAGGCTCCAGCGTGGGGGCAGGCGTCACGCCGATGATGGTCCCGGCGGTGGGGTCCTTGACCCCGCTGTCCGAGGAGGGTTTTGCCGTGGCATGGGATGTGGGGGTGGATACCGGTGCCGGCGTGACCACCGGGGTCGGGACCGGCGTGGGCGACGGGGTTGCCGTGGCCGTCACAGTGACGGTGGTCTGCTGGCTCTGGGCCGGGGCGGCAGTGGCCGCGGGCTTGGGCGTGGCAGTGGGTTTGGGGGTTGCCGTGGGCTTGGGGCTGGTCTGCGGCGTCGGTGTCGTCAGCGGAGTGGTGACAAACTCTTCCGGCAGGGTGACGACCGGCTGCAACGCCTGGTTGTCGGTCCCCACATCCAGCAGACTGCTGACGTAATACTCGGTCCCACCGGGCACCAATGTAACGGTATGGCCGCCGGGCGCCAGATTGTCGATGACCAGCGTACCGGTTTTATCCAGCTTGGCCTGCACCGAAACGCCATCCACATAGACGGTGGCGGATGCATTGGTGATGCTGCCGTCGGTTTTCAGATAAGCGGTAAAGGGTTCCGCCCCGTCGGGAAGAATCCGGCCGGAGGTGCCGCCGCGCTGCAACATGATCTTCAGTGTATCGGCATCGCAGTTTTTCCCCAGATCCAGCAGGGCACCGTGCAGCGTCAGTCCGGCATCGGCCAGCAGATTGTCGCTGTCGGAAGTATAGATTTGATACAGCGTGGTGGGCAGTGCCAGGGCAATGCGGGTGGAATTGTCCTGCAGGTCCAGGGCAATCTCGCCGTCAGGGCCGGCCAGCCACAGATTTTTCAGCTGAATGCTTCCGTCGGTGGTCTGGTAGGTGAACCGCAGACCGCTGACCTGCAGGAAATCACCGTATTGTTCCGAGTCGGTATCCAGCATGGCCTGCATGGCCTCGGCCAGAATGTACTGCAACTTCTGGGGTGTGACCACCGCCAGGGCAATGCTGTCGTCGGTCAGATAATCGCCCAGGTTGCCTTCCTCCAGCACGGTACCGGCCGGCACCGATTTGACCAGCCGGCGCCCATCCAGCACCGACACCAGCGGCAGCGGGTCCTGCTGCCAGGCATCGCTGGAAGCCGCCGCATAGGAGATGGCATCGGCAACCAGATCACCAAAGTTGGTTTCCTCCCGGCAGGCAGCGTCCAGTGTGCCGGTTTCCAGCTCCACCGTACTCCACAGCGTTGTGGAGACCGTCAGGCTGCGGGCGGCGTCCGGGTCACCGGCAGGATACAATCCGCCAGGTGCAGCGGAGCCCACCATCCAGCTGTCCGGCCAGGAGATGGTGCTTTCCGGGGTGGCGGTCTCCGGCGTAGCGGATTCGGGGGTGGAGGATTCCGGCGTGGAAGATTCCGGCGTAGCAACAGTCAGAGCGGCAGGATCAGCAGTCTCGCCGGTGGTGTCGGCCTCATCGCCGGTAAACAGGCGCAGCAGATTGCCGAGAATTGGCACATCCAGCAGCGTTTCCAGCACTCCGCCGGCAGGCTGGCTCCAGGGGGCAGCGCCGGCAGGCAACACGGCTGTGCTGCCCAGCAGGCAGACGGCCAGTGTCAGACTTGCAAGTCGTTTTACCATCGGTTTCATTTTGTTCCCTCCTTTGGGATTTCCCCGCAGTTGCGGGGGAACGTCCTGTGTCAGCCGCTCAGGTGCAGCAAGGGCCGGGGCCGGCGGCCCCGGCCCTTGCTGCGCGGCCGTATCTTGCGCGTCCTGAATCAGACGCTGTGTTTGATATTCTGCACCTTGTAGGTGTTCATGGCACTTTCGTCCAGCGCATGCTCCATGGTTGCTCCGTCGGAATACAGCTGATCCAGCAGATCCTGCTGCTTCATCTCGGTCAGCAGATCGTAGGAGGAAACAAAGGTATCCACGTCATACACCGACAACGGGTCCACCGCACAGGCAACCACCAGCGCAGAGCCCATGTCCACCGTCACAAAGCTGCCGGGATTTGCATCCAGGGCATCGGTCAGGGTATTGCCGCCGTTTCCGTCGGAATAGCTTTCCAGTTCACTGGGCAGGTACAGCTGAGCCGATGCGTAGTAGGAAGCCTGCGAACTTTCCAGAGTGGAGCCCAGCGCTTCCATGGCCTGGGGCACGTAGTAGGCGGCAGCCGACTGCAGGATGGACAGCTCGGTGATGGCATTGGTCACCGGCAGGCTCTCGTTCAGGTCAACGGCGCACTGGGCGGCCAGGTCCTGAATTTCGGTGTAGGCGGTGTCGCCGGTGGAAACCATATTGTAGGTGCTGTAGTCAATCAACGGGAAGCTGACCGACTCGATAAAGCGGCAATCATTCTCAATGAAATCCCGGTACTCATCCTCGGTAACCGGCTGCTGGCCGTCGGGGCCATAGAGGGCATCCAAGCAAGCCTGTGCCTTCTGGTCCACCAGCAGGTAGGCTTCCAGCGAATCCTGGGAGATGCCGTTGGCGGTGTACAGATCCCCCTGGGACTCCCACATCGAGCTGGCACTGTCGGCAGCCTCGGAGGTTGCGGCATCTTCCAGCGTGGCGCCCAGCGAGTCAAACAGCGTCTCCACAGCGGCGTAGTATTCCAGCGACGACATGGTCAGGCGGCTGATGTAGTCGGCACCGTCGGTGGTGACTTCCTCGTCGTTGATGGTGCCGGTGACTTCCGCCTTCAGCACCACATTGATGTCGTCGGCGCTTTCGCCGGTGGCGAAATCCACCAGGGAAGCGGCGGTGTTGTAGGCGTTGAGCTGAGCCAGCAGGTAAATGCCGGCGGGAATTTCCACACCGCCGATGCTGCCGACGGTGGCGGGGGTGGTGATGTTACAGCCTGCAATGCCGAGCAGCATGGCCAGCGCCAGGCCCAGACTGATGAACTTCTGTTTCATGTGGGTGGGTTCTCTCCTTTATACAGGGCGCAGCACTGCGCCCCCGACTTTCCCGCACAGGCACACCCGTGCAGTATATATAGCCATTATAGCCGCTTTGGGTCCCGTTTTCAAGTCAAAGGCACCCGGTACATGTGTAAATTGTGTGGGGGCGAACCGGAGCGTTGGGGGTCAGGCCCCCTGCTTTTTGGCCCCGGGCAGCAGGGCAACCGCGTCCCGCAGAATGACCAGCGGGTCCTCCCCTTTTGCCACATGCAGCGAGATGGCCGGCCGGCCAATACCGCTGTACACCACCCGGTGGGGCATCGCGTCCATCAGGGGGGTGAGCTGCTGCGGACCGATCACGTCGGTGTAGAGCAGCAACGCGTTGCCCTTCTGGGCGATCTCGTTGATGCCGGCCCGGGCTGCGGTGACACGGATGAGCGAGATATCCACCAGGCCCTGCACGCTGCGGGGCGGGTCGCCGTACCGGTCGATCAGCTCATCCAGCACGTCGGTGGCGTCCTCCGCGGTCTCGATGGCGGCAATGCGCTTGTAGGCCTCGATGCGTCCCGCTGCGTCGGGGATGTACTTCTCGGGCAGGTAGGCGTCGGCGTTGATGTCCACCAGGCAGTCGCTCTTGTCGGGCGCCGGCGGCTCGCCCTTGGCCTGGGCGATGGCCTGTCCCAGCATCTTGACATAGAGATCGTAGCCCACCGCCTCCATGTGGCCGTGCTGGCTGTGTCCCAGCAGGTTGCCGGCGCCGCGGATCTGCAAATCCCGCATGGCGATGCGGAACCCTGACCCGAAGGCGGTGAACTCCCGGATGGCAGACAGCCGCTTGGCGGCAATTTCGGTCAGGACCTTGTCCCGCTGGAAGGTGAAATAGGCGTAGGCCTTGCGGCTGGACCGCCCCACCCGGCCGCGGATCTGGTACAGCTGGGACAGCCCCATGCGGTCGGCGTTTTCAATAATCAGGGTGTTACAGTTGCGCACGTCGATGCCGGTCTCGATCAGGGTGGTGCAGACCAGGATATCAATCTCGGCATCCAGCAGCTGCTGCCAGACGGTGGAGATCTGTTCCTCGGTCATTTTGCCGTGGGCAATGCCGATGCGGGCGCCCGGCACCATCTTGCCGATGCGGGCGGCACATTCCTCGATGGAATCCACCCGGTTGTACAGATAATAGACCTGGCCACCCCGGGCCAGCTCCTTCTTGATGGCCTCGGCGATGATGCCGGCGTCATATTCCATCACATAGGTCTCGATGGGGCGGCGCTCGGTGGGGGGCATCTCGATGGTGGACATGTCCCGGATGCCGGACAACGCCATGTTCAGCGTGCGGGGAATCGGGGTGGCCGACAACGTCAGCATATCCACCCCGATGAAGTTTTCCTTGAGCTTTTCCTTGTGCTTGACGCCGAAGCGCTGTTCCTCGTCAATGATGACAAGGCCCAGGTCCTTGAACTTGACATCGTTGGAGAGAAGCCGGTGGGTACCCACCACAATGTCCACCGTGCCGTCCTTGAGGCCGCGGATGGTCTCCTTCTGTTCCTTGGCGGAGCGGTAGCGGCTGAGCAGCCCGATCCGGATGGGAAATGCCTCCATGCGGGAGATGGCGGTGTTGAAATGCTGCCAGGCCAGAATGGTGGTGGGCGCCAGAATCGCGCACTGCTTGCCGCCCATGACGCACTTGAAGGCGGCGCGCAGGGCAACCTCGGTCTTGCCGACACCCACGTCGCCGCAGAGCAGCCGGTCCATCGGCCAGGGCTGTTCCATGTCGTGCTTGATCTCGGCGGCGGATTCCAGCTGGTCGGGGGTCTCGTCGTAGGCAAAGCGCTCCTCGAACTCGGTCTGCCAGGTGTCGTCCGGCGGGAAGGCATAGCCGTGGGCCTGCTTGCGGCGGGCATACAGCTCGATCAGCTCCTGGGCCATCTGCTCGGTGGCGGCCCGGACCCTCTTGCGGGTCTTGGCCCACTCGGTGCCGCCCAGACGGCTGAGCTTGACCTTCTCGCTGTCGCCGGGCGCCGTGTAGCGGGAGAGCAGGTCCAGCTGGGTGACCGGCACATACAGTACGTCTTTTTTGTCGTACTCAATGCGCAGGTAATCCTTGGTGACCCCCTGCACCTCCATGCGGCGGATGCCCGCATACCGGCCGATGCCGTGGTTCTGGTGGACCACCAGGTCCCCGGGGGTGATGTCGGTCAGGCTGGACAGGGCATCCTTGTTCCGTCTGGCCTTTTTGCGCTTGGCGGCGGCGGACTCGCCAAAGGCACGGGAGGTGATGAGGGCGTATTTGGCAAAGGGATACTCGCAGCCGGAGGAAAGATGTCCCGGCAGCACCTGCACCAGTCCCGGGGCGGGGGCTGTGTCCGGCTGTTCGGTGACGGAAAAGCCCTTGTCCCGCAGGTCCCGTGCCAGGCCCTTGGCGGCACGCTCGGTGCCGGCAAGCACCGTGACCGCATAGTTCTGCCGGACCAGCGGGGCCAGATCCTCGTCGGCCAGGGTGGCCACCTCACCGCTCCAGGCGGGCAGCGTGTGGGCGGGCGCGTTGACAATCTCGGTCAGGCGAAGGTCCGGCATGCTGCGGGCGAAGTTCTCGGCGCAGAGGGTGGGATATGCGGCTGCCTGCGCCAGCATCCAGCCCGGCGCGGCATACAAGGTATCCAGCCCGGCGCAGAGCACCCCGTCCTCCAGCAGGCTTTTGAACTCCTCGTCCCGGCGGAACTGGGCCGCCCGCTCGGCTTCCCGCAGCGAGGCCGGTTCCTCCAGAATATAGATCGGCTGCTCAAAATAGTCCAGGATGGTGGCGGGCTGGGGATACCGCACCGTGATGTACTTGTCCATGGCGATGGGCAGCGCCCCGCCGTCCAGCATGGCCAGGTCGGCCTCCATACAGGCGGCCATGGCGGTCTTTTTCTTTCCCCGCTGTCTGGCCAGGTAGGCCCGCAGCAGGTCGGCCGCGTCGGCAGGAGCGCCGAACAGTACCTCCCGGGCGGGACTCAGGTAGAGTTTTTCCAGTGCATCCTCCCGCCGCTGGCTGGCCAGATCAAAGCTGTGCAGGCTGTCGATCTCGTCGCCCCAGAACTCGATGCGGGCGGGGGCCTTCATGTCGGGGGCAAAGATATCCACAATGTCGCCGCGGACCGAGAACTGTCCCGGGCCGTCCACCCGGTCACGCCGCACATAGCCGGCGGCGGTCAGCGCCCCGGTCAGCTCCTCCCGGGGGATGCTGTCCCCCGGGTGCAGCGTGCGGGTGTTGCGGCAGAACTCCGCCTTGGGCATGGTGTACTGGGTCAGGCCCTCGCAGGGGACGCAGACCGCCTGCAGTCGGCCGCCCACCAGGTCGCCCAGTACCCCCAGACGGCGGTACTCGTACTCGCGGGAGGTGTCCTCAATGGGGCGCAGCACATAATCCCGGGAGGGAAACACCGCTGCCGGAATGCCCAGGGTGTTCAAATCGGCGGCAAATCGGGTGGCCTCCACCTCGCCGGGGGTGACAATGCAGAGCGGTTTGCCCAGTGCCCGGCTGAGTGCCGCATACACCTGTGCCCGGCCCACAGCCGGCAGCCCGAACAAAGCCGCAGCGCCGGGATGTGCCAGCGCGGCAGCCAGTTTGGCGGATTCACTTGTGGCGGAAAACAATTGTTGGAACATGACAGCACCCTGCCGCGGTTTTGCCGCGGCTGATTTTTCCGGTTTGGAATCAGTGGTTGAACTTGTTCTGGGCCTCGGCCAGCTTGCCGGCCATCAGCAGGCGGCAGGCGGCTTCCACATCGTCAAAGCGGCCGGTGACGGCCTTGGCATCCTCGGGCGGGAACTTGCCCAGCACCCAGGCAGCCAGATCGTACTGGGGATTGGGTTTCTCCCCTACCCCGATGCGCACCCGGTAAAAGCCGTCGGTGCCCAGCGAGCTGATGATGCTTTTCAGGCCATTGTGGCCGCCCGCCGACCCGGAAGGCCGGATGCGGATATGCCCGGGTTTCTGGGCGATGTCATCGCACAGGACGATGACATGGTCGGGCTTGATTTTGTAAAATCCCGCCGCCGGGGCAATGCTCTGCCCCGACAGGTTCATGTAGGTCAGGGGCTTGAGCAGCACCACCTTGTGGCCGTCCACGTCGGCAATGCCGGAAAGCCCCTGCCACTTTGCCTTGCTGACGCTGACCTTCCAGCATTCGGCCAGATGGTCCAGCGCGGCAAAGCCAGTGTTGTGGCGGGTACCGTCGTATTTCGGTTCGGGGTTGCCCAGGCCGGCGATCAGCCAGTCGGCCCCCGACAAACTGCTAAACAATGCCATGGTGGATATTTCTTCTCCTTATTATATAGAATCAGCCTTTTTTCTCGGCTTCCAGCTTCTGCTTTTTGGCGATGTACTTTTCCAGCTTCTTCTCGCCCCAGCCGGGAATGGCGGCCTGCTTGGCACGCTCAATGCCCAGTGCGCCCGCCGGCACATCCTGGCCGATGGTGGAACCGGCAGCGGTGTAGGCGTGGTCCCCCACCTTGACCGGCGCCACCAGGTTGGTGTTGCAGCCGATGAAGGCATAATCGCCGATGGTGGTGCGGAACTTGCCCTCGCCGTCGTAGTTGCAGGTGACGGTGCCGCAGCCGAAGTTGCAGTACTTGCCCACGTCGGCATCCCCGATGTAGGTCAGGTGGCTGACGGTGTTGCCCTCGGCAAAATTGGCGTTCTTGGTCTCCACGTAGGCGCCCAGATGGACCCCCTCGGCGGTGACGGTGCCGGGCCGCACATGGGTGAAGGGTCCGATGCGGTTGTTCTCGCCCAGGCAGCTGTCATAGCACTGGCTGGCATTGACGGTGGAGCCGGCCCCCACCGTGGTGTTTTCCAGCAGGGTGTTGGGGCCGATGACACAGCCGGCAGCAATTTTGGTGTTGCCCTTCAGGATGCAGCCGGGCAGAATCACGGCGCCAGGGGCGATTTCCACCTCCGGGTCGATGTAAACGTTGCGGCTGGTGAACTCAACCCCGTTGTCCAGGTGTTTTTCAAAGGTCTCGGCGTACTGGCGCTCGGCGGCTTCCAGGCGCTGACGTGCAGTGGTTTCGCTCATGACAGAACTCCCCTCTCGTTGTTCCATGCCCGAATGCCCGGACACAGTCAGGGTGCCCAGGCAATATCTATCTGTGGCGCTGTCCGGGGGCGTTTGCCGCCGGATGCAATGGTATTATATCAGAAATCCCTTCCGAACAAAAGCAAAGCGGCAAAAAAATTCAGCTTTCCGCCAAAATCGCCGTCCGCCCTTGCGGCGGGAATCCAAAAAGCGTACACTGAAAGCAGAACATCCCAGGACAGGAGGAATCTTCATGCCTTTGCAGATGGTACGCAACGACATCACCCGTATGCAGGTGGATGCCATTGTCAATGCCGCCAACCCGACGCTGCTGGGCGGCGGCGGAGTGGACGGTGCCATTCACCGGGCGGCCGGGCCGGGGCTGCTGGCGGAATGCCGCACGCTGGGCGGCTGCCGCACCGGCGAGGCCAAGCTGACCGGCGGGTACAACCTGCCCTGCCGGTATGTGATCCACACGGTGGGCCCCATCTGGCGGGGCGGGCAGCAGGGCGAGCGGGCAGCACTGACCGCCTGCTACCGCAATTCCCTGCAGCTGGCAGTGGAACAGGACTGTGAGACGGTGGCCTTTCCGCTGATTTCCGCCGGGGTATACGGTTACCCCAAGGCGGAGGCACTGCAGGTGGCGGTGGAAACCATCGAAGAATTTTTGCAGCAGCAGGAGCTGACCGTCTATCTGGTCCTGTTTGACCGCACCGTTTACACCATCAGCGAACAGCTCCACCGTGAGATCGCCGCCTTCATTGATGACCGCTATGTGGAGGCCCATACCGATTCCCGGGCCGAACAGAGCCGCCGCATAGCAATCCAGCAGTCCTGCCCGGAGGTTTTTGCTGCGCCCATGCCGGCTGCTGCCCCATCCGCGCCTGCCGTGGACCCGGACCTGCTGCAGGCTGTCCGGCAGATGGATGAGAGCTTTTCCCAGATGCTGCTGCGCAAGATTGACGAGTCCGGCATGACCGACGCCCAGTGTTACAAGCGGGCCAACATCAGTCGGAAGCTGTTTTCCAAAATCCGTTCGGACCTGCATTACCGGCCCAGCAAGCCCACCGTGCTGGCCTTTGCCATTGCGCTGCGTCTGCCGATGGACCAGACCCGGGAACTGCTGTGCAAGGCAGGGTTTGCCTTGTCCCATTCCAGTAAATTTGACATTATTGTGGAATATTTTATTTCTCACGGCAACTATGACATCTGCCAGGTCAACGAGGCGCTGTTTGCCTTTGACCAGAGCCTGCTGGGCGGCTGACCCGGCGGCAAAATGTCCCCTGGCAGGCGACCTTTTGCCGCCAAAAATCCGGTACAATTACGGCTGTAAGGAAAAGACAATCCTTACAGCCGTTTTTGTATCCATATGCACAGGAGGGCTTTTTCTACGGTGGCTTTTGCCAATGGGAACGACCCGGAGGCAAAGCCGGAAACCACGGCCAGCACCGAACAGGCCGAGGAAACGGAGGCCCCCACCACCGGCGGTATCGAAGATACTGCGGATGCAGACGAAAATGCCTCTGATACGGCAGAAGCTGAAACCATGACCGAGGAAGATGTGGCCAAGCTGCTTTCCTCCCTGTTCGGCTCCCAGATGGAAGTCACCACCACGGACAGCGGCCTCCAGATCACTTCCAGCGGCGAGGCGGCCAGCACCAGGACCGGGACCGTCACCACCAACGGCGGCAACCTAAATGTCCGCACCGGCGCAGGGACCGACAATGCCGCCATCACCCAGCTCCCCAATGGGACTGAGGTGGAGGTGATCGGCACCGAAGGCGGCTGGGTGAAAATCCTCCTGCCGGAGCGCGAGGGCTATGTGTGCGGCGACTACCTCACCATCAGCGATGCCAGTACCGGCGATGGCAGCTTTTCCCTCTCTCTTGGAGAAGATGAACTTTCTTCCCTGATGGGACTGCTTGGCGGCGGGGGCGGCAGCGCCCTGACCCCGGACGGGAACCTGACCCTGGTTGACGATTACGGCAGCACAACCGGCACCGGCAAGCA
>CAJFMB010000057.1 GCA_904390925.1 uncultured Subdoligranulum sp.
ATCGTGTTCTTTCCAAACACGTTCAAGGTTCCACAAGTTTCAGTATTGTTCAATTTTCAAGGTCCTGTGCCGGCCGCTCTCGCGGACAGCTCATTTATTTTACCACAGCGAAGTTCCTTTGTCAAGAACTTTTTTTGAAGTTTTTTCTGAGCTGTCAGCCGTTCCGGCTGGCCTGCTATCTTTGTGACAGCCTGTTTATTTTATCTCATTTCAGGTCTTTTGTCAAGACCTTTTTGAGATTTTTTTGAACAGCCTTTCAGCCGTTCTCTCTGGTCCAAGTGCCCACGCCCTGTCTGTGACAGTGTTGCGGGACCGGCCCGAACCAGTGCAATTATATTACCATGTGGAATTAACAGAGTCAAGCGTTTTCTGCCAATTTTTGTGCTAAAGTATCACTTTTGGCAGAATTGACAGTTTCTTTACCATTGTATCGACAATTTGACATGTGTTTTACAATTGATTCCTGTTTTCCTTCTTTTATTATACAGAATGGTTACTCCCCGGTCAGTTCTTTTCGCATCCATTGCAGGATCTTGCGTTCCCTGCGGGAAATCTGCACCTGCGTGGTTTTGAGTACCCTTGCCGTCTCGCTTTGTGTTTTTCCCGCGAAGAACCGCAGTCGAATGAGCAGCCGGTCTTCCGGTGCAAGGCGCGCCATGACCTGATTCAGCGAGATATGCTCCGACAACGACTCTTCCGGGGACGCCACCGGGATATCCCATTCACGGTTTCCGTCCTCACTCTCGGCGGGGGTCAGTGAGAGGGCCGGCAACGAAGCCCGGATGGCAAGCGCCACCTGTTCCGGGGTGGTCTGAAGTTTTTCCGCCAGTTGGGTGACGCTTGGCTCGTTGCCGGTTCGTTTGAGGCAGCGTTCCCGCTCGGCATTGATTTTCAGTCCCAGCTCCTTTAAGGTACGGCTGACCTTGACGGTACCGCCGTCCCGGAACAGCTTTTTGATTTCCCCCAGGATCACCGGGACCGCATAGGTGGAAAAGCAGAGTCCCCGGGAGGCATCAAACCCATCACAGGCCTTTACCAGTCCCAGGCAGCCTGCGGCATACAGATCCTCATATTCAATTCCTCTGCCGCGAAAGCGGCCGGCACAGCTGTGGACCAGCCCCAGATTGTTCTGGATAAATTCTCCCCGCCGGGTGCGGGCGGCATCTGCTAATGGTGCGGACATGGCAGTTTCCTCCTGTGGCGGTGTACCGCCGGGCGATACACCTATGTAAGAAGGAGTCAATCCCGCGGGACGGCATCCAAGCGTTTGGTCATGGTGACGCGGGTGCCGCGCCCGGGTGCGGAGGTCACCCGGACCTTATCCATAAAGCTTTGCATGACCGCAAAGCCAAGGCCGGCGCGTTCCTCCGGGTCGCCGGTGGTGTAGAGCGGCTCCATCGCCCGGGCCACATCCGCAATGCCCACACCCCGGTCGGAAACGGTAATCCGCACAAAGCCGCCCTCATAGAGCGCGGCCCGCAGGGTGATCTGCCCCACTGTGCCGGGATAGGCATGGACAATGCAGTTGGTCACTGCCTCGGAGACTGCCGTCTTGACATCCGCCAGCTGCGGCACCGTGGGGTCCGCCTGCACCAGAAAAGCTGCCAGCGCCGCCCGGGCAAACCCTTCGTTGACGCTGCGGCTGTAAAATGTGATTTTGACCTGATTGAGCAGTTTCATGGTGCACCCCCGTCAGACATAATGTATCCTGGCCAGGTCCAGCATCTTCCGGATCTGGGCAGGGGGATTTTGGACGGTCAGACTGCCGCCCAGCGATGCAATATACCGCCCGCGGCCGAGAATCAGCCCCACCCCGGAGGAGTCCATGAAGGTGACGCCGCTGAAATCCAATGCCAGCTGTTCGGGCAGATGGGCATCCACCTGGGCGTCAATTTCCCGCCGCAGCGCCTGCGCCGCGTGGTGGTCAATCTCGCCGGAGAGATAGGCGGCCAATGTATTGCCGGCCGGAAGAAACCAGACTTTCGCCATAAAGTCGGCTGCACCTCGATTCGTCTGTGGCAGGGCCTGTCCGCGATCAACAGAAAAAGCGCCCCGCATACTGGGTTTGATTCCAGTATACGGAGCGCTTGATGCGAAGTTTGTAGAAGCAGCGGGCTGCCGGGAACAAAGGTGGCGCTTCCCCTGTCAGGCCGACAGAAGGATCAGTTTTCCGCCTCTTTCAGCAGCAGCGGGCGGGCGTCGGCGGCAAGATACAAGCTGCCGCAGACCACCACGCCGGCCAGATTGTGGTCGTCGGCATAGTCCACCGCCTTGCGGATGGTCTCGGGGATGGTGCCCCCCACCTCGGCGTCAAAGTGAAAGCGTGCCTTTTCCCACAGTTCCTGGGCCGAGAGGGCACGGGGCGTACCGGGGGCTGTGGTAAAGACCTTTTCAAAGCAGGGTTCCAGCTTTTCCAGGAAACCGTCGATATCCTTGTCTGCCACCATGCCGATCACACCGACCAGATTGCCCTCATAGTTGGCATCTGCCAGCGTCTGGGCAAGGCCGGAGGCACCGTCCGGATTGTGGCAGCCGTCCAGCAGAAGCAGCGGATGGCGGCGCAGTACCTCGATGCGGGCGGGCAGGCTGGCGGCCTTCAGGCCCTCCAGAATGGCCTCGTCCGAGATGTCAAAGCCATAGTTGCGCCACAGCGTCAGGGCGATCTCCACCGCCATTGCGGCATGATAGCCCTGATGGCGGCCCGGGAACTTGAGCATCACCTGATAGCCGCCATAATCAATATAGTTTTCCAGCGGGCGGCACTTGCGGCGGATCAGGTCATCCATTTCCGGCGTGACAATGCTGGTATGGCAGTTGGCGGCGGCGGTGAGGATGGGGCCCATGGCTTCGGCAGGCTGGTCGGGGTAGCAGACCACCATACAGCCTTCCTTGATGATGCCGGCCTTCTCGGTGGCAATCTTGACCAGGGTATCGCCGAGGAACTGCATGTGGTCCATGCCGATGCGGGTGATGGCCGCCACCAGCGTGTTGGGCACGATGTTGGTGGCGTCGTACATGCCACCCATGCCGGTTTCCAGCACCACAATGTCGCAGGCCTCCTGGGCAAACCAGAGCAGCGCCACCGCGGTGACCGCCTCAAACTCCCGGGGGCTTTCGCCGCCCTCAATGCAGATGGCGTCGATGGCGTCCAGCACCTGTTCGGTGAGTTCTCCCAGCGTTTCCGGCGGGATCATCTGTCCGTTGATCTGGAAGCGTTCCCGGAAGTCCACCACATAGGGGCTGATGGTCAGGCCGGTCTTGTAGCCCGCCTTTTGCAGAATCGAGGCAGTCATCACCGACAAAGTTCCCTTGCCGTTGGTACCGGCAATGTGAACGCATTTGAGTTTTTTTTCCGGATTGCCCAGCTTGTTCATCAGGGCACGCATGCGGTCCAGCGTGCCATGGCCGCCGTGGGGCAGCGCGTGCAGGGCTTCCACAGCCTGTTGTGACGTCATTGAAGTTCCTCCCTTTCCTGTGTTTCCCGGGGGATGTGGGTGGGATGCGCAGTCTGATGATGGTGCATCTGCTGACGGCGGCGGAGTTCGTCCCGTTCCTGGCGCAGACGGCGGTTTTCTCGTTTGATTGCATAAAAGGATGTGATGCCCCGCACGATCAGCAAAAGGATCAGCGAGACCAGCATGCCCGCCACCACGCCGGCAAAGTCGATCCAGATATCGGTGACCTGGGAAGACCGCCCCGGCACAAACCGCTGGATGGTCTCGTCCGCCACGGCGGTGAGCAGCCCCAGCAACAGCGGCCAGCTGATATGGCGGACAAACCGCCTGGTATAGACCCGCAGGCAGAGAGTCAGCAGCAGACCTTCCATGCAATACTCGGCAAAGTGGGCCAGTTTGCGGATGGTATGTTCCGACAGAGGACCCAGGCCAATCCGGCCGAGAATGGCGTTGATGTGTACCATGGCCGCCTGGCTGCGGGCGGAAGATTCTGTGGCAATCTGCAGCGAGTTGCCGAAAATGTACCCGATGCAGAGCGCCACCGCAATGGTGAAAAAGATGCGGAAAACGATCACCCACGGGCTGGTTCTTTCGTTTGGCATGAAAAGAGTATTCCCTTCTATGAAACTGCTGTAAGGCAGCTGTGTGATATTTCCTCCTCTGTACAGGCATCCGGCGGACGCCTAGCCGCACACAGCGCAGGCCATGCCGCAAAGCCGCCCGCGCTGTACCGACATTATAGCATCGAGGGGAACGGATGACAAGCGGGAAGCCGCCTCCGATTGACAGCGGCCCTTCCCCGTCCTTATAGCCGGGCGCAAAAAGGCTGATGCAGCTTGGCACTGCATCAGCCTTTTTCTCTTTTTTATTGTTTGGTCTGATTGTCAGCGTTTGGAACGCCCGATCAGCCCAGCGCCTCGATGGACTGGCGGATGTTGGCCTGCTTGTCCTTGGCGGCGGCCAGCTTGGCGCGCACATCCTCCACCAGCTTGGCGGGAGCCTTCTCCACAAACTTGGGGTTGGCCAGCTGGTTTTCAAACATGGCCAGTTCCTTCTCGGTCTTGGCCAGCTCCTTGTTCAAACGGGCCAGCTCCTTCTCCCGGTCGATCAGCTCCATCATGGGGATGAAACCGCGGGCGGAGGGGGTATTCACCTGCACCATGCCGGCGGTGGCGCCCTCGTAGCGCTCGGTCAGGGTGACGTCGGTAGCAAAGGCGAACCGGGCCAGATAGGCCTCGCCCTTGCGGAAGGCATTGGCGTCCGCCGTCTCGATGATCATGCTGGTCTTTTTGGCGGGATGGACGTTCATGTCGTTGCGCACGGCGCGGACTGCCTTGATGTAGTCCATCAGCTTGGTGAAGTCGGCTTCCTCCTCCGGCCAGTCATGGGCGGCATCAAAGACGGGCCAGGCCTCGGTCATGATGGTCTCGGCACTGCCGGGCAGGCTCTGGTAGATGGCCTCGGTGACGAACGGCATGAAGGGATGCAACAGCTTCAGCGCCTGGCTCAGCACATAGACCAGCACCTTGCGGGCGGTGTCGGCCTGCTGCTCGTCACTGGAATTCAGCCGGGACTTGCAGATCTCGATATACCAGTCGCAGTAGACTTCCCAGATGAAGCTCTCGATCTTGTCGGCGGCCAGACCCATCTCGTACTTGTCCAGGTTTGCGGTGGCGTCCCGGGCGGTGGCGTTCAGCTCGGACAGCACCCACTTGTCGCTCATGTCCAGCAGGGACACATCCGGCAGGCCGGGCACAAAGTCCTCGGGCAGGTTCATCTGGACAAAGCGGGAGGCATTCCACAGCTTGTTGGCAAAGTTGCGGCAGGCCTTGACGCGCTCCTCGCTGTAGCGCATATCGTTGCCGGCGGTGGAGCCCACCACCAGCATCATGCGCAGGGCGTCGGCGCCGTACTGATCGATGACCTCCAGCGGGTCAATGCCGTTGCCCAGGCTCTTGGACATCTTGCGGCCCTGGCTGTCGCGGACAATGCCGTGAATCAGCACCGTGTCGAAGGGCGCCTTGCCGGTGTAGGCCAGACCGGAGAAGATCATGCGGGACACCCAGAAGCCGATGATGTCATAGCCGGTGACCAGCGTGTTGGTGGGATAGAAATACTGCAGGTCCTCGGTCTCCTGGGGCCAGCCCAGGGTGGAGAAGGGCCACAGCGCACTGGAGAACCAGGTATCCAGCGTATCGGGGTCACGGGTCAGATGGGTGCTGCCGCAATGGGGGCAGACCGCCGGGGCATCCTTGGCCACGATGGTCTCGCCGCAGTCGTCGCAGTACCAGGCGGGAATCTGATGGCCCCACCACAGCTGGCGGCTGATGCACCAGTCGCGGGTGCCGTACATCCAGTTCAGATAGTTCTTGGTAAAGCGGTCGGGCACAAACTTGATGTCGCCTTTTTCCACCGCCTCAATGGCCGGCTTGGCCAGAGGCTCCATCTTGACAAACCACTGCTTGGAGACCATGGGTTCAATGACGGTGTGGCAGCGGTAGCAGGTGCCCACCTCGTGCTTGAGGGGCTCGGTTTCCTTCAGGTATCCGCCGGCTTCCAGGTCGGCCAGAATCGCCTTGCGGGCCTCCATAGCGGTCATGCCGGCATATTTGCCGCAGTCCAGCACATCCGGCTCATCGGCGGCAGCGCGGCCGGAAGCCTTCAGTGCATCGGCGGCGGCCTTGTCGGCAGCGCCGGTCATGTGTCCGTCGTAGGTCAGCACCCGGATCATCGGCAGGTTGTGGCGCTTGCCCACCTCAAAGTCGTTGGGGTCGTGGGCGGGGGTGATCTTGACGACACCGGTGCCCTTTTCCATGTCGGCGTGCTCGTCGCAGACAATGGGGATTTCCTTGTTCAGCAGCGGCAGCAGCACATGGCAGCCGTGCAGATGGGCGTAGCGGGGGTCATCCGCATTGATGGCAACGGCGGTATCGCCCAGCATCGTCTCGGGACGGGTGGTGGCCAGTTCCAGCATCTCTCCGGTCTCCTTGACCGGGTAGAGCAGATGCCAGAAGCTGCCGTCCTTTTCCTCATATTCCACCTCGGCATCGGAGATGGAGGTGTTGCAGTGGGGGCACCAGTTGACCATCCGGTTGCCGCGGTAGATCAGGCCCTGGTCGTACAGGCGGACAAACACGTCCTTGACCGCCTCGGAGCAGCCCTCGTCCATGGTGAAGCGTTCCCGCTGCCAGTCGCAGGAGCAGCCTAGTTTTTTCAGCTGGCTGACAATGCGGTTGCCGTACTTTTCCTTCCAGGCCCAGGCACGCTTGAGAAAGCCGTCCCGGCCCAGCATGTCCTTGGTCAGGCCTTCCTTGGCCATCTCGGCCACAACCTTGGCCTCGGTGGCGATGGAAGCATGGTCGGTACCCGGCACCCACAGGGCCGCATAGCCCTGCATCCGCTTGTAACGGATCAGGATATCCTGCCAGGTTTCGTCCATGGCATGGCCCATGTGCAGCTGTCCGGTGACGTTGGGCGGCGGCATGACGATGGTAAACGGCTTTTTGCTGCGGTCGATCTGGGTGTGGAAATATCCCTTGTCGCACCAGGTCTGGTAGATCCGGTCCTCGGTGGATTTGGGATCGTACTGTTTGGCGAGTTCCTTTGCCATAACGTCCTCCTTGTCTGTTGTCTGGGGGGCCGTTGTACCAAAAAACGGCCGCCCCAAGAAGTGCGTTTCTTGGGACGGCCGTGCATCGTTTTGTTGCACGCGTGGCCGCGGTACCACCCAAATTGCCTGCCCGGGGGCAGACCACTTGAACGCCCGGTAACGGGGGCGAGACGGAACAGGTTAGCGGTGCGCAGCGGTTCGGGTTGCGGGGTCTGTCTCCTGCCCTGCCTGCCGCGGCCGGTTCGCCTGCTCTGCTTGAAGGTGACAGCCGCCGGCGGCCTTTACCGGGTTTCCACACGCCCCGGCTTTCTGGAAAAGGCTGATGCCTGCGGCACTCCTTCGCATTGCATTTGGATACTGATAAGTTTAGTGCACAAGACGCCTCTTGTCAAGCCGACAGGCGGGATTTTTCCCCGCTGCCGCGCAGAGAAATTCTCTGCCGGAAATGCTCAGCCGTTTTTCAGGTTGGCGCGCAGCAAAAGGATGGTGCCCACCAGGCCGCACACAACGCCGATGCCCCCGAACAGCCAGGGCAGAAAGGCAAGAATCTGTTCCTCGCTGGTGAAGATCCGCTCCATCATCTGGGAGGGCACAATGCAGACCACAATGAAGAGGATGTACAGCGTCAGGCCGCCCTTTGCCCCGAAGGTCCGCACAATGCCGTTGCCGAACACCGACACAGCCACCGGCAGCAGCGCGGCGGCCGCCAGCCCCCACCAGGGGATCATTGACACCATGTCCAGCACCTCGCGGCCGGCGCCGAACATCAGCTTCCACAGCGCCTGCAGGCCCAGAGTGAACAGCACCATGGCAATACCGTAAATCGCCCCAAGCATCCAGATGCCTGCCACCACGCGGCGGCGGGGTGTGCCGTAGCCCACCATCAGGGAGTAAAAGGTACTTGTCAAGGTCATGCTCAGGCAGAAGGCAGCAATGATGCCGCCCAGAAAGGCAAACAGCGCCGGAAGGTCCACCGTTCGGGTATCCATTCCCAGTATTGCCTCCACCACAGCCATGACCGCTGTGACAATCAGCCACAGGCCGACCTGGATGCACCAGAACACCAGCATCTCACTGCGGACCAGGCGGAGCAGCCGCCCAAGAAAGGAAGGGAAGGAATACACTTCGGATTTTTTCATAGCATCTGTCACAGCTGCACCACCGCCTTTTCCATTCCACGCCGGGCCAGCACCCCGAACACAAGCCCCACCACGGCAAAACATACACTCACCGCCAGCCAGAGCGGGCTGGTCAGCGACACCGGCCGGAGGATGGCCGGGGCATCCTCAAACAGATATACCACTTCCATCGCCATGCCGAGAATCCAGCCCACACACCAGGAGCCGCCCCACAGCAGGTTGCGGGTAAGGCCCTTGGGCAGCTGGGAGGCAAACAGCATCACCTGCACCAGTGCCAGTGCCCCCACCGCCAGCACCGGCACGGCCTGCAGCTCAATGCGGGTCACCTCCGGCGAATTGGCCAGGTTGCTCAGCGCAAAAGACATGGCGAGAAAAAACAGGGTAATCAGCGCGCTGACAATTTCCAGGCTCCAGAAGCAGGCGCCCCGCCGGGCGCCGAAGCTCATGGCCAGGTTGGCGTTGGCCCAGCTGTTGCCCAGCAGCATACCGGGGAAAATCACACAGAACAGCGGCATGATATTGGCATAGGTCTCAAACAGGCTGAAGTCGGTCAGCCGGATTCCCGCCAGAATGACAGCCAGAAAAGCCGCCAGAACCACAACAGTATACAAAAGCAGGTTCCGGAACAGGCAGAGTACACGGGTCATGGTCACCCCTCCTCGTCGCCGTGGCCGCAGAGGGCCACAAACACGTTCTGCAGATTCATGCCGGACAGGGACAGGGCCGGGTCCTCGGCCAGCGCGGCAAACAGCTCCGCGTCGCCCCGCACCGCCGTCATCTTGTGGGGTCCCAGCTCCTGCACCTGCAGCGGCTGCAGGCCGCGGGCCGCCAGCGCTGCATCCACCGCCGTCTTTCCCCCCGAGAGATAGCGGAACTGATCCACCAGCTCCTCGGTGGGGGCGTCGGCGATGATGTGCCCCTCGTCCAGAATGATGACCCGGTCAAAGACCGAGGCCGCCTCCTCAATAATATGGGTGGAAACGACAAAGGTGCGGCCGGTTTTGGTGTACTCGTCCAGCAGCATCCGGTAGAATTTTTCCCGGATCACCACATCCAGCCCGGCGGCAGGCTCGTCCAGCAGTGTCACCGGTGCCCGGGACGCCAGCGCCGCGGTGATGGTCACCATGCTCATCTGGCCTTTGCTGAGCTTGGCAATCCGTTTTTTGCGGTCAATGCCGAAGGTTTCGATCAGGCTGTCGGCAAATTGTTTGTCCCAGTGGGGGCAGAACAGCTGGCCCGCATAGAGGAACTCCTTCACCGAGATCTGTGCGGTCTCGGCGGTGGCGTTCAGTTCCCGGGCAAAGCAGAGGTCGGCCAGGGCGCGGGGGTTTTCCCAGACCGGCTCGCCGCCGTAGGTCACCTGCCCCGAGGTGAGGGGATTCTGCCCGGTGAGGATGCTCAGCAGCGTCGTCTTGCCGGCACCGTTGCGGCCGATCAGGCCATAGATATGGCCCGGCTCGATGGTCAGGTTCAGGTCATGCAGCACCTGCTGGCTGCCGTAGCGTTTGTTCAGCCCTTTGGCGCACAGGTTGCGGGTGGTATGGTCAGTCATGGCAATTCCTCCTTGTCGGCTTCGCCGGCAACAAGCTGTAACAGTTCCTCGCGGGTGACATTCAGGCGGCGGGCCTCCCGGACCAGCGCACGGACCTGATCCCGGGCAAAGGCCTCCTTCCGTCGGGCGCGAAGGGTTTTCAGCGCCCCCGGCGCCACAAACATGCCGATGCCCCGCCGTTTGTACAAAAGTCCTTCGTCCACCAGTCGGTTGATGCCCTTGGCCGCTGTGGCCGGATTGATGTTGAAGGCGCGGGCCAGCTCATTGGTGCTGGGCACCTGGCTGTCCTCCGGGTATTCCCCGCGCAGGATGCCGTCCTCCAGCAGCTGGGCAATCTGCTGATAGATCAGTGACTGGTCGTTGAGCATCCCCTTCAAGGGCAGGACCTCCTTTCAGTAACATGATCGGGGAAAATGCATTGAAGAATGAGTGTTCATTGGTTCATTACTTCTGTAACTAACCATATCACATAAATCACTGCCTGTCAACCGGATTTTCTATTTCTGCGGTATTATTCTTTTTTCGGCTGGCTGCCGGACCCGGCCATGCCTTGTTGTTTCTGCCCACAGACAGCAAAAGCCGCCCGGCGCAGCGTTTGCTGCACCGGGCGGCCTGTGAGAATATTAAGGTTTGGTCCGGCCGCGATCAGCCCAGGCTGATGCCCATGGCACGGGCGACATTGAGCATATCGCAGTCGTCCGGCACCAGGCGGGACTTGCCGGCAATGTCCACCAGCGGGTTGGAGGTCACATGGCGGTTGACCATTGCCACGGTGACGCCGTAATGCTCATCGGCTACCAGGCTGGCGGCATAGGAGCCGAACTGGGTGGCCAGCACACGGTCGTAAGCGGAGGGCGAACCGCCGCGCTGCATATGGCCCGGCACGCAGATGCGGGTCTCGGCACCGGTCAGGGCCTCGATCTGGTGGGCAATGCGGTTGGTGGCGGTGGTGTAGCCGGCCTCGGCGCGCTTGGCCGTCCACTCCTTGCGCTTCATCTTGGATTCCTCCACCGAGTAAGCGCCCTCGGCCACCGCCAGGATGGAGAAGTTCTTGCCGGCCTTGGCGCGCTTTTCCACCGCGGCGGCAACCTTTTCAATATCATAGGGATGTTCGGGGATCAGGATGATGTCAGCGCCGCCGGCAATACCGGCGTACAGCGTCAGCCAGCCCGCCTTGTTGCCCATGATCTCGATGCACATGACGCGGCTGTGGCTGCCGGCTGTGGTATGAATCCGGTCGATGACCTCGGTGGCAATGTCCACAGCGGTGTGGAAGCCGAAGGTCACGTCGGTACCATAGATATCATTGTCAATGGTCTTGGGCAGGCCGATGATGTTCAGCCCTTCCTGGCTGAGCAGATTGGCGGTCTTGTGGGTGCCGTTGCCGCCCAGGCAGAGCAGGCAGTCCAGTTTGGCCTCCTTATAGGTCTTTTTCATCGCCTTGACCTTGTCGACGTTGTCCTCCTCGATGACGCGCATTTTCTTGAACGGGGTGCGCTTTGTGCCAAGGATGGTGCCGCCCACCGTCAGGATGCCGGAAAACTCGCTGGGGTCCATGTCGCGGAAATTGCCGTTGATCAGGCCGTCATAGCCGTTGAGCACGCCGACGATCTCCACCTTGTCGCCCATACGCTGATACAGTGCCTTGGCAGCACCGCGGATGGTGGCGTTCAGGCCGGGGCAGTCGCCGCCGGAAGTCAGAATACCGACACGTTTTTTCATGCAATATGCCTCCCCTTTGCCGCGGCCGGCCCCGCTGACGCCTCCGTCACACGGTTTCCGGACAAATGCAGCTGTTTTTTTATCGCCCGGCCGCACAAAAAGCAAAGCTCCCGGGCAGTATTACTGGTTTAAGAGTACCCCTATCCCCCGCGTTTGTCAATATGTTTTCCTGCACAAAACCACAGGGGAATGTTTTGCATTCAGGTACCCGGCACCGGCAAAACAGAGCAATTTTGAAAATTTTCTGCAAAAAGTTGTTGACAAACCCGGAATTGCCCGCTATAATAGATAACCGTTGAGGGCAGCGCCGATGACGCCACCTCACAAGCCCGATGGGGATTCGCATAATGGTAGTGCAGCGGACTCTGACTCCGCCCGTGGGAGTTCGATCCTCTCATCCCCAACCAAAAACCGCAGCAGCAAAGTTGCTGCGGTTTTCTTTATCGGGGTGTAGCGCAGTTGGTAGCGCGCTTGGTTCGGGACCAAGAGGCCGTGGGTTCGAATCCCGTCACTCCGACCAAAGCCATCAGCCGTCAGGCTGATGGCTTTTTGTTTTGCATGAAACACCGGACCGCCGGGCATACTGTCTTTGGAAAGGACGGTGTGCCAGATGGAACAGAATCAGGATACCATTTCCCTGCTGCGCGAATGCGATGCCGGTGTCAAGATGGGGATTGCCTCCATTGACGAGGTACTGGAATATGTGCATTCCGACACATTGCGGGGACTTTTGAGCGACTGCAAGGCCCGGCACGAGCACCTGAAACTTCAGATGCAGAAGCTGCTGGACCAGGTGGACTGTGACGGCAAGGAGCCCAATCCCATAGCAAAGGGCATGAGCTGGGTCAAGACCAACATGATGCTGACCATGAACGAGTCTGACGCCACCATTGCCGAGCTGATCACCGACGGCTGCAACATGGGGGTCAAGTCGCTGAACAAGTATCTGAACCAATATACCGATGCCGGTGAGGAAGCCAAGGAGATTGCCAAGCGGCTGATTCAGCTGGAAAGTGAACTGGCTGTGGATATCCGCCGGTTTCTCTGATTCCGGATGTCCCGGCCGGATACAAGGACCTCCCGACTGCGGCAAAGTCCGCGGTCGGGAGGTTTTGTTTGTGCATCGGGCCGGCGGCGGATTGACTTTTCCCGGTCTGCGCACTATACTTTTAATAACACTCTTTTTTGCCTATACGCAAATATATATTCTATACTTACCGAAAGGAAAGTGTCCATGACACATCGCTGCATTTCCGACGAATGCCTCAGTTCCACCGGGTTCATCTACACCCTGTCGCTGATCAACGGAAAATACAAAATGACCATCCTGTACACGCTGATGGAGTTCGGCGTGGTCCGGTTCAATGAAATGAAAAAGTACATCGGGGGCATTTCCTACAAGACGCTCAGCGCCACCCTGAAGGAGCTGGAGGCCGACCAGCTGGTCCACCGGGAGGAATACCCCCAGATTCCGCCCAAGGTGGAATACTCGCTCACCCAGCGGGGACAGTCGTTGATTCCCATTCTTGACGCCATGTGCGAATGGGGCAGCCAAAACCGCCTGTGAGCACACCAAAACAGCCGACAGACTGCGGGAGCTTTTCCCCGGTCTGCCGGCTGTTTTTTGTACAATTCATTTTAATTGTGTGCCACCGATTTGCGCACCAGGGCACGGCGCAGTCTGGCACGGGCCAGCACGATTTCCCGCTCATCCAGCCCGGTTTCCTTCAGGCGGGCCTCGGCGCGCTGACGGCTGCGCTCGGCACGGTCCGCGTCAATCTGCTCCGCCCATTCCCAGGTGGTGGCAATCAGCCGCACCCGGCCGCCCAGCACCGTCAGCATGCCGCCGATGCAGGCAGCGCTGCGGGTCTGATCATCGGGGGTGACAATGTGGGCCTCCCCCATGCCCAGCGCGGTACAGAAATCGCAGTGGCCGGCCAGAATGGCCACATCCCCGGTAATGGTTCGGCAGACCAGACGGACCGCCTGTCCGTCAAACAGGCAGCCGTCGGGGGTGACCACGGTGAGCGGGTAACTCTTCATAAGACTGGCCTCCTATGCAGGCGAAATGCCCCGGGAATTTGTCGCGGCGATAGCCTTACCGTTTGGCATGGGCATAGACATCGTCAATGGTGCCGGCAAACAGGAAGGCGCTTTCCGGCAGGGCATCGCAGTCGCCGCCCAGAATGGCCTCGAACCCGCGCAGGGTCTCGGACAGCGGGACATATTGCCCCGGCATGCCGGTGAACTGTTCGGCCACATGGAAACTCTGGGACAGGAAGCGCTGGATTTTGCGGGCCCGGGCGACGGTGATCTTGTCCTCCTCGCTGAGTTCATCCATGCCCATGATGGCAATGATGTCCTGCAGTTCCCGGTAGCGCTGCAGCACCTGCTGCACGGCGCGGGCAGCGTCGTAGTGACGGCGGCCCAGCACATCCGGGTTGAGGATGCGGCTGGTGGAATCCAGCGGGTCCACCGCAGGGTAGATGCCCTGGGCGGCAATGTCACGGCTGAGCACCGTGGTGGCGTCCAGATGGGTGAAGGTGGTGGCAGGGGCCGGGTCGGTCAGGTCGTCCGCCGGCACGTACACCGCCTGCACCGAGGTGATGGACCCGTTTTTGGTGGAGGTGATCCGCTCCTGCAAAGCGCCCATCTCGGTGGCAAGGGTGGGCTGATAGCCCACCGCGCTGGGCATGCGGCCCAGCAGCGCGCTGACCTCGCTGCCAGCCTGGGTGAAGCGGAAGATATTGTCAATGAAAAGCAGCACATCCTGATGCTGCACATCCCGGAAATACTCGGCCATGGTCAGCCCCGACAGGGCCACCCGCATACGGGCGCCCGGGGGTTCATTCATCTGACCGTAGACCATGGCGGTCTTGCTGAGCACGCCGCTCTCCGCCATTTCCAGGTAGAGGTCGTTGCCCTCACGGGTGCGCTCCCCCACACCGGTAAATACCGAATAACCGTTGTGGGCGGTGGCAATGTTATAGATCAGTTCCTGAATCAGCACCGTCTTGCCGACGCCGGCGCCGCCGAACAGGCCGATCTTGCCGCCTTTGGCATAGGGGCAGATCAGGTCCACCACCTTGATGCCGGTTTCCAGAATCTCGGCGGCGGGCTGCTGCTCGTCAAAGGAGGGCGGTGCGCGGTGAATCGGCCAGCGCTCCATCCCCTCGGGGGCGGGCTGGTCGTCAATGGGCTGACCCAGCAGGTTGAACACCCGACCCAGGCATTTTTCCCCCACCGGCACGGTGATGGGACCGCCGGTGTCCACCGCCTGGTCGCCGCGGACCATGCCGTCGGTACTGCTCATGGCAATGCAGCGCACCACATTGTCCCCGATCTGCTGCGCCACTTCGGCGATCAGCGGGGTGCCGTGATTGTCCAGACGGATGGCATTGAGCAGCGCGGGCAGACGGCCTTCCGGGAAACGGATGTCCAGCACAGGCCCCATGACCTGCACCACATGGCCGATGGTTTGTTCTGGCATAGGGGGTTCTCCTTTTTACAGACTGCCCGCATCGGCGCCGGCCACAATCTCGGTGATTTCCTGCGTGATGGCGGCCTGGCGGGCGCGGTTGTAGTTGAGGCTGAGATGTTCAATCATATCGGAAGCATTTTTGCTGGCTGAATCCATGGCGGTACGGCGGGCGGCCAGCTCACTGGAAACCGACTCGCACAGCGCACCGTAAACCACGCCGGCCAGATATTCGGGAATGACGGCGTCAAACACCGTCCGGCCGTCCGGCTCATACACCACCATGGAATGGGCGTTTTTTGTTCCCGGTTCCGGCTGCGGAAACGGCAGTACCGGCAACACTTCGGGGGTCTGGGACAGCATCGAGACAAACCGGGTGTAGACAATCCGGATTTCCCGGATCTCCCCGGCCGCGAACAGGCCGCAGAGCATCCGGCTGATCTCAAAGCAGTCGCTGACCGACAGCTCCCCCGCTGCCGCAAAGATCTCGCTGACAATGGGGGTGCCCAGCCGCTCAAAGTGCTCCACCGCACGGCGGCCGATGGGCAGCACACAGACCTGTTTGCCGGCGGCATCGGCGGCGGTGCATCGAAAGACGTTGGCGTTGTAGCCGCCTGCCAGTCCCCGGTCTCCCGCAACGACAACGTAGCAGGTCTGTCCGCTGCTGCGGTGCACCAGGTAAGGACTGTCCAGCCGGGGTTCGGCAGCAGCCATATCACAAAGGGTCCGGTACAGGGTCTCAAAATAGGGGCGGCTGTGCTCCACCCGCTGACGGGCGCGGCGCAGTTTGCTGGAGGCCACCAGTTCCATGGCTTTTGTGATCTGCATGGTGCCCTGCACACTTTTGATGCGCAGCTTGATGTCCTTCATGGACGCAGGCATGGCGGACCTCCTTCCGGGGTTGGATTGGTTCAGGCGTGTGTCTTGACGAACAGGTCGGTATATTCCTGCAAAACAGCGGCAAGGGCCTTTTCGCTTTCCGGCGAAAGCTGCCCTGTGGTGCGGATCTCCGCCAGAACAGCGCTGGCGGCGGCATTGCCGTCCATCCAGGGATAAAGCTCCTGCTCATACAGCCGTACACTGGCTGCCGGGATCTGTTCCAGCATGCCGTGAATGGTGGCATACAGAATTGCCACCTGCTTTTCCACCGGCACCGGGCTGCCCCGGTCCTGTTTGAGTACCTCCACAATGCGGGCGCCCTGCTCCAGGCGGGCCTTGGTGTCGGCATCCAGGTCGGAGCCGAACTGGGCAAAACCCTGCAGTTCCCGGTACTGGGAGTAGACCAGTTTCAGGCTGCCGGCCACCTTTTTCATCGCCTTGATCTGGGCGTTGCCGCCCACGCGGGAGACGGAAATACCCGGGTTCACCGCCGGCATGATGCCGGCATGGAACAGCTCGGTTTCCAGAAAGATCTGGCCGTCGGTGATGGAGATGACATTGGTGGGGATATAGGCCGACACGTCGCCGGCCTGGGTTTCGATGATCGGCAATGCGGTCAGGGAGCCGCCGCCCAGCTTATCGGACAGCTTGGCGGCACGTTCCAGCAGACGGCTGTGCAGATAGAACACGTCGCCGGGGTAGGCCTCCCGGCCGGGCGGGCGGCGGATCAGAAGCGACAGAGCACGGTAGGCCACCGCATGCTTGGATAGATCGTCATAGATCACCAGCACATGGCGGCCTTGGGACATGAAATACTCGCCCATGGCGCAGCCCGCATAGGGGGCAATATATTGCAGCGGGGAAAGTTCTGCCGCAGTGGCCGACACCACAATGGTGTAGTCCATGGCGCCGGCAGCGGAGAGCTCCTCCACCAGGGCGGCCACAGTGGACTGCTTCTGGCCGATGGCCACATAGATACAGACCACGTCGCCGCCCTTCTGGTTGAGGATGGTATCCACCGCGATGGCGGTCTTGCCGGTCTGGCGGTCGCCGATGATCAGTTCCCGCTGGCCGCGGCCGATGGGGATCATCGAGTCGATGGCCTTGATGCCGGTCTGCAGCGACTCCCGCACCGGCTGGCGCTGCAAGATGCCAGGGGCAGGGCTTTCGATGGGGCGGTACTCGTCGGCCTCGATGGGGCCTTTGCCGTCGATGGGCTGGCCCAGTGCATTGACCACGCGGCCGATCATGGCGGGGCCCACCGGCACCGAGACCACACGCCCCGTCCGGCGGACGATGCCGCCCTCGGAAATGCCCTCATCGCTGCCCAGCAGCACAATGGCCACCGAGTCCTCCTCCAGGTTCTGCGCCATGCCGTAGGCGCCGTTTTCAAACTGGAGAAGTTCCCCGGCCATACAGTTGTCCAGGCCGGCGGCACGGGCAATGCCGTCGCCCACCATGGTGACAATACCGGTCTCGCTCTGTTCGATGGCTGTGGCGTAGTGTTTGATCTGTGCCCGGATGATGCGGGAAATCTGTTCAGGTTTCAGCTGCACGGGGATGGTTCACCACCTGTCTTGGGGATATACAAATTCATGGTTGTTTCAGGGAAAAAGGCAGTGCCTGGGTCACAGCGTCAGCCGGGCCAGCCCTTCCCGGATGGAATCCAGCCGACAGCGCAGAGTGCCGTCCAGCCGGGTGCCGTCCATGTCCAGGCGAATGCCGCCCAGCAGTTCCGGCTCCACCGTGACCGTCAGGTCAATCTGTCTGCCGGTGACGGCTGCCAGTTTGTCCCTCAGACGCCGGCGGGTGTCTGCATCCAGCGGGATGGCCGCAGCGGCGCGCACTTCCAGAATGCCGTGGGCCTGGTTATAGCGGGTACGGTATTCCTTCGCGCAGTCGGTCAGCTGACGGATCAGCCCCTCCTCACACAGGATCTTCAGGAAACTGACGGTATAGGGGTGCATCTGCGGGCCAAACGCCTCGTCCAGCAGTGCACGGCGCTGGGCGCGGGGAATGCTGGGCATCGACAGCAGCCGGGCATACGCCGGTTCGGCGGAAATGCAGGCTGCGGCACAGTCCAGTTCCCCGAGAATCCGGTCGTCCAGCTGTTCCTCGGCGGCCAGTTCAAACAGACTGCCCCCGTACCGTTTTGCCGCGGCGGTCATGAGGCATCCCCCATGCGGGCGATGAACTCGTCAATCAAGGCGCGGTGGTCCTGTTCCGAGACTTCCCGTTCCACCACCTGGCTGGCAATGTCCATGGCAATGCCGCCGATCTCATTCTTGAGCTCGTTGACGGCCTTTTTCTTTTCCTGGGCGATCTGGGCCTCGGCGCTTTCCCGCAGGGTGCGGGCCTGCTGCCGGGCCTCGTTCAGAATTTCCGCCTCCCGGTCATGGGCGCGGGCGGTGGCCTGGCGCAGCAGGGCGTCGCTTTCCTGCTTCACGTCCTGCAGGCGGGCCTGATATTGCTGCTCCAGCTCCTTGGCCTGCTGCCGGGCAGACGCCGCATCGGCATACATGGTGTCAATCTCCCGCTGGCGGTCGTCGATCATCTTTTTGACCGGCCGGAACAGAAAATGTCTCAGCACCAGGAACGTGACCATCATATTGCAGAAGGTGAACAGCGCCGTCCAGGGGTTGACGCCCACAAAGCTCTCAAAGGCGC
>CAJFMB010000058.1 GCA_904390925.1 uncultured Subdoligranulum sp.
TCCTTTGTATCGTGATTGTCTGGACAACTTTCATTTTACAGGAGCCCTAATGGCTTGTCTATTTTTTATTTGCTTTTGCGAACTCGATTATACGCTATCTTTTTGCCAGCCCCCGAAAGGCCCGGAATGCGAGATCGGAAAAGCGAAAATCCAAACAGAGCTCCTTGTGCGGCGCGGAAGATCCCAAAAGCTGCAAACCAGACCGCCGTGAAAAGTTCTTCCCGTGGCCATTGCCGTCAACAGGTGCTGGGAAAGAACGGCGGATGGCAGCCTTGCTTTTGCCGCCCCGGGACAGGGAAGAGCCGGGCAAACAAAAAAGACGGGGCGCACATTTCTGTGCGCCCCGCCGGTCTTACATCTTCGGAGTCATAGCCTCATACCTGTGATTCACTATTTTTCGGACCGATCACTCATTTTCATGAGCTACCTCTTCCGGTTGTTTTGTGGATCATTACCGTTCGTTCAAAAACTGCTGAATGTGAATGTCGTTACAGATTCCTGTTCCTGTTGCTTTCGGTGATATACTCGACCAATCTGTCATTTCATTTGGAAACTTCAGTGGGAGCAAATTCGGAAACGAGATTGAAACTTATGGTTGGATTCCATTATTTTCAGGTAGAACGGGATTTTCAGTAATCTTACTTTCAGCACCCTGTCGTTCGTTATTTGCCTGTGGAGTGAGGACCTCACCGTTTGTATTTGGCTGTTTTTCCAAGGAACGGATACCCTGCGGTGTCTTTGAAACTATCTCGGATCATCTGGGAGTGGCTCCGGCCTGATCAATCAGGCAGCCAACGGATTGTTTTGGTACCTGCTGCTCTTGCATTTGTGGAACCGGGAATTGATTTTTGAGGCGGTAACTTTTACGGGTCGATGCTGAGGAAGAATCCTCTTACTCTAGTACATTGGAGTAACTCCTTATTCGGTTAGATGAAATCCTTACTTTGTATCGTAACGTTTCTGACAACGTTCTGATTTTTGGGGAAGGATCGGCGGACATTTCGGATTTTGCCTACTCGTTCGTCTCCATCTAATCTATATCAAGCTGTCCTTCGTAGACAGGCCCTGGGATTGCATCTTGATCGATTTTCTGAACCGATGCATCATTTCAATCAGCTTCTGTACAGGTTATGACCTGCGACTCTTGACGTGGTTCAGTTCGTCTCAGCAAGCCCAGGCCTGCCGATGAGAAATGGGATCTTTAAAGTTTGCCATGGGCCTGAGCCTCCTTTCTTACGAATCCTGCCGGCACGCCTCTTTTTTCGACTTGTCAAAAACCCTCGGCCGATTTTTGTCTTTCTTTTCTGGATCTTTTAAGGTATTTCACTGCCGTCTCTTTTCAGAGGTACCTCCGGTTTTTCAACTTCCCAAATCCTTTGCTTTTTTCAACCAGATTCTGATTTCTGGACATTGAATTTTGTTTTTTCCTTTTAACCTGTTTCAGATTTCTTTGCTTTTTGTTTTCCTTCTCCTTTTTTAAGGGAGATTCCAACGTTTTGCTTTGATCCTGAAGCTGATTTTCTGGAGTCTTTCAAAATTCTTTGTGGAAAACCAGATCTTTGAAACCGACCAGAAGATTTGTTTTTGTGGAAGAACCTTTCGTACTCTTTCGGGAAAGAAACCCTGTCAGGAATTTGACCTTAAGCCTTTAGAAAAGATGTTCAAAACTCTTTTGCCGAACCTTTTGAGAAGTGGGCTCTTGGAGTTTCTGTACTCCTTGTCTCCGGCTGTTTTCTTTCTGTGACTATACTATAGCACTCCCATGGGAAGGTGTCCATTCGCAAAGCCGACAAGTTTGATGTGATTTATTTGTGCATAATCGTGACTTGATAATCCATAACTAACTGTGCTATAATATATTTGTTGCGGTGTATCCGTATACAAGAAAACCACCTGCCGATCCAGCACCGGCAGGTGGTTTTTTGGTATGCACAAAGACGGATATTTGACGTCAAAAAGACACTTTTGCTGTTACATGCTCTCGGGAACGTCGATCTTGAACATGGTCAGTGCATTGCGGATCACATCCCGGACACCCAGGCACAAGGCAATGCGGGCCTGCTGGACCTGCTCCTCGGCACCCAGAATCCGGCAGGCACCGTAGAAGCGGTGGAAGGCGCTGGCCAGATCAATGACAAAGCGGGTGATGCGGGCGGGGTCGTACTTCTCGGCAGCCGCGGCGATCTCGGCAGGGTAGGAGGCCAGCAGCCGCAGCAGGGACATCTCGCTGGGATCGGTCAGCACGGCGGCATCCAGCTTCTCCAGGCCGTGGAAGGTCACGCCCTCGCTCTCCAGCTTTTTCAGGATGGAGCAGATGCGGGCATGGGCGTACTGCACGTAGTAGACCGGGTTGTCGCTGTCATTCTTGACGGCCAGGTCCAGGTCAAAGTCCAGCGTGGAGGAGCTCTCCCGCTGGTTGAAGAAGAAGCGGGCGGAATCGATGGGCACATCATCCAGCAGGTCGGTCAGGGTGATGGCCTTGCCGGTGCGCTTGCTCATGCGGACCGGCTTGCCGTCGCGGATCAGGTTGACCATCTGCATCAGCACCACATCCAGACGGCTGCCGTCCAGACCGATGGCGTCCATGGCGCCTTTCATGCGGGCCACATGGCCGTGGTGGTCGGCGCCCCAGACGTCGATGGCCTTGTCAAAGCCCCGGACCGCCAGCTTGTTGTAATGGTAGGCAATGTCGGCGGCAAAGTAGGTGGGAATGCCGTTGGCGCGGACCAGAACCTCGTCCTTGGCCTCCTCCTCGGTGCCGTCCTCGGTCTTTTTCTTGTTGGCCACGCCGTACTTGGAGCTGTACTGGGCGCTGCGGTACATGATGGCGCCGTCCTCGGCCTTGTAGCAGGCACCCTTGTCCATCAGCAGCTGGACAATGTCCTTCACGGCGCCGCTCTCGTGCAGGGTGCTTTCGTGGAACCAGACATCGTACTGGATGCGGTACTTGCCCAGGTCCCGCTGCAGCCCGGCAATGTTCTTGGGCAGGGCGTCGGCGATGATGGCATCCTTCAGCTCCTCAAAGTCGGCGTTCACATAGCTGTCGCCGTGGACAGCGGCAAACTCCTTGGCGCGCTCAATGATGTCGGCACCCTGGTAGCACTCGGCGGGCAGGGGGCATGCCTCCTCGCCCTTGTACAGCTGCAGGTAGCGGATGGCCAGACTCTTGCCGAACTTCTGGATCTGGTTGCCTGCATCGTTGATGTAGAACTCGCGGGTCACATCATAGCCGGCCCAGTCCAGGCAGGCGGCCAGGCAGTCGCCCAGAGCGCCGCCGCGGGCGTTGCCCATGTGCATGGGGCCGGTGGGGTTGGCGGAAACAAATTCCACGTTGTAGCGCTTGCCCTGGCCGGCATTGGTGCGGCCGTACTCCTGACCGGCACAGGCGGCGCACAGCACCGAGGTGAACCACGCGCTGCCCAGATACAGGTTGATGAAGCCGGGACCTGCGATCTCCACCCGGGCGAAGGGGCTGCCGGTCAGATCCAGCGCACCCACCACGGCCTCGGCGATCTGACGGGGCGCCTTGTGGAAGACACGGGCGCCCACCATGGCCAGGTTGGAGGCCACGTCACCGTTCTTGGAATCGGCGGGAATCTCCACGTTGAAGGCGGGCAGCTCGGTCTGGGGCAGGGCGCCGGACGCCATGGCGGCGTTGGCGGCGGCGGTCAGCAGGCTGCGGGCTGCTTCCAGCGAGGACTGGCGGGGATTGTAGTTGCGGTAATCGGTCATGGAAAACGCTCTCCTTCTACTTCTTAAATCCTATATCAAAATCAAAATTCAGAATTCAGCCGGTCACTGTACCGGTTCGGGCAGCGGCGTCACGGTGATGTCCACCAGATTCCGGCTGATGAAATCCTCGTTGCCGGAATCCAGCGTGTAGCTGAACTGTACCCGGCCGCCGGCATCGGTCAGCTCCGGCTCGATCACATCGGCGGCCACCCCCAGCGAGATGGCACCGTACCCGGTTTCGTAATGGCACAGATGCCGGGTCCCTTTTTCAATGATCAGCTGGCTGGGGGCCTTGCCGTAGCGCATCATCGCCACACGGCGGCCATCCTCGGCAATCTTGACGGTGGTGGTGCAGCCCTCGTAGCCGGTGGCTTCGGTCTCCCGGTACATGATAAAAAAGTTGCCGTCCCGTTTGACAAAGCCGCCATGGGTCATCAGCTCCACCGTTTCCTGGTGGCCGCCCTGTTCCATGGTGCCCTTGATGGTAATCAGATACTTCTCATCCATTTGTCTTTCCCTGCTTGTTCGGCCCGCCGTCGACCGGCGGCCAGTTGTACTGCTCAATGGAAATCTGCTCCACCGGGCCGCCGCCGTATTTGCCCAGGAACAGCGCTTCCTGCTCGGCAAAGCCCTCGGTGGAGTCACTCACATAAAACTGCACGCTGCCGCCCTCGGTCCGGCTGCTTTTCAGCTCCAGCGCACTCAGGGCATCGTCCAGCGCATTGGCGGTGGACTTGCCCGGGTCGATCAGGGTCACATCCGGGCCCATGAACTCGCCGATCATTTTTTGCAGCAGCGGATAGTGGGTGCAGCCCAGAATCAGCGTGTCAATGCCGGTGCCCCGCAGCTCGGTCAGGTAGTCGGCAATCACCAGCTTGGTGACCGGGTTGCCGTCATTCACATAACCGTTTTCCACCAGCGGCACAAACAGGGGACAGGCCTTGGCAAACAGCTGTACCCCCGGCACCAGCTGGCGCAGCACCGCCTGGTAGCTGCCCGAGCGGATGGTGGCCTGGGTGCCGATGACGCCGATGCGGCCGTTGCGGGTGGCGGCCGCCGCACAGCGGGCGGTGGCCCCCACCACACCGGTGAAGGGCACCGGCAGATGGCTGGACTCGGCGGGGGGATAGGTGGAGCTGACGGTGCCGCAGGCCGCCACGATAAATTTCACATCCCGGGACAGCAGAAACCCGATGTCCTGCCGGGCATACTGGATGATGGTTTCCCGCCCGCGGGAACCATAGGGAACCCGGCCGGTGTCGCCGAAGTAGACAATGTCCTCGCCGGGCAGCACCTGGCGCAGCTGACGCACGGCGGTCAGGCCGCCCAGGCCGCTGTCAAAAACGCCAATGGGACGGTTATCCATCAGTAACGACCCTTTCTCTTGCTCAGTGCAAGGCCAATCAGTTTGTCAGCCAGGGCGGAGAAGCTCAGTCCCTGTTCCGATTCCATCAGCTTGGGATACATGCTGATGGCGGTAAAGCCGGGCATGGTGTTCAGCTCATTGCACAGCACCCGTCCGGTCTTTTTCTCCACAAAGAAATCGCAGCGGGACAGCCCGGTGCAGCCCAGTGCCAGATATGCTTTCTTGGCGGCGGCGCTCACCTCGTCCAGCTTCTCCGGGGACAGACGTGCCGGGATCAGCACCTGGGACACACCGTTTTTGTATTTGTCGTCGTAGGTGTAGAACTCGGCCCCGGCCAGAATCTCGCCGGGATGGGTGACGGCGACGCCGGTTTCCGGGTTGCCGATGGCGGCACATTCCACTTCCTGGCCGTCGACAAACTCCTCAAACACCACCTTGGTGTCCTCGGCCAGGGCAACCTCCACGGCGCGGCGCAGTTCCTCCCGGCTGTGCGCCTTGGAGATGCCCACGCTGGAGCCTGCATTGGCCGGCTTGACAAAGATGGGGTAGGCGAGCTTTGCCTCCACCCGGGCGGCCAGCGCGTCAAAGTCCGCTGCCTCCCAGGCGCTGGCCCAGGTCCACTGGCAGTGGGGCACGCCGGAAGCGTCCATCAGGGTGTTGGCCACCGCTTTGTCCATGCAGACAACGCTGCCCAGCACGCCGCAGCCCACATAGGGAATGCCGGCGATCTCAAACAGGCCCTGGATGGTGCCGTCCTCGCCGTTTTTGCCGTGGAGCACAGGGACCGCCACATCCACGCGGATGGCCTTCCAGCTGCCGTCCGGCTGCTGTTCCAGCAGGCCGTGGACGCTGCGGTCGGGGCTGACCACGCAGGGGCGGCAGGAGGCATCCTGCTGCCAGCTGCCGTCCGCCATGGCGGCGGTGTTGCCGTCGTAGCGCAGCCAACGGCCATCCTTGGTGATGCCCACACGGATGACCTGATACTTTTCACGGCAGGGGGAAACGCTGAGCGCCCCGACCCAGGCAGCCGCCGAGATGCAGCTGATTTCATGCTCGCTGGATACGCCGCCGAAAAACAGCGCCACGCACAGCGGAGTGGTTTGGTTGGACATGGTGGAGAATCTCCTTTCCGGCCGGTGACTGTCCTGCAGTACCGGCCGTCAGACAGAATGAAGCCATCCGCTGCCGGACAGGCGCCCGGCGTGACGGCGAAAAAGACAAAGCGCGGCAGGGCCGGCAGCGCCGGACCCCTGCTGTCCGTCCCCGGTTTGCAACCGAAGGACATGTACGCTTTATCATACCATACTTATGCAGACGTTACCATAGATTTTGCGAACAAAAAGGAGATTTCAGCGGGATTTTTTGACGGCCGCCTGCAAAGCAGGGCAGTGGGGCCGGCAGACCGGGCCGCAGACAGGACACGGCGGGGAAAATTTCTGCTGGGTACAATACCGATAAAACTGTCGATAAATGTGAAAAGATACTTGTCAAAACGCCGAAAAAATGCGGCAGAGCCACAAAAAAAGGAAAAAGAGGCCACTGTCCATTGACAAAAGGTTAACGAAATAGTAAAACTATAGTAAGGATGCAAAAAAGTATCCGCTTTTGGCGCCAAACACCCGGCGGCAGGGCCTGAAATGCCCGCCGGCGGCCGGCTGCGGCGCCTTGCAGGGTGTATCTGAAAGTCCCATGGCACCGTCCGACTCCACAAAATCAGGGCGCCGCCGCAATGCGGTCTGGCGTCTGTACTGTTTCGAGAATGTCCCGGCCCGCTGTCCTTTTCGGATACACCATAGATTTTGCCCCAACATGTTACAATTTTAACAGCTGGGGCGTTCCGACTGTGAGGTCTTTCCCAACATGCCCATTGCCATGTATCCCGGCAGTTTTGATCCCGTCACCAACGGTCATCTGGACATCATCAAGCGTTCCGCCCGCATGTTTGACAAGCTGATTGTGGCGGTGCTGATCAACAGCGCCAAGCATCCGCTGTTCACGGTGGAGGAGCGGGTCCGGCTGCTGAAGGAATGCTGCCGGGATATGCCGAATGTGGAGGTCAAATCCTTCGACGGCCTGACCGTCAGCTTCGCCAGGGCCAACGGCGCCAGCGTCATGGTGCGTGGCCTGCGCGCCGTCACCGATTTCGAGGACGAGATCCAGCTGGCCCACACCAACCACGCCATCATGCCCGGCATCGAGACCATCTTTTTGGCCACCTCCATCCGCTGGAGCTACCTGTCCAGCACGGTGGTCAAGGAGGCTGCCCACTACCAGGTGGACGTTTCCCAGTTTGTGGCGCCCTGCGTGGCCGAGGCGCTGCAGGAAAAGGCCCGGCAGGGCAAGGTCTGAGTCCGCAGACATCGGAACATTTTATATTCTATCGGTTCACGCCGTCCCACGGCTTGAAATATGTTGCTTATCTGAGAGGCATCAACCATCAAGGAGGCTGTTTACATGAAGAAGATCGTCATTGCCAGTGCCTGCCGTACTGCCATCGGCAAGTTCGGCGGCACGCTGTCCAACGTCCCCGCCGCTGAGCTGGGCTCCATCGTCATCAAGGAAGCCATCAACCGCGCAGGCATCAAGCCCGAGCAGGTTGACCATGTCTACATGGGCTGCGTCATCCAGGCTGGCCTGGGCCAGAACGTCGCCCGTCAGGCCAGCATCAAGGCTGGCCTGCCTGTCACGGTTCCCGCCGTCACCGTCAACGTTGTCTGCGGTTCCGGTCTGAACTGCGTCAACATGGCTGCCCAGATGATCGAGGCCGGCGATGCCGATATCGTGGTTGCCGGCGGCACCGAGAACATGGATATGGCTCCCTTCGCCATGATGAAGGGCCGCTACGGCTACCGCATGGGCTACCCCATGGGCAAGAGCGAGCTGGTTGATACCATGGTCAACGATGCGCTGTGGGACGCTTTCAACGATTATCACATGGGCATCACCGCCGAGAACGTCGCCGATCAGTGGAACCTGACCCGCGAGGATCTGGACAACTTCGCCTACCAGAGCCAGCTGAAGGCTGACGCTGCCATCAAGTCCGGCGCCTTCAAGGAGGAGATCGTCCCCGTCACCATCAAGAACAAGAAGGGCGACATCGTCTTTGATACCGATGAAGGCCCCCGTCTGAGCCCGCCGGAAGTTCTGGCCAAGCTGCGTCCTGCCTTCAAGAAGGACGGCAAGGTCACTGCCGGCAACGCTTCCGCCATCAACGACGGCGCTGCTGCTCTGGTCATCATGAGCGAGGACAAGGCCAAGGAGCTGGGCATCACCCCGCTGGCTACCTGGGTTGGTGGCGCTTTGGGCGGCGTCGATCCCTCCATCATGGGTGTCGGCCCTGTGGCTGCCACCAAGAAGGTCATGGCTAAGACCGGCCTGACCGTTGCTGATATGGACCTGATCGAGGCCAACGAGGCGTTCGCTTCTCAGAGCCTGGCCGTTGCCCATGACCTGGGCTTCGACATGAGCAAGGTCAACGTCAACGGCGGCGCCATTGCTCTGGGCCATCCCGTCGGCGCTTCCGGTGCCCGTATCCTGGTCACCCTGCTCTACGCCATGAAGCATCGCGGCGCCAAGAAGGGCCTGGCCACCCTGTGCATCGGCGGCGGCATGGGCTGCGCCACCATCGTCGAGATGGACTGATTGCCCCGGCTGACCAACGCCTGACAGGGCAGGCCGGTGCATCCGGCTGCCCGAACCTGTCCGCCTCCCGGCCGCAGACCGGCCGGGAAAGCGGAACTTGAAACACCGTTTCTGGAGGAATTTTCCAATGGCTTTTGTCAATACCGAAGTGCAGGGCGCGGTGGCCATCGTCACCATCGACCGTCCCAAGGCGCTCAACGCCCTGAACCCTGAAGTCCTCTCCGACCTGAAGGCCGCTTTTGAGGGCATTGATCAGAACACTGTCCGCTGTGTCGTGCTGACCGGCGCAGGCGAGAAGAGCTTTGTCGCCGGCGCTGACATCGGCTCCATGTCCACCATGACCAAGGCCGAGGGCGAAGCCTTCGGCAAGATGGGCAACGATATCTTCCTGATGATCGAGCACTTCCCGCTGCCGGTCATCGCTGCGGTCAACGGTTTCGCTCTGGGCGGCGGCAATGAGCTGGCCATGAGCTGCGACATCCGCATCTGCTCCGACAATGCTGTCTTCGGCCAGCCGGAAGTCGGCCTGGGCATCACCCCCGGCTTCGGCGGCACCCAGCGCCTGGCCCGCCTGGTGGGCATGGGCATGGCAAAGCAGATGGTCTACTCCGCTCTGAACATCAAGGCGGACGAGGCCCTGCGCATCGGCCTGGTCAATGCGGTATATCCGCAGGCTGAGCTGATGGAGAACGTCATGAAGCTGGCCAACAAGATTGCCAAGAATGCACCCATCGCCGTGCGTCACTGCAAGACCGCCATCAACGAGGGCATCAGCCTGCCCATCGAGAAGGCCGTTGAGGTGGAGGAAAAGCTGTTCGGCGACTGCTTCGAGACCCATGACCAGGTGGAAGGCATGGCCTGCTTCCTGTCCAAGGAAAAGCCGAAGCCCAAGGCCGTATTCACCAACAACTGAGATCCTGCCGCACCGCGGCGGATGCCAGAAATCCGATTTCATCCTTTTATTTATCATAAATACGATCACAATTTTCAGGAGGTTTCAACTATGAAAGTTGGCGTTATTGGCGCTGGCACCATGGGCCAGGGCATTGCAAAGGCATTTGCACAGTGCGAGGGCTACACCGTGGCCCTGTGCGACATCAAGCAGGAGTGGGCTGAAGGCGGCAAGGCAAAGATCGCCAAGGGCTACGAGCGTCTGGTTGCCAAGGGCAAGCTGACCCAGGAAAAGGTGGACGCCATCCTGGCTGCCATCACCCCGGGCCTGAAGGAAGATCTGTGCGCTGACTGCGACTTGATCGTCGAGGCTGCCTTCGAGGATATGAAGGTCAAGCAGACCACCTTCTCCGAGCTGGACAAGATCTGCAAGCCGGAGTGCGTCTTTGCTTCCAACACCTCTTCTCTGTCCATCACCGAGATCGGCAAGGGCCTGTCCCGTCCCATGATCGGCATGCACTTCTTCAACCCCGCTGACCGCATGAAGCTGATCGAGGTCATCGCCGGCGGCAGCACTCCTGCCGAGACCGTCGACACCATCAAGAAGATTGCCACCGACATCGGCAAGACCCCGGTGCAGGTCAACGAGGCTGCCGGCTTTGTTGTCAACCGCATCCTGATCCCCATGATCAATGAGGCTGCCTTCATCAAGATGGAGGGTGTCTCCGACATCGAGGGCATCGACACCGCCATGAAGCTGGGCGCCAACCATCCCATGGGCCCCCTGGAGCTGGGCGACTACGTTGGTCTGGACATCTGCCTGGCCATCATGGACGTTCTGTACAAGGAGACCGGTGACTCCAAGTACCGTGCCTGCCCGCTGCTGCGCAAGATGGTCCGTGCCGGCCATCTGGGCTGCAAGTCCGGCCGTGGCTTCTACGTCTACAACGCTGACCGCACCAAGACCCCTGTGGATCAGCTGTAACAACATGATATAAATTTCTCCTGCCGCAGGGACTTTGCCGGCGGCAGGGGGAATTTGTTTGCATAGGAGGTTGCATTATGGATTTTACTCTGTCCAAGCAGCAGCAGATGGTACAGAAAATGTACAAGGAGTTTGCTGAAAACGAAGTCAAACCCCTGGCCAAGAAGGTCGATGCCGAGGAGTATTTCCCCATTGAGACCGTCAAGAAGATGGCCAAGCTGGGCATGATGGGCGTCTACTTCCCGAAAGAAGTGGGCGGCGCCGGCGGCGACGTGCTGAGCTACGTCATGGCCGTCGAGGAAATGAGCAAGGTCTGCGCCACCACCGGCGTTATCATTTCTGCTCACACTTCTCTGTGCGCTGCTCCCATCTATGAGAACGGCACTGCCGAGCAGAAGGCAAAGTACCTGCCCAAGCTGTGCAGCGGCGAGTGGCTGGGTGCCTTCGGCCTGACCGAGCCCGGCGCCGGCACCGACGCACAGGGCCAGCAGACCGTGGCTGTCGATGAGGGCGACCACTGGAAGCTCAACGGCTCCAAGATCTTCATCACCAACTCCGGCTATGCCGATGTCTTCATCATCATCGCCGTCACCGGCACCGTGCTGGACAAGCGCGGCCGCAAGCAGAAGGAAATTTCCGCCTTCATCGTCGAGCGCACCGATCCCGGTTTCAAGGTCGGCAAGCCCGAGGACAAGATGGGCATCCGTGGCTCCTCCACCTGCGAGCTGATCATGGAAGACTGCATCATCCCCAAGGATCGTCTGCTG
>CAJFMB010000059.1 GCA_904390925.1 uncultured Subdoligranulum sp.
AAGTTAAAAAGCCGCCTATTTCACACAAAACAAGCGGCTTTATCACATTATTCAATTATATTAGCAGGTGTGACCGTCTTTTAGCTCATACATGGGCCAATATGCCAATGACCAGCCGTTTCATCCGCGTCTGTCCTTCCTTTTGAAAATCCGGCTTCCATTATACCGCACCGGGGCCCCCGTTGTACAGCGGCGGAAAATTCGGGGTTTTCCAAACCGGGCGGGTTTGTGGTATAATAGGGCAAATCTTTGACGGCGTTCTGCCGGCCCGGCCGCAACCCGCCCCCGGAGGAGGTTCCCCCAGTGCTGAAAAAGCTCAACTTTATTCTCGACCGCAGGCAGAAACTGCACTTTTTCCTGCTGCTGATCGCCTTTATCATCGGCAGCTTTCTGGAACTGCTGGGCGTGTCGGCCATTCTGCCGCTGGTCAATGTCATCATGGACCCCGGGGTGCTGACCACCAACCGCCTGTATGCCTTTCTGGCAGGGCTGCTGCAGGCAGCGGATGTGCGGGACTTCATCGTCAAGGCCTGCGTGGCGCTGATCGCGGTCTATGTGCTCAAGGACATCTACCTGCTGTTCATGTACAACCTGCAGTTCAGCTTCACCTACAAAAACAAGGCGCGCATCGCCAACGGCCTCATGGGCGTCTACATGAAGCAGAGCTACCTGGAACTGATCAACCACAATGTGGCCGACCTGCAGCGCAGCCTGTCCACCGACGTGGACCTCTGCTTTGCGCTGATCCTGGCGCTGCTGAACATCCTGTGCGAGAGCTTCACCGCCCTGACACTGGTCGTCTACCTGATGATCCAGTCCCCCCAGACCATGCTGTCCCTGATGGCCATCATGGCGGTGTTTGTGCTGCTGTTCACCCGCTTTTACCGCCGCCGTCTGGCCGCCTGCGGCCGCCGCTTCCGTGACCGGGACGCCGAGCGCCAGAAATGGCTGCTGCAGACCTTCCACGGCATCAAGGAAATCAAGGTCATGGGGCGGGAATCCTTTTTCTACCACAACTACACCGCCGCCAACTACGCCTACGCCGATGCCGACCGGGAGCAGAACCTGAACCAGATGCTCACCCGCCCCATGATCGAGATTGTCTGCATCGGGGGACTGCTGGGCATCATTGCGGTGCAGATCGCAGCCGGCGCACCGGTGCAGGATTACATCTCGGTGCTGTCAGTCTTTGCCATGGCGGCCATGCGGCTGTTGCCCTCCTTCAACCGGATCATGAGCAACATCAGCAGTGTCATGGCGTCGCTGCCCGGCCTGGACGCGGTCTGCTACGACATGCGCCGCGCCGCAGCCATGCGCCAGACGCTGCCGCCCCAGACCGGCGCGCCGGTGACGCTGGACCGGGAAATTGCCTTGCAGGATGTGACCTTTACCTATCCCGGCAAGGAGGAACCGGTGTTCTCCCACGCCACCCTGACCATCCCGAAAAATCAGTCGGTGGCCTTCATCGGGCCGTCCGGCGCCGGCAAGACCACCATCGCCGACCTGATCCTCGGCCTGATGCAGCCCCAGCAGGGCAGCATCCGGGTGGACGGACAGGACATTGAACACAACATCGCCGGCTGGCACCGGCTGGTGGCCTACATTCCCCAGAACATCTACCTGATTGACGACACCATCCGGGCCAATGTCACCTTCGGCACCGACGGGCAGCAGGTGGAGGATGCCCGGGTCTGGCAGGCGCTGAAAAGCGCCCAGCTGGATGACTTTGTCCGCAGCCTGGACGACGGGCTGGACACGATGGTGGGCGACCAGGGGGTCAAGCTGTCCGGCGGACAGCGGCAGCGCATCGGCATTGCCCGGGCGCTCTACCACAACCCCCAGGTGCTGGTGCTGGACGAGGCCACCAGCGCCCTGGACACCGAGACCGAAAGCGCGGTGATGGACGCCATCAACAGCCTGCAGGGCAGCAAGACCATGATCATCATTGCCCACCGGCTGACCACCGTGCGCAGCTGCGACATTGTCTACGAGGTGCGGGACGGGCAGGTGACCCGCCTGACCCCGGCCGCGTTCGCCCGGCTGCTGCAGCAGCAATCCTGAAAAGCAGAAAGCAAAAACAAGCCGCCTTTCCCGGCCGGGAAAGGCGGCTTGACTTGATTTTGTGCAGACTCAGAACAGGCCCGGGTCCATGCGGCCGGTGCGCCCTTTGAGGAAATCCAGCGCGCCGTGGTAATAGCCGTAGCTGCGGCCCTTGCGGTGACCGCACAGCCCGGCGGTCACCATGCTCACGGCGCCCCGCGCCACCGCCAGACTGCCCACAAGCCGCCGGTAAGCCCGGCTGCGGCCCCGGCAGCGCAGGGACAGGGTGTTGCGGGTGATGTAGTAGACCGCCAGCATGCCGCTGATGGAGCCCCCGGCCCGGTGCCACAGCCGGGCGTCGGGCAGATACCACATTTTCACCCCGGCGTCGGCCAGGCGGATGCAGTACTCCACATCCTCGCAGTACATGAAGAGCTCCTCATTCAGAAAGCCCACCTGCTCCACCACCCGGCGGGGCAGCAGCACGCAGCAAAAGGTGATGAAGTTGACCGGCTGCCGGCGGGAAACCTCCGGCCCGTCCTTGGCGTGTCCGCCCAGATGACGCACATGTCCTGTCCTGGGGTTCAGTCTGCCGCCGGCAAACCAGATCCGGTCCGGCTCATCCAGAAACAGCATCTTGGGGCAGCTGACCGCGTTTTCCGGTGTCTGGGCCAGCAGGGTTTCCAGCATGTCGGTGGCGCAGACGGTGTCGTTGTTCAACAGCAGGACCCACTCCACCCCATCCTCCAGCGCCCGGCGGATGCCAAGGTTGTTGGAGGCGGAAAAGCCCAGATTTTCCCGATGGGGCAGGAAAATCACATCTTCCGGCAGCCGGGCCGACAGCTGCTCCACCGAATCATTGGTCGAGGCGTCATCCAGCAAAATGACCTCAAAATCCCGGAAGGTCTGCTTTTGCAGGCTGTCCAGGCAGGCCAGGGTATCCTGCCAGCCGTTGTAGTTGGATATGATGATGCCGACCTTAGGGGTCATGCAGAGGCCTCCTTTTTCGCCGCCCGGACATCCGGTACGGCCGGCGGGCAGCGTACGTGAGCCGGTACTGCATAGGCGTATACTGGATCGAATGGGAAAACCCATGTCGAAAATTGAAATTGTTTTGATACAATTTCATATTATATCAGCGTTTACAATTTTGTACAATATGGAAAAAATCACGAAACATGTCGAAAAACAACGGATTTCCCGAAAAATTACAACTTTTTCTGCAAACCGGCTCCGCCGCGGGGGAAAACAGGGCAGCCCGGCGGGGTGTCCGCCGAAAAAACTGACGTGCAGCGGTTGTGCAAACCGGCGGCGTGTGGTATAATCGGCATACCCAAAAGACAGCCATGTTCTTTTGCTTTCAATCAGGCGGCAGGGGCGGCGCAGGCCGCCCGCCGGAGAAGCAGGGTGAAAGTCCCACACAGTCCCGCTACTGTCACAGTCAGATCGCCGGGCCGCCTGAGGTACGTCTCCACGAGCGATGGAGAAGGGTACGCGCAGAAATGATGTTTTGGGGAAAAGGTGCTGCCTGCGCCTTGTCCCTTGTGTTGCCGCGCCCTTTTGCCTTGGCAGGGGGCGCGGCTGTTCTTTTGGTCCGAATTCACGGGACCCGGGCCCCCTGCCCGGGAGGTGCGCGGCCGTCCGGCTGCGCAGAAGGGAGCGTTTTTATGGAAAACCAGAAAAAGAGCAGCAAAAAGGTTGTATGGGCGGTTGTCGGCCTGGTGATTGTGGCGGCCATTCTGGCCGGCGTCTACTTCCTGTTTGCCCCCAAGGGCAGCGCCGGGGAAAAGACCATCACGGTGGAAGTGGTGACGCTGGACGGCAGCGACACCGAGACCACCATCACCACCGATGCCGAGTTTTTGCGCGGCGCCCTGGAGCAGGAAAACATGATCGAGGGCACCGAGAGTGACTACGGCCTGTTTGTCACCACCGTCAACGGCGTCACCGCCGACGACTCCAAGGAGCAGTGGTGGTGCTTCTCCAAGGACGGCGTGTCGCTGGAGACCGGTGTGGACAGCACCCCCATTGCCGACGGCGACCACTACGAGATCACCCTGACCGAGGGCTACTGATGCGCCGGCCGGCCACCCGCACCACCGTGATGGCCGGGCTGATGGGTGCGCTGCTGCTGGTACTGAAAGAGACACTGGCGGTGCTGCCCGGCGAGCCGGTCACCCCGCTGATCCTTCTCTACACGCTGGAGTTCCCCGCCGCCACCCCCTGGGCCATCGGCGTCTTTGTGGTGCTGCAGTTTGTATTGTACGGCTTCGGGCTGTGGAGCTGGATGTACCTGTACATCTGGTTTTTGCTGTTTTTCCTGGTCCGGGGCCTGAGAAAGATGGATTCCGCCGTGGGGTGGGCGGTGGTCAGCGCCGCCTACGGCCTGGCCTTCGGGGCGCTGTGCACCCCGGTCTACCTGGTCACCATGGGGCCGCTGGCCGCCTTCACCTGGTGGGTGGCGGGGCTGCCCACCGACCTGATCCACTGTGCGGGCAATTTTGTCATCACGCTGGTGGTCTACCGCCCGCTGCGCAGGGCGCTGCACGCCATCCGCGTCCGGCTGTGACGCCGGCCTGCCCGCAGCAAAATCTGCAAAAAACCGTCGGACGGTATCTGCCGTCCGGCGGTTTTTGGTTGCAAGCGGCGGACAAATCGGGTATCATAGAAACCAGAACCGGAAACCGAAACGGCAATGGCGCCGCTGCAGGATGGGAGACCGGGGGCCTTTTGTGTCCCCCGGGGAAAATCTCCTCTGGCCGCGCAGGGGTCTGCCGCGGCCGCGGATCAAAAAGGAGAGCTACCCATGCGTTACTGCAAGAAATGTACCATGCCCGACACCCGTCCCGGCATCACCTTTGACGCCGAGGGCGTCTGCAGCGCCTGCCGCCATTACGAGCACCGCAAGCAGGTGGACTGGGATGCCCGCTTCAAGGAATTTGAGGCCCTGTGCGACAAATACCGCGGCTGCAACGGCCCCGGCGGCTATGACTGCGCGGTGGCGGTCTCGGGCGGCAAGGACAGCCACTTCCAGGTCTATATGCTCAAGGAAGTCATGCACATGAACCCCATCCTGTTTAGCGTGGAGGACAACTTCCCCATGACCCAGGCGGGCGTCCACAACCTGAAAAACCTCAGCGAGGAGTTCGGCTGCACCATCATCAGCTGCAAGCCCAACATCAAGGTCCAGAAGGTCCTGATGCGCAAATTCTTTGAAAAGTACGGCAAGCCCACCTGGTATGTGGATCGACTGATCTACACCTTCCCGCTGCACATGGCGGCCAAGTTCAACACCCCCATGCTCTGCTACGGCGAGAACGTCAGCTTTGAGTACGGCGGCAACGCCGACCAGGAGACCTACTCCGCCATGGACCAGATCGAAAACGGCGTGGCGGTGGGCTTCCCCATGGAGGAGCTGATCGGCGACGGCGTCACCGAAAAGGACCTGAGCCTGACCCTGGCCCCCGACGCCGAGGAGCTGAAAAAGTTGGACCCCTTCTATATGAGCTACTTTGTGCCCTGGAACAGCTACAAGAACTACCAGCTGGCCAAGGCCCACGGCTTCCATGACCTGACCCACGAGTGGGACCGCACCCACCATGCCGAGAACTTTGACCAGATCGACTCCCGCGCCTACCTGGTGCATTCCTGGCTGAAGTATCCCAAGTTCGGCCATGCCGCCGCCACCGACTACACCGCCCGCTACATCCGCTACGGCATGATGACCCGGGAGGAAGCCATCCCCATCATCAAGGCCCGGGACGGCAAGCTGGACCCGCTGTGCGTGCGGGACTTCTGCGAGTTCTGCGGCTACACCGAGAGCGAGTTCTGGGCCATCATCGACAAGTTCTACAACCCCGACCTGTTCTATAAGAACGAGTACGGCGAGTGGGAACTGAAAGACCCCATCTGGAAACAGGGCTGAGCCTGACAGGAAAATCCGGCCCATGCTGCCCCGCCCGGACGCCCTGCGCGTCTGTGCGGGGCAGTTCTGATTTGCTCCCATCCCGGCGGGGAATGCCGCCCGCACTGGACACCGGCCCCGGCACAGAGTACAATAGGGGAAACTGATATTCCGAAAGAAGGATGTAGCATGCAACCTGCCCAGAAGAATCCCGTCGTCATCCGCGGCGGCCTTGTCTATGACGCAGTCAGCCGGGAACCCCGCCAGGTGGACCTGCTGCTGGAAAACGGCAAAATTGCCGCCATCGGCACAGGGCTGGCGCTGCCCGACGGCTGTGAGGTGGTGGACGCCGCCGGCCTGCGGGTCTACCCCGGCTTTGTGGATGCCCACACCCACATCGGCCTGGACGGTTCCGGCATCGGCTACGAGGGCCGGGACTACAACGAGATGAACGACATCTGCTGCCCCCAGCTGCGGGGCATTGACGGCATCAACCCCCGGGACCCCAGCTTCCGCTCCGCCCGCAACGCCGGCGTCACCTGCGTCTGCACCGGCCCGGGCAGCGCCAACGTGCTGGGCGGCACCTTCCTGGCCATCAAGACGGTGGGCGACAGGGTGGACAATATGGTGGTCAGGGACCCGGTGGCGATGAAGTGCGCCTTCGGCGAGAACCCCAAGCGGGTCTACCGGGACAAGTGCGATTCCACCCGGATGTCCACCGCAGCCATCCTGCGGGGCGCCCTGGCGGCGGCAAGGGACTACGCCACCCGCAAGCAGGCGGCCGGCGGCGACCCGGCCAAGATGCCCGCCTACAACCAGAAGTGGGAGGCTTTGCTGCCGGTGCTGGACCGCACCATCCCGCTGAAAGCCCATGCCCATCAGGCCAACGATATCTTCACCGCGCTGCGCATCGCCCATGAGTTCAATGTCCGCATCACGCTGGAGCACACCACCGAGGGCCACCTGATTGCCGACGAGCTGGCCAAGGAGACCGACGTGCCCATGGCGGTGGGCCCGACGCTGACCCACGCCGGCAAGTTCGAGCTGCAGAACAAGAGCTGGACCACCCCCGGCGTGCTGGACAAAGCGGGCTGCCATGTCTCCATCATCACCGACAACTCGGTGATCCCGCAGCAGTATCTGCCGCTGTGCGCCGGCATGGCGGTCAAGGCGGGCATGGACCCGTTTGCCGCCCTCAAGGCCATCACCATCCACCCCGCCGAGCACATCGGCATTGCCGACCGGGTGGGTTCCATCGAGGTGGGCAAGGACGCCGACCTGGTGCTCACCGACGGCTGCCCCTTCGAGGTCATGACCCGGGTCAAGGCAGTCTACATCGACGGCGTGCAGGTGGCGGACGCCGAGTAATCCGCCACACCCGCAGGACCGGTCACTGATTTCAGGAGGGGAGTAGACAAGATGAGTTTCCAGTCCCTGGGCTTTCTGCTGTTTTTCCCCTGCTGCTGCCTGGTCAACTACCTGCTGCCGCAGCGGGCGCGCAACGGCTGGCTGCTGGCGGCAAGCTACTTTTTCTATCTCTGCTGCGGCGTGCCGTTTGCAGCGCTGCTGGCGGCGGTGACGCTGGTCAGCTATGGGCTGGGCCGCGCGCTGGAAACCGCCCGCAGCCTGCCCGCCCGCCGGGCGCTGCTGGCGGCGGGGATTGTGGCGGCAGCGGGCGTACTGGCGGTGTTCAAGTACGCCGGGTTTGCCCTGCAGGCCGCCGCCGACCTGCTGCATCTGCTGGGCTTTGCCTTTGCGCCGCCCGCCTTCTCGCTGGTGCTGCCGGCGGGACTGAGCTTTTTCACCTTTCAGGTCATCGCCTACCTGGCCGATGTCTACCGGGGCAACATCCCCGCCGAGCACAGTCTGGTGCGCTACGGCCTGTTTGTCAGCTTTTTTGCCCATATCCTGTCGGGACCCATCGCCCGGGGCGGCCAGCTGCTGCCCCAGCTGGAAAAGCCCCGCCCCTTTGACGCCGCCGGCGTCCGGGACGGCCTGCTTTTGATGCTGTGGGGCTACTTTGAAAAGCTGGTCATCGCCGACCGGGCCGCCCTTGCGGTGGACACCGTGTTCGGCGACTATGCAGCCTTCGGCGGGGTGGAACGCCTGCTGGCGGCGGTGCTCTATGCGGTGCAGCTCTACGCCGATTTTGCCGGGTACAGCCACATCGCCCTGGGGGCCGCCGGGGTGCTGGGCATCCGCCTGGCCGACAACTTCCGCCAGCCCTACCTGGCACAGACCGTGCGGGACTTCTGGGGCCGGTGGCATATCTCGCTGTCCGGCTGGCTGCGGGATTACATCTACATCCCCCTGGGCGGCAGCCGCCGGGGCAAACTGCGGCAGTATCTCAACCTGCTGGTGACCTTTCTGGTCAGCGGCCTCTGGCACGGCGCCGCCTGGCACTTTGTCTTCTGGGGCGGGCTGCATGCGGTCTACCAGATCGCCAGCCGCCTGACCGGCCCGGTGCGCCGCCGCGTCAACCTGGGCCAGGGGCTGCTGCCCCGCTGGACCCGGCGGCTGGTGACCTTCGGGCTGGTGACGGCGGCCTGGGTGTTCTTCCGGGCGGACAGCGTCCATCAGGCGCTGTCCTACCTGGGCGGCATCGCCGGCTGGTTTGACCCCTGGGTGCTCACCGACGGCACGCTGCTGACCCTGGGCCTGGACGGCTGGGGCTGGTCGGTGCTGCTGTGCGGGGTGCTGGTGCTTTTTGGCGTCGACTGCCTGCACGAGCGGGGTGTCCGGCTGCGCAGCATCCTGGCCCGGCAGCCGGTGGTCTACCGGTGGATCGTCTACTATGCGGCGGCCGCCGCGGTGCTGGTCTTCGGCGTCTGGGGACCGGGATACGCCGCCGCCAACTTTGTCTATTTCCAGTTCTGAGGGGGTGAGTGTGTGGCAGAGCGGGGCAAAGGCCGGTTCTTTGTGCAGGCTGTCTGTTTTCTGCTGGGCTTTTTTGTGCTGTTTGCCGCACTCAGCCGCCTGCTCAACGACAAGATGGGCCTGAAATACGACGGGGAATTTTTCTCCGGCGGGCAGCAGTATCAGGTGCTGTTTTTCGGGTCCAGCCACATGTTCAACGGGGTGCTGCCGCTGCAGCTTTACCGGGATTACGGCATTGCCGGCTACAACCTGGGCATGACCAACGAGTACCCCAGCACCACCTACTGGCGGATGCAGGACGCCCTGAACCGGCAGACCCCCGACCTGGTGGTGGTGGATGTCTACCGCGCCCTGGCCGGCGACAAGATCGGCCAAACCGACAGCGACCTGGCCTTTCTGCACAACTCGATGGACAGCATGCCGCTGAGCCTGACCAAGGTACAGGCCCTGGCCGACATTCTTGACGCAAAGCCCTGGGACATGGACCAGCTGTTCAACTTCCTGTTTCCGCTGGCCCAGTTCCACAGCCGGTACAACGCCTTGACCGAGGACGACTACCACCCCTATCTGATGGAAACCAAGGGCGCCATGCCGCTGCGGGTCCACCATGCGGGCAGCGCGCTGCCGCTGGACCAGGTGCCCGCCGGCCAGACCGCCCCGCTGGACAGCGCGGTGGGGGAGGCATACCTGCGCCGTATGGTGGAGCTCTGCGCCGAGAAGGAGATTCCGATCCTGCTGCTGGTGCTGCCCTACCAGGCCCCCGCCGGGGAGCTGGCCCGGCTGAACAGCATCGCCGCCCTGGCCGACGAGTACCCGAACGCCAGCTACCTGAATCTTTTGTATGCCGATGTGGTGGACCCGGCCACCGACTTTGCCGACGCCGAGGGCCACCTGAACAGTGCCGGCGCCGCCAAGGTCACCGATTTTCTGGGCCGGTGGATTTGTGACCGGTATTCGCTGGCCGACTGCCGCCAGGACCCCGCCTTTGACGGCTGGCAGCAGAACCTGCTTGCCGTGCAGCGCCAGCAGGTGAACAGCCTGGCCGGCGCCGACCGGGTCACCGCGCTGATGCTGCTGGTGGGGCAGGACCTGCCCTTCACGGTGCAGCTGTCGGCCGCCGCGCTGGAGGACCCCGCCACCCTCAGCCTGCTGGAAACGCTGGGGGTGCCGGAAGAGACGCTGGCCGCCGGCGGGACGCTTTGCTGGCAGAGTCCCGGCGCCCCGGCGCAGTTTGGCAGCGGGGACAGCATCCTGGTCTTTGACCCCCAGACCGGCGCCGAGCTGGGCCGGGCGGAGCAGCTGGGATAAATGGCCGCAAACGGGAATATTTCCCCCTCTTGCAACCCGCAAAAAGCTGTGCTATAATACGCAAAGACGGCAAAGACGCCGCCTGACGGGCAAATTGTCCCTGTCAGGCGGCATTTTTATTTGTGAACGGCCGTGCGAGAACAGGGCGGCAAAGTCCCCGCCCTGCCATGATTTGGGAGAGTGATACCATGGACAAGCTGCCCCGCTATGTGGACATCGACTACGCCAAGTACGCACCGGACATTCCGGAGGACCAGCGGGAGACCTACTACGGCCTGCCCCAGAAGGTCCAGTTCTGCAAGGAATGCGTCATGAGCAACCAGAAGCCCAACTCCTGCTACGAGTTTGAGCACACCATCCATTCCATCAAGAAAACGATGGTCATTCAGGACGACGGCGTCTGCGACGCCTGCCATGCCTGCCACAACAAGGCCAACGGCCACATCGACTGGGCCCTGCGGGAAAAGGAACTGCGGGAACTCTGCGATGAATACCGCAAGAACGACGGCAGCTACGACTGCCTGGTCCCCGGTTCCGGCGGCAAGGACAGCTTCTACGCTGCCCACCTGCTCAAGTACAAGTACGGCATGCACCCGCTGACCGTCACCTGGGCGCCCCACATCTACACCCCCTGGGGCTGGGACAACATGCAGGCCTGGATTCACGCCGGGTTTGACAACTACCTGTGCACCCCCAACGGCATGACCCACCGGCTGCTGACCCGTCTTGCCACCGAAAACCTGTTCCATCCCTTCCAGCCCTTCATTCTGGGCCAGAAGCAGCTGGCACCCAAGATGGCCGCCAAGTTCGGCATTCCTCTGGTCTTCTACGGCGAGAACGAGGCCGAGTTCGGCAACCCCATCGCCGACAACAACTCCGCCCTGCGGGACGAGCATTTCTTTGCCGTCAACGACTACGACCACATCTATCTGGGCGGCGTGAGCCTGCGCCAGCTGGAGGAGGACTACAAGATCGACAAGGCCGACCTGGCCATCTATCTGCCCTCCGAGACCTCCAACCTGGAGAAAAACCACGTCCAGGTCCGCTACCTGGGCTACTACGAGAAGTGGCATCCCCAGGGCGCCTACTACTACGCGGTGGAGCACGGCGGATTCCGCCCCGCCCCCGAGCGTACCCAGGGCACCTATTCCAAGTACAACTCCATCGACGACAAGATCGACGATTTCTTCTACTACACCACCTACATCAAGTACGGCATCGGCCGCACCACCTACGACGCCGCCCAG
>CAJFMB010000060.1 GCA_904390925.1 uncultured Subdoligranulum sp.
CTGGAGCTTGGGGTTCAGCTGCCGCTTGACCTTGTTGATGGTGGACAGCAGCTGTTCCAGGCCCTTGGCGGGCAGATACTCCGCCTGAACGGGGACTATAATCCTGCCCGCAGCAGCCAAAGCGTTGACCGTAAGCATACCCAGGGAGGGCTGGCAGTCGATGAGGATATGGGAATACTGTCCCTTCACCGTGTCCAGATACTGCCGTAGAATGGTCTCCCGGCTCATGGCGTTCACCAGCGACACCTCCATGCCGGAGAGCTGGATGTCAGCGGGCATGAGGTCCACACCCTCCGGGTGGTGCAGGATGCCCTCGCCGGGGCGCAGCGGTTCGTCCATCAGGATACGGCCCATCGCGTCCGAGAGGGTAAAGGGCAGCTTATCCGGCTGCGGGTTGCCCAGGCTGATGGTCAGGCTGGCCTGGGGATCAGCGTCCACCAGCAGCACCTTTTTTCCGGCCTGAGCCAGCCCGATGCCTAAGTTGGCGCAGGTAGTCGTTTTGCCGACGCCGCCCTTCTGGTTGGCAACGGCGATGATTTGTGGGTTCATAGAGAGCATTCCTCCTTAAAAATGCGCATAAAAAATAGGCGCTCATTCCTGAACGCCTAAAAGCAAACAGCTGCCAGTTTTCTTGACAAGTGTGTCAAAGTTGATATAATGATTGATATAATAAGTTTTGAATCGTTGATCGATTTTGAGATATGAATTTTTTGTGAACGATATTTGGTAGCTAAAATTGAATTTTGGCTACCGGATTGACTACCAATACGCGATTTGGCTGAAAAGTCGAATCCAACGATCTGTTACAATATCTAAAGTCCGTGTTGGGGTTGCGCTTAAAAATTATAAGTTTTTGACAAAATTTTGCGGTTGTTTGTACTTTTGTAGTAACTCATAACCGCTTGGTCCCGGGTTCAAGTCCTGGATGGCCCACCAAAGAAAAATCCCCACCGCAAGGTGGGGATTTTTTAATATCACAGGCCATCCAGGGCTTGGGTCAAGACAAGGGATGGCCCACCAAAAAGAAACGTCCCCGCGTAGGGGGCGCTTCTTTGATGAAAAGGCCATCCAGGACTTGAAAGCCCGGCGGCGGAAATGCGCCGCGCAGTCCAATGCTGTTTTTGTTCAATCTTCCGTCTCCCGGTACACCTCGCCGCCCGTCACGATCTGATGCGGGTTGTGCCACAAAAGGAGTTCGGCGTAATCGCTGCGGAAGTTCCGCGACAGATAGTCATGGACCCGGCTCAGCCGGATGGTCCGGCTGGTGGGATCATGGGCATCGCTGCCCACCGTATGGGCCACGCCGTGCCGCAACGCCCAGTCTGCCGTTTTTGCGCAATGGTTGCCGAAACGTCCCAGAATGCTGTCCTTGTCCAGCTGCAGGACATATCCTGCATAATGCCAGACTTCCAGGCAATCCGGATTGCGCCAGACCGCCGTATAGCGCTCCGGGTGGGCCAGCACCGGGATATACCCCGCCTGCTGTACCAGCCGGGCGGCCCGCTCAATGCGGGAAATTGGTGTATCAAAGGTGAATTCGATCAGCAGATGCCTGGACTCTGCCAGCGGCAGGACCTCCCCCGCCGCAAGCGTCTGTTCCAGTTTGTCATTACAGAGCAGTTCCATCCCGGGGTGGAGCTTCAGCGGCAGCTGCATCTGCGAAAAGACATAATTGAGCACCTCCACCGCTTTGCCGATCCGGGCAATCCTGCCGCGCAGGTCATGGCTGCCCGCCGTGCAATGCGGCGTACAGACGATTTCTCTTGTTCCTGTCTCCACCGCCATCTTTGCCATCTGCAAGGTCATATCCGGAGATCTGGAACCATCGTCCAATCCGGGCAACAGATGGCAATGGATGTCGATGATATGCGGGATTGCGCCCCCGGAACGCGACATTGCCTGCCTCATACAGGATTCAAAGTCGGGTCATATTCCACGACTTCCTCCTCGGGCAGTTCCGTGTATTTGGAGCCATAGGAACCGTAGCCGTACTTGCCGTAACCATAACGGCCATACCCATAGCCATAGCTGCCACTGGTCTGCGGATAATCATTGAAGATATATCCCAGCACGGAGGCTTTGCGGTTATCCAGAAGAGACAGGGCGGAGGACACGTCGCTTGTGGTCACCTGATCATAGCGGATCACAAACAGGATCGCATCTGCCCAGTCGGCCAGGATCGCAGCATCCTGATACACGCCACAGGGCGGCGTATCCAGAATGATATAATCCACCCGCTCGCGGAAGGTATCCAGAATCTTGCGCAGAGGTTTGCTGTTCAGGGTGCGGACGGGTTTTTCCGCCGGCTTTTTGCCGCCCCAGAAATAGAACCCGCGGCTTTTCAGTTTGCGGACAAAGCGGATCTCCTTCTGGTCCTTGATGTTCAGCACGTCCTCGGCGCTCATGCCGCCGCTGCAGCCAAGCAGTTTTGCATCCTTCTGCCCGCGCAGGTCCATATCCACCAAAAGGACCCGTTTGCCGCTCTGTGCCAGCTGCTCTGCCAGATTGATGGCCACAGTGGAGCGGCCTTCCCCTGCGGCGCTGCTGGTGACCAGCAGTGCCTTTGCCTCGTGTTCCTGCAGCGTGGTGCGCAGCCGGGCGTCCAGCGCCCGGACACTCTCCCGGAATCCGTGTGTGCTGCGGGGGTCCAGCGCCGAGATATACCGGGCCGCGTTGCTGTTCTTGCGCGCCTTCTGATGCACCGTGGGCAGTGCGCCGAGATACTCCACACTGGTGATTTTCTCCATATCCTCGGTGGTTTTGACCGTATTATTGAACAGCGCCATCAGGCAGACAATCATGCTGGCCAGGAAAAGTCCGCCCACACCGCCGACCAGAACAATCTTGGGCACGCTCCAGACATTGTAGGGCTCTGTGGGTGTCTCGATGTCGTCCAGAAGATGAAACTCGATGCTGCCGAGCACAAACCTTGCCACCTGCGGATACACCGTCATGGCAGCATCCAGAATGGCACGGGCTTCCTCGGCGGTGGGCGCGTCCGCCATCAGGGTGACCATGTTGGAATTTTCCACCGTCTCGGCGCTGATGGTACCGTCCAGCTCGTCGGTACCCAGATTTTCCAGCAGCACACTATTGAAATGCCAGCCGGACCACCCGGGTACTCAGATACAGACTGTACAAAACCCGGGGTGCATTTTTGTTGATCTGGGAGACAAACTCCTGGTCCAGGCCGCTTTCCTGGGCGGCCAGGGCGGTCATCTCCTTATAATAAAAGGGAATGCCCAGCCGCCGGGCCAGCTGGCGGCCGATCTCTTTGCCGGAGGACCCATGCTGACGCGCAATGGTCAGGATCACGCCGGGGCGGGAAGGCTGCAGCACAGCCGCCGGGTGTTCCCTGTCCGCCAGAGGGGCGTTCACCACATAGGGATGGGCCAGAAACCGCCGGTAAAACCAGACGCCCAGCAGACTGGTGAGGGTTTCGGTCACCGGGAAGGTCAGCCAGAACCAGGTCAGACCAAACCGGGAGAAGAAAGCGCCCAGCGGCACAAAGAGCACCACCGTCCGCACCACGGTGAGCAGCGAGCTTTTCAGCGCCGCGCCCACCGCCTGGAAAAAGACCGGAAAGACCAGCGAGGTCACCATGGGAATAAAACTGACACCGATAAACCGGAAGCCGATACGGCCGATCCCCACCACCTGCCCGTCGGAGGTAAAGACCCGCAGCATGGGGCCGGGGATGGTCTCAAAGCAGAGGGTGCCCACCGCCATCAGCTCCATGCCGAAGAGGATGGCGGTGATCAGCGTTTCCTTGCAGCGGTGAATTTTGCGGGCGGCATAGTTGAAGCTGACAATGGGCACAATGCAGGTCTGCATGGCGCTGAGCGGGATGAAAAAGAAGGTCTGCCACTTGTAATACAGGCCCAGGGCCGTCACCGCCTGGTCGGAGAAACCGGCTAGAATCAGGTTCAGGCCGAGGATGTAAAAGGTGTAGGCCGACTGCATCAGGATGTTGGGGATGCCCAGACGGAAAATCTCCCCGATGCGTCCGGCGTAACGTTTCCAGGCCGGCGGACGGCGGAACCCTTTTTTTCGCACCACCAGCGCCGCCACCACCTGCCCGGCCACCGTGGCCACCGCAGCACCCGCAATGCCCATCCGTGGCAGGCCCAGCAGGCCGAAGATCAGCAGCGGGTCCAGGATGATGTTGGTGACGGCGCCCAGGATCTGGGCGATCATCGGGGTTTTCATGTCGCCGTTGGCCTGCAGTACCTTGGTCCAGATGCTCTCGAAAAACAGACAGAAGCTGAAAACGCAGACAATGCGGCCATAGACGATCACATCCCGCACCACCTCCGGCGAGGGGGAGGAAATTCTGGCATAGGCGGGCAGGATACACCAGCAGACCCCGGCAAAGATCAGCCAGAGCAGCCCGGCCAGCGGCGTGCCCACGCCGGCGAATTCGTCGGCAGCCTTGGGCTTTCCCACACCGAACCGGGCGGCCATGGCGGTGTTGATGCCCACACCGGTGCCCACCGCCAGCGCCACCATCAGCAGCTGGATGGGATAGATGATGGACAGCGCCGTCAGGCCGGACTCGGCATAGCGGCCGACGAACAGGCTGTCCACGATATTATAAAGCGCCTGGATCAGCTGTGCCAGCATCACCGGCGGGGCAATGCGCAGAAGTATCCGGGGGATTTTCTCCTGCCCGAACAACTGCGCCTCCTTGCTTGTATGGTCCATTGCCGATTTTCCCCCTTACTGGTCCTGTTCCATGGCGGACTGCAGCGCGCTGTCGTAGTCCAGCAGCGTCTGCGCCATCTCGTGCATTCTTTGGCCGCCGAAACGCTGGATGGCCTGTTCCTCGATTTTGTCCAGGGAGGCCAGCAGCGGCGCCGCATATTCCCTGCCCCGGGGCGTCAGCACAAAGGCTTTTTCCCGCCCGGTGCAGTGGTCGGGGCTCAGGGCCAGCAGTCCCCGTGCCCGCAGGTCCAGCATCACATGGTTGATGGTCTGGCGGGGCAAAAGGTAGCTGTCACACAGCTGCTTCTGGGTACAGTAGCCCTGGTCCCGGATGGTGTAATACACCAGCATTTCGTTGTAGCTGATGCCGTGCCGCTTGGCCCAGGCCGCATACAGGCCGCGGAACTGGATGACCGCGCAGTTCAGCTCCGCCAGCAATTTCAGCGATGCTGCATCCATGGTATCTCCTCCCGTGTTTATAATCCCATTTGGGATTATAGTATTTTGGTCCGGGGCTGTCAGCCGTGATCGCTCTGCTGCCGGTAAGTAGCTTTCCCGGATGTTAGTATCGCACTTTTATGTGCGTACTTGTTTTTTCTGCCATTCTTGGTAAGATGAAGGTATCACAACCGGCGGCCCCACCGCCGCATACCCGGAAAGGAGCTGTATCCCTTATGACGAAAGATTTTGGCGTCAAGCCCTACCTGTTCCCCATGCCCACCTACATGATCGGCACCTACAACGAGGACGACACGGTGGATGTGATGATGATGGCCTGGGGCGGCATTTGCGCCGAGGACATGGTCGCGCTGAACCTGGAGGCCGACCACAAGACGGTGGCCAACCTGGAAGCCCGCAAGGCCTTTACCCTGGCGGTGCCCGGCGCGGACACCCTGCGGGAGTCGGATTATCTGGGCATTGCCAGTGCCAACAAGGTGGCGGACAAGTTTGCCCGCACCGGCCTGCACGCGGTGAAGAGCACCCGTGTGGACGCGCCGGTGATCCAGGAGTATCCCCTGACGCTGGAGTGCGAGGTCATTGAGATGCAGTCCCAGCCCTACGGCCTGCGGGTGCTGGGCAAGATTGTCAACGTGATGGCGGATGAGAAGGTACTGGACGACGCCGGAAAGATCGACGCCGGCAAGCTGCAGGCCTTCACCTTTGACCAGATGCAGTACGGCTACTATGCCGTGGGCGAAAAAATCGGCCAGGCCTGGCACAGCGGCGCCGACCTGATGAAGAAGTAAACCTGCCGTAATCCGGCCGGGTTGCGGTGGATTTGCGACAAAAAGCAACAGTCCCCCGGGGTCCCTGGCAAATATGCCAGAGACTCCGGGGGACTTTCTCTGTTTGTCAGAAAATCCAGGGAATCAGAATTCCACTTCCATGCCGTCGTAGGAGGCCAGAATGCCCCGCTGGGCACCCCACCGGGTCAGTTCGTCATGGGTCATCTCGCCGTTATGGCTGAAATGATTGATGACCTTGACGGTGTGGTCGTCCACACAGCCCAGTGCCGTCAGCTTGTCCAGCATCGTTTCCACATCGGGCAGGCCCATGTGGTAGCCGCCGATGGTCTTTTTGCCCATGGTGGCGTCCAGGCTGATCAGGTCATAGTGCTGGGCGGAGATCAGTTCCCAGGCCTGGTCGCTGAGCTGGATACCGGTGTCGTGGCCATAGAAGAAGGTCTTGCCGTTTTTCTTGCAGATGTAGACCAGGCACTCCTCCCGTTTGTCATGGTCGGCAGGCACCGCGGTGATGTCCCAGCCGTTGCTCTGGATGCGGTCACCGCCATGGATCACATGAAACAGCACCACGTCCCCGATGGGATGGGGCTTGAACCGATCCACCAGAATGTGGGCGTCAAAGGCATCCTTGACCGCCTGGTTGCCGTAAACTTCCAGCGCACCGGTGGCGCCGTGGGCAAAATGCTCGTGCCGGTGGATCAGGTCAGTGGGGAACCAGTGATCCATGTGGCTGTGGGTCACCAGCAGCGTGCGGACCCTGGCCAGTTCCAGGTTCCAGCGCAGCGCATGGCAGTAGGTATCCGGCGGAAAGTCCAGCAGCAGTTCCCCGTCCACAATGGCCTGGGTGCGGGTGCGCAGATTTTTGCCGCCCTCTGCCCGTGCCTTGGTGCAGATTGGGCAGGAACAGAACAGCGCGGGCCAGCCTTCCGCAGCGGCGGTGCCCAAATACTGTATTTTCATGGGGATTGCCTCCTTCGGCTCAGACCTGCAGGATCACGTCCAGCGCCTTGCAGCTGCCGGTCCTGACCTTCAGTTCCTTGTAGTCGTCGGCGTTGGTCAGCAGCACCGCCACCATGTCCGGATGTCCGGCGGCGGCAATCTTGGCCCGGTCAAAGGTGATCAGACGGTCGCCCGCCTTGACCTTCTGGCTTGCCTGGACAAAGCAGTCAAATCCATCGCCTTTCATGTCCACCGTATCGACGCCCACATGGATCAGCAGTTCCATGCCGTCCGGCGAAGTGATGCCCACCGCATGGTGGGTATCGGTGACCGAGGAGATTTCCCCGTCAAAGGGGGCAACAATGACGCCCTCCTCCGGCTGGATGCCCACGCCGCGGCCCAGCACGCCGGTGGCAAAGGTTTCGTCGGGGATCTGCTCGGAGGGGACAGCGGTGCCGGACACCGGCGCATAGACGGTGCCGGGCTGGCAGGTCACGGTCTCAGCCTTGGGGGCCTCGGTCTTGCCGGTGACAGCCTGCTGGGGCTGTTCCGGCTGAGGGTCCTTGTAGCCGAACAGCCAGGTCAGCACAAACGCCACACCGATCGAGATGGCCGCCATGATGATGTATTCCAGCGGATGCTGCAGGCAGAGCAGCAGGCCGAAGATGCCGGTGACGCCGGTACCGCTGGCGCCCAGATGCACCAGAGAGGCGTACATGGCACCCACAGCACCGCCGATGGCGCCGCAGACAAAGGGTTTGAAGAAGCGCAGGTTGACACCGAAGATGGCCGGTTCCGTGATGCCCATGAAGCAGGAGAAGGCGGAGGGCAACGCCATAGCCTTGGTTTTGCCGTTGCGGCTCTTGAGGGCGACGGCCAGGGTGGCAGCGCCCTGGGCCATGTTGGCGGCGGAGGCCAGCGGCAGCCAGTAGGTCACGCCGTACATGGACAGCTGGCCCATGTCAATGACGGTGTACATGTGGTGGATACCGGCCACAACGGTGGTGGAATACAGACCGCCCATGATCAGGCTGCCCAGACCCAGCGGCAGGGTCAGCAGGGCCTGGATGCCGCCGATGATGCCGTTTTCGATGGTGACAAAGATGGGTCCGATGATGGAGAAGGTCAGGTAACCGGTGACAAAGACGCTGACCAGCGGGGTGACAAACAGGTCAAACATGGCGGGCACGATCTTGTGCAGGCGTTTTTCCAGAAAGCACATGACCCACACGGCAATAATGACCGGGATGACGTGGCCCTGGTAGCCCACCAGGTCCACCGAGTACAGGCCGAACCAGACGCTCTGGGTCCGCTGAACGCCCTCGGTGGCAACCGTCCAGGCGTTTTGCAGGTCAGGGTGAATCATCATCATGCCGATGACCGCGCCCAGGTACGGGTTTCCGCCGAAGGCCTTGGCCGCACTGTAGGCAATCAGGATGGGCAGGAAGGTGTACGCCGTGTTGGAGAAGAGGTTGGCGAACACATAGATGGAGCCCGAGGTGTCAATGTTCAGGAAGTTGTTGTTGACCATGAAGTTCAGCGCTTCCATGATGCCCATGAGGAAGCCGCTGGCCACAATGGCGGGGATGATGGGCACAAAAATGTCGCCCAGCGTCTTGATGGCCCGCTTGAAGGGGTTCTGCCGGGCGGCCGCGGCCGCCTTGACTTCGTCCTTGGTGGCGGCGCTCAGCCCCGAGATGGCGATGAACTCGTCATACACCTTGTTGACCACACCGGTACCCAGAATGATCTGCAACTGTCCGGAAGCGCTGAACACGCCCTTGACGCCTTCGATCTCCTCCACCGCCTTGGCGTCGCACTTGGCATTGTCCACCAGCACCAGCCGCAGCCGTGTGGCGCAGTGCGCTGCCGAGACCAGGTTTTCTCTGCGGCCGACCTTGTCGTAGATTTCCTGGGCTACTTTCTTGTAATCCATTACACTACATCCTTTCCAATTGGGTGTTTATCTCAGCCCCCGTCAGGGGCAGGAATACAAAATACTGCGTCAGAAAGCAGGATAACACAAAGCTTTTGTTGTGAATACGTATTCACAACAAGCCGAAAAAAGCCACTTTGAGAAAGAGAACGACCGGCGGCCCGCAAACGGTGTCCACCCGCCTGTTCCCCGATGGGCCGGTCTCTCCCCGGTTCAGGTGCTTTCCCGCGGGACAAGCGTTGCCGGAAAGGCACGCTCCATCGCCGGGCGTTCCCCGGGGTGTTCGATCCGGTCCAGAAGCCAGTTCACTGCCTCCCGCGCCATGGCGGAGACCGGCTGGCTGACGGTACTCAGTCTGGGGTTCAGGTAGCGGCCCATAAAGGTATCGTCAAAGCCAATGACACCGGCCTGCTCCGGCACAGACACGCCCAGTTCCCGCAGGATGTCCAGCACCTGCAAAGCATAGATGTCATTGCCCGCAAAGATCGCCGGCCGGGCAGTGTCGCCGGTATACCAGTCGGCCAGTTCCCGCCGGAGCTGGTCCTCAGTTTTCAGCACCCGGTTGGTGGTGACGCTGCCAAAGCCCAGCTCCGTCAGCCGCTGCCGGAATCCGGTGCACTTGCTGTCATAGTCCTTGCCCACAAACAGAAAACGTCGGTATCCCCGGTCCACCAGATGCTGCGCCACCTGGGCGCCCGCCTGGACATGGTCCACATAAAAGGAATCCAGCCCCGTGGCATGGCGGGTGATGGTCACCACCGGTGCATCCAGTTTTTTCACGTAGTCATGCCATTCAGCACTGGTTTCCCGGATGGGCACAGCCAGGATGCCGTCCACCCGGTAGCGCCGGACCACATCCAGATATTCCTGCTCATTTTCAGGGTTGTAATCGCTGTTGAACAGAAGGATGCTGTATCCCCGTTCCCGGGCTGCTATCTCGATCTGCTTGGCCAGCCCTGCAAAAAAGCCGTTGGAAATATCGGTGACCAGCACCCCCAGCAGATGGGTCCTGCTGCCCTGCAGGCCCTTGGCCAGGGCATTGAGCTGATAGTCATGTTCCCGGGCACAGGCCAGCACCCGCTCCCGGATTTCGGGGGAAACCTTGGGGTTCCCGTTGAGCACCCGGGAAACCGTGGGCTGGGACACATGGGTCAGCCTTGCGATTTCGGCCATGGTGATCATCCCGGTATTCCTCCTGAGAATGCGTATTCTTGTGCTTTGACTCTATTTAGTTTATACCAAGTTCCGGCTGCCATTCCATTCGTGCATCCCACAAATTTTTTGGCCGATTTTTGTACAGTATTTCCGGACTCTGGCGGGAGGAAAGGCGTTCTGCGGCAGGGTTCCCTTCCAGGCCAATTGACCTCACCCGCCGCCCGACACAAACAAAGCACCCCATCCGCCGCAGCATGCGACAGATGGGGTGCTTGAAAACAAAGATTACCGGTCAGGTCAGCTTACTTGCCGGCCTTTTTCTCCTCGTCCAGACGGTCGAGCAGATCCCAGACGCCCAGCATGTACTGGATGCCCAGGGCACGGTCATACTTGCCGTAGCCGGGGCGGCAGTTGCCGGGGCCTTCCTCCCACAGCTGACGGCCGTGGTCGGGGCGGATATAGCCCTCGAAGCCGCAGTCATGGTAAGCGCGCAGGATCTCAATGATGCCGGTCTCGCCGCAGCAGTCGCGGTGAGCGGCCTCGGAGAAGTCGCCGTTGGGGAAGTGGTGAATGTTGCGGATGTGGGCAAAGGCAATGCGGTCGCAATGCTTGCGCACGATGTCAGCAACATTGTTGTTGGGGTTGGCGTTCAGGCTGCCGGAGCACAGCGTCAGGCAGTTGTAGGGATCGTCCACCATGGTCAGGAACTTCTGGATGCTGGCCTCGTCCACCATCAGGCGGGGCAGGCCGAAGATGTCCCATGGTGGGTCATCCATGTGGATGGCCATCTTGATGTCGCACTCGCGGCAGGTGGGCATGATGGCTTCCAGGAAGTACTTCAGGTTGTCCCACAGCTTTTCCTTGGTGACG
>CAJFMB010000061.1 GCA_904390925.1 uncultured Subdoligranulum sp.
CTGATGGGCGCGGAAGGTGCCCTCGATGGGCTTGCCGTCCACCACCTTGGGGCCGGTCCAGCCCTTGGGGGTGCGCAGCACGATCATCGGCCACTGGATGTGGCCCAGATCCTCGCCGGCGCGGGCGCGGCGCTGGATGTCGTGGATCTCCCCGATGACGGTGTCCAGCGTCTCGGCCATCTTCTCATGCAGCGGCAGCGGATCGTCGCCCTCCACGAAGTAGGGTTTCCAGCTGCAGCCCAGGAAGAAGTGCTCCAGCTCCTCGTGGGTCATGCGGCCAAAGACGGTGGGGTTGGAGATCTTGTAGCCGTTCAGGTGCAGGATGGGCAGCACGGCGCCGTCGCCCACCGGGTTCAGGAATTTGTTGGACTGCCAGCTGGTGGCCAGGGGGCCGGTCTCAGCCTCGCCGTCGCCGACGGTGACCGCGGCGATCAGGTCGGGGTTGTCAAAGACGGCGCCGAAGGCGTGGGCGATGGAATAGCCCAGCTCGCCGCCCTCATTGATGGAGCCGGGGGTCTCGGGGGCCACATGGCTGGAGATGCCGCCGGGGAAGCTGAACTGCTTGAACAGCCGCCGCATGCCCTCCTCGTCGCGGCTGATGTTGGGGTACACCTCGGAGTAGGTGCCGTCCAGGTAGGCGTTGGCCACAAAGAAGTTGCCGCCGTGGCCGGGACCGGAGATGAGGATCAGATCCTGGTCATATTTCTTGATGATGCGGTTCAGGTGGACGTAGACGAAGTTCTGGCCGGGCACGGTGCCCCAGTGGCCGACGATCTTCTTTTTCACATCCTCGCGGGTGAGCGGGCGGCGCAGCAGCGGATTGTCCAGCAGATACAGCTGGCCGGCTGCCAGGTAGTTGGCCGCGCGCCAGTAGGCGTTGATGCGGTTGAGTTCGGTTTTGTCCATGAAACCAGTTCCCTCCCTTGGATTTTCTGTATTTGGTGACTCTGCCTGAAACAGGCATGGGGTCGGTATCTTCAGGCAGGCGGTGACATGCCTGCGGCGGCCTGCTCAGCCCCAGGGGTTCTCGGTGGGGTAAGGCAGGGTCTTGGGCTGGTTGTAGCCGATGTCGGCGATGCCGAAGTACTTGAACACCTCAAACAGCAGCTTGCCGTAATGGCCGAAGGCCACGGCGCCGTGGTGGGGGTAGTGCTTCTGGACCAGCACATGGCGGTAGAAGCGGCCCATCTCGGGGATGGCAAAGATGCCGATGCCGCCAAAGCTGCCGGTGGGCACAGGCAGCACCTCGCCCTGGGCGATGTAGGCGCGCAGGGTGCCCTCGCTGTCGCACTGCAGGCGGTAGAAGGTGATGTCGGAGGCGGCGATATCGCCCTCCAGGGTGCCGCGGGTGAAGTCGGGGTCACTGCCGGCGGGCTCCAGCAGACGGTGCTGGATCAGCTGATACTTGACGGCACGGCTGCTGCACAGCTTGCAGGAGGGGGTGTTGCCGCAGTGGAAGCCCATGAAGGTATCGGTGAGCTGATAGGGGAAGTTGCCGGCGATCTTTTCCTGGTAGAGGCTGGCGGGCACCGAGTTGTTGATGTCCAGCAGGGTGACGGTGTCGCCGGAGACGCACATGCCGATGTACTCGGACAAAGCGCCGTAGATGTCCACCTCGCAGGCCACGGGGATGCCGCGGCTGACCAGGCGGGAGTTGACGTAGCAGGGCTCAAAGCCGAACTGGGACGGGAAGGCGGGCCAGCACTTGTCGGCAAAGGCCACATACTTGCGGCTGCCCTTGTGGGCCTCGGCCCAGTCCAGAAGGGTCAGCTCAAACTGTGCCATGCGGGCCAGCAGGTCGGGGTAGTAGCAGCCCTCGCCCATCTCGGCGGCCATGTCGGCGCAGACGGCGGGGATGCGCTCGTCCCCCTCGTGCTCCTTGTAGGAGACCAGCAGATCCAGCTCGGAGTTCTCCTCGATCTCGACGCCCAGCTCATACAGGCCCTTGATGGGGGCGTTGCAGGCAAAGAAGTCCTGGGGCCGGGGTCCGAAGGTGATGATCTTCAGGTTCTTGACGCCGATGACCGCCCGGGCGATGGGCACAAAGTCGGCCATCTTGTCGGCGATCTCCTGGGCGGTGCCCACCGGATACTCGGGGATGTAGCCCTTCAGGTGGCGCATGCCCAGGTTGTAGGAGCAGTTCAGCATGCCGCAGTAGGCGTCGCCGCGGCCGTTGATCAGGTCGCCGTCCCCCTCGGCGGCGGCCACGAACATGCAGGGGCCGTCAAAGTATTTGGCGATCAGGGTTTCGGGGGTCTCGGGGCCGAAATTGCCCAGGAAAACCGTCAGCGCATTGCAGCCGGCGTCGGTGATCTCCCGGACGGCGGCCAGCATGTCCTGCTCGTTTTCCACGGTGGTCTTTGCCTCGTAGACGGTCAGGCCCTTGTCGGTGCAGGCCTTGACGATGGCAGACCGGCGGGTCTGGGACAGCTGGATGGGGAAGCAGTCGCGGCTGACCGCCACGATGCCCAGCTTGACTTCGGGAATGTTCTGAAGCATGGAAGATACCTCCTGTGTAATATGTATCGCAGTGGCCCGGCAGCGCCGGACCAAATTTACAGTGCAGCGATGTCGGCGGCGATGTCGATGTTCTCGCCGGTCAGCACGGCGGCAGCGCCCTGGGCCGCCTCGGCCGAGTCAGGATGGGCCAGCAGCCACTTGTTGCAGGCCCACAGCCAGCCGTCCTCATCAGCCTTGGGGGTGATGTCCGGCTTTTGGGTGTTGGTGCCGGCGGGCAGCGCCACCAGCACCCGGAAGCCTTTGGCCGGGTCGGTGTGGCAGGGGGCGTAGTGCAGGGTGGTGGCGTAGACCTCCACCATCGTGCCGGCCGGCACCCGGAAGGCCCGGACCTTGGCGGTGTCCAGCTTACCGTTCTCGATCTCCTCCCGCCGGGCCAGCAGCAGCACAAAGTCCTCGGTGCCCAGGTTGTACTCGCTGTCCCGGTGGTATTCCAGGCAGTTCAGCTTGGTGTTGTGGCCGTTGCACCAGCCCAGCTGGCAGGGCATGCCGCCGAACAGATGCTCGCTGACCTCCACGGCGGCGGGCAGCTCCTGCAGGTCGGGGTCCTCGGCGCAGTAGTCGGTGGACTCGGGCAGCGGGGTCCTGGCCAGCGCGGCAAGAATTTCCGCATTGACCTCCTCCATGCCGGTGACCACATGGCCGTAGGCCGCAAAGGCAGGATCAAATACCGATTCGATCTTCATGGTTTACACAGCTCCTTTCGCCAGATTGGCAAACAGCGTCTTGCAGGCAGGATAGATCTGCCGATATTCCTCATACCGTGCCTGGTAAAGGGCGGACAGCGCCGGGTCGGGCTCCACCGTCTCCTTCACCTGCAGCATTTCCCGGGAAACCTGGGCGGCGGAGTCCCGGCGTCCGCAGCAGGCCACCATGGCCAGCAGGGCGGCGCCGTAGCCGGGGCCCTGTTCGGTCACCGGCAGGTCCAGCGGGATGCCCAGCACGTTGGCCAGGATCTTGCGCCACAGCGGCGACCGGCTGCCGCCGCCGCAGAGGGTGGACCGGGGGATTTCCAGCCCCAGGCTGCGGGCCACCTCCACGCTGTCCCGCAGCGCAAAGGCGACGCCCTCCAGCATGGCCTGGGTCATGTCGGCGCGGGTGGTGTCCATCGTCATGCCCAGGAAGGTGGCCCGGGCGTTGGTGTCGTTGATGGGGCTGCGCTCCCCCATCAGGTAGGGCAGATAAAAGACATGGTTGCGGCCCAGTTTGTCGGGGGTGATTTCCGCCTGGGCGGCGGCGTAGTCGCTGTCCTGCAGGATGTTTTCCATCCACCACTTGTTGCAGCTGGCCGCCGACAGCATGCAGCCCATCAGATGGTAGCCACCGTCGGCATGGGCAAAGGCGTGCAGCGCATTGTGGGGATCGACGCGGAAGGATTCCGACGAGATAAAGACGGTGCCGGAGGTGCCCAGCGAGATGTTGCACCGCCCCTCCCCCACCGTGCCGGTGCCGATGGCCGCGGCGGCGTTGTCCCCGGCGCCGGCACAGACGGTGACGCCGGCGGGCAGGCCCAGGGTCCCGGCGGCCTGGGGGGTCAGGGTCCCCACCGGCTGGTAGCTCTCAAACAGGCGGGGCATCTGGGCCTCGGTCAGTCCGCAGAGCTCCAGCATTTCCCGGCTCCAGCGGCGGTGCGCCACGTCCAGCAGCAGCATGCCGGAGGCGTCGGAAAAGTCGGTGGCATGGACGCCGGTCATCCGGTAAACCAGATAATCCTTGGGCAGCATGATGCGGGCAATGCGGGCAAACAGGTCGGGCTCCTGCTGGCGCATCCACAACAGCTTGGGGGCGGTAAAGCCCGCAAAGGCGATGTTTCCGGTCCAGGCGCTGAGTTTGTCCCGGCCGACGGTGTTGTTCAGGTACTCCACCTGGGCGGCGGTGCGGCCGTCGTTCCACAAAATGGCGGGGCGCAGCACCCGGTCCTGGTCGTCCAGCGCCACCAGGCCGTGCATCTGGCCGCCCACGCCGATGCCCGCCACCTGGCCGGCATCCACCCCGGCCAGCAGCTGGGGCAGGCCCTCGCAGCAGGCGCGCCACCAGTGGGCGGGGTCCTGCTCGCTCCAGCCCGGATGGGGGAAGGACAGCGGATACTCCTTGGTGACGGTGTTGTGCACCTTGCCTGTTTCGTCCACCAACAGAAACTTGCAGGCCGACGTGCCCAGATCAATGCCAATGTAAAATTCCACAGAGGACACCTCCCGGTTCTTTGTTTGCAGTATAGCATGTGCCGGGGCGTTTTTCCTCGGCAAACTGGCTGTACCGATTAGACTAATTTGCTGTTTTTTGACTTTTCGGCATTTTGCCTATTTTTTCACATTCAATTTGTCATATCTGCCACAAGGCAGATTTCCGGCCGCGGAACCGGGTCCGTCTGGGGGTTACCGGGGCAGCCGGCGGGCATCGGCCAGCAGGTCCAGGCTTTTTTCCCGGGAATAAAACCGCTCCAGCGAGTGGACGCTGTGGTGGACATGGGTTTCCTCCTGGACCGGGATCTGGCTGCGGCGGCGGTATTCCTCCGGCGTGATGCCGAACCGCTTCTGGAACGCCCGGGAAAAATACCGGTAGTCGGAAAAGCCGGACGCCGCATACACGTCCACCAGCCGGTCCTGGCCGGCGGCAATCTGCTTGCAGGCCGCATAAAAGCGCACCGTGTTCACATAGTCCTGGAAGCTCTGGCCCAGTGCCTCCCTGGCAAAGTGGGAGGCATACCCCAGCGACAGCCCCTCCTGCCGGGCAAAATCCGACAAATTGACCTTGTGGGTGTAGTTTTCGTCCACATAGCGGATCAGCCGCAGCGCCCGGTCGTTGCGGCGCTGCTGACCGGCCAGCTCGCTGCCGGACAGTACCTGATGGGGCATGCCGGCCACCAGTGCCCCCAGCAGCTGGCAGACCTGGCCGGTGCAGGTCAGCTCGTAGCCCTGGGGCCGCTGCAGGTAGGTTTCGGTCAGCTGCCACAGCAGTTCCACCAGCAGCCGGTACTGTTCCGGCGCAAGCACCCGGCCGGGACAGGGCAGGGCGAACCGCAGCCGGGAAAACGCCGGGTAGGGGTGTTCCACCAGCTCCGGCGCCACCTGCACGCACAGGAAGGTACACCCGGCGCCGGGGGACCGGAATTCGTGCAGCTGTCCGGGGTGGAACAGCACCATCTCACCGGGATGGGCCAGCAGCTGGGTGTGCTCGATGCGCACATCCAGATCGCCGTCCGACAGCCAGATCAGTTCCAGTTCCCGGTGCACGTGGGGGGTGCGGTACTGCACCGTGTCAAAAAATACCCGCAGGCCGTCAATCTGCAGGTGTTCCACAATCTCCACTTCCCGCATGGTGTTGTCCTCCTTTTGCCTCCATTGTACCGCAGACCGGGGGCCTTGTGCAATCTGCTGCGCCATCCTGGGCAGAAAAATTCTCATTTTGGTGAAAAAGTTCTTTTGTCCCGGTCGGATTCGTCGTACAATAGAGAAAACACCGGCAGGAGGTGCGGGCAATGTTTGGCAGACGGAGCAAACGGCACAAGGTACAGCAGCCGCCGGAGGGCTTTGGCGAGAAGGACATCCGGGTGGAGAAAAGCATCTGCACCGGCGAGGCCACCATCGGCTTCTGGGACAGCCGCACCGGGCGGCTGCTGCAGGCGGTGGCGGTGAATTCACCGCAGGAAATTGCCGACTATTACCGCGCCTACGGCTTCACGCCGCCGGGCGAATGAACACAGAGGGAGGGACCGTTTTGTCAGGGGAAGAACAGACCACGCTGTTTGACCGCAATGTCTACCAGCCGCTGGCCGCGCGTCTGCGGCCGCAGACGCTGGACGAGATTGTGGGCCAGCAGCATCTGCTGGGTCCGGGCAAGGTGCTGCGCCGGATCATTGAGCAGGACGCGGTTTCCTCGATGATCTTCTGGGGGCCGCCGGGGGTGGGCAAGACGACGCTGGCCAACGTGATCGCCAACCAGACCAAAGCCACCTTCATCAACTTTTCGGCGGTGACCAGCGGCATCAAGGAGATCCGCACCGTCATGCAGCAGGCGGAGGACAACCGCCGTTTCGGGGAAAAGACCATCGTCTTTGTGGACGAGATCCACCGTTTCAACAAAGCCCAGCAGGACGCCTTTCTGCCCTTTGTGGAAAAGGGCAGCATCATCCTGATCGGCGCCACCACCGAGAACCCCTCCTTTGAGGTGAACGGGGCATTGCTGTCCCGGTGCCGGGTCTTTGTGCTGAAATCCCTGTCCGAGGAGGATCTGATGCAGCTGCTGCACCGGGCGCTGACCAGCCCCAGGGGCTTCGGAGCGCAGAAGGTGGTCATCCCGGAGGAGGTGCTCCGCCTGATCGCCAGTTTTGCCAACGGCGACGCCCGGATGGCGCTGTCCACCCTGGAGATGGCGGTGCTCAACGGGCAGCTGGAGGGGGACACCACCACCGTCACCGCCGAGGATGTGGAGCAGTGCACCAGCCGCAAGTCGCTGCTCTACGACAAAAACGGCGAGGAGCACTACAACCTGATTTCGGCGCTGCACAAGTCGATGCGCAACTCCGACCCGGACGCGGCGGTCTACTGGCTGGCCCGGATGCTGGAAGCCGGCGAGGACCCTTTGTATGTAGCCCGCCGGGTGACCCGCTTTGCGGCGGAGGATGTGGGCCTGGCCGACCCGCGGGCGCTGCAGATTGCGGTGGCGGCCTACCAGGCCTGCCATTATATCGGTATGCCGGAATGCACCGTCCACCTGACCGAGGCGGTGGTCTACCTGTCGCTGGCCCCCAAGTCCAACGCCCTGTACAAGGCCTACGAGCACGCCAAAAAGGATGCCCTGACCCAGCTGGACGAGCCGGTGCCGCTGCACATCCGCAACGGGGTGACCCAACTGATGCGGGAGGTGGGCTACGGCAAGGGATACCAGTACGCCCACGACACGGCGGACAAGCTCACCGACATGCGCTGCCTGCCGGATTCGCTGCTGGGCACCGAGTACTATCAGCCCACGGAGCAGGGCCTGGAAAAGAAGTATGCCGAGCGGCTGGAACAGATCAAACAGTGGAAGGCACAGCACGGAAGTTGAATTTTTTTCTTCTCTGGCTGAAAACCCTTGCACCATGCCCTGCAATGTGGTATCATTACACTCGCTTTTGCAAGGGCCGGCGGAAGACCTCTGCCGGCCCTTTTTCTGTGCGGTAAAGCTGTCGAAAAATGGGAAAGTATATAAGATGTAGCAACGCAGCGGCACAGAGAGGGAAAACCGGCAAAAGCGTGTCATACGCAGAGGGGGTTGATTGTCTTGCGTTTTGTTCGTCAATTTGTCTGGATTTTGCTGTTCACGCTGATCGGGGAGGGGCTGCATGCGGTGCTGCCGCTGCCGATTCCGGCGGCCATTTACGGGCTGATTCTGCTGTTCATTGCCCTGCAGAGCCGTCTGCTGCCGGTGAGCGAGGTCCACGATGCGGGCAGTTTTCTGCTGGCCATCATGCCGGTGCTGTTTGTGGCGCCGGCGGTGAACCTGGTGGGCAGCTGGGACCTGATCCGTCCGGTGTGGCTGCCGCTGCTGGTGCTGATCATTCTGTCCACGCTGATCACCTTCATCGTGTCCGGCAAGATCACCCAGGTGCTGATGCCCAAAGAAGAACCGGAAGAGGAGGGTCCCGAACATGAGTAATTTTTTGGCTTCCTCGTCGCTGTTTGCGGTGGTGCTGACGCTGGCCGCCTATGAGGTCAGCCGCCTGCTGCAGAAAAAGCTGAAATGGGCGATTCTGAACCCGATCCTGGTGGGTGCCATTCTGGTGGGGGTGGTCCTGGCGGTGGCCCGGATTCCCAACGACGACTACCAGGAGGGCTGCGAGCTGATCAACTGGCTGCTGACGCCCGCCACCGTCTGCCTGGCGCTGCCGCTGCACGCCCAGGTCAAGCTGCTGGAGAAGGACTGGCGCGCCATTGCGGCGGGCATTGTGGGCGGCACGCTGACCAGCCTGGTCTGCGTCTGGGGCATGTCCCGGCTGTTTGTGCTGGAGGAGACCCTCTACTGCTCGATGCTGCCCAAAAGCGTCACCACCGCCATGGGCATGGCCATCTCCGAGTCGGGCGGCGGCATTGCTGCCGTGACCACCGCCGCCATCATCCTGACCGGCATCATCGGTGGCATTGTGGGCCCGTCGCTGATCAAGCTGCTGCACCTGACCCATCCGGTGGCCCAGGGCGTTGCCTTCGGCACCGCCGCCCACGTGGTGGGCACCGCCAAGGCTGCCGAATTCGGCGAGACCGCCGAGGCCGTCAGCAGCCTGGCCCTGGTGGTGGCCGGTGTGCTGACCGCCATCCTCTTCCCGGTGTTTACCGCCCTGCCCTGAATCTGATTGCAGTTTCCGCCGTCCTGGCATCAGGACGGCGTTTTTTCATATTTTACAAACAAAACCCAAGCAGTCCGCAAACAATTTGCCGGTATCATATCCCCAACCAGGATATGCACCCATTCCATTTTATGTTAAAATAGAAAAAATCGGATATTTTGAAGGCTACCACGATGGACAATGAATTTTATGACTTGGATCCCAACGAAGAGAATGCCTCTAGAACTTCTTCAAATAGTTGTAACACAGATAGACTTTCGATTGGTATAGATTACTCGCCATACGAAGCTCTTGGAGAAAGCATAAGAGAAAGTATAATTAAAACACAGCTAAATATTGATACAATAGCTCAAACACTGCAAAGCACCTGTGAAGCAATTGTAAACACGGCCAATGTACTGGTAAATGCTGCGTACAAAATCAAGCAAATCCTTACGAATATTATTCCAACCGATTATTTCCAAGATATAATAACGGCGTGGCAGGAAATTCTCAACAATCCAAACAGTGTTATAAATTATACCAATTATGAGAATAAGCTGGACAATTTTCACTGGGCCTGGCCATTTCAGTTTGATGCATCGGCCATCAAGGAACTTACCGAGACAGTTAATGATGAGAAAGATTTTGACAAATATATGGTCAAATATTTTTCAACAGGCAAAGACAACGAGTTAATTGCAGCTACTGAAAACAAATTGCCCAAAAGTCAAAAGTTGCTCTTCAGGCAAGTAGCCACCGCATACAATAATCATGACTATGCAATAGCAAATAATGCGTTAATGTCCATATTGGATAATCTTCTGTCTAAGTATCTTGAAAATAAAGGGCAGACAAAAAGGAATGGAATTTTCAAGCCTTTAGTGGTCCTTTATTCAGACATTTCCACTTCTTGTCTAACGGTAGAAGCGTTCCAACTGATGATGTTATCTCATAATATCGATTTTATTTTTCAAAATTTTACGTTTAATGAAAAGATAACAATTGATACCAATAAGAAGGCCAGAAGAGGCATCCCTCCGTACATGGTTTTAAATACTCCAACAAAAAAGTGGATACCCTCATGCTGATAAATTCCTTGAACGAATTTATTATCACTGCAGGATTTTATAAAGTCATTTGAAGGCACCTTAAAATTTGAGCGAAATAAAGGATTTTTTATCGCTGAAGCCAAACAGGGGAAAGTTCTTCGCCCCCTGATGAAAGAATGGATCTTGCTGATTTTAGAGGAGCAGAGCGGTCTCACAAATAGCCAAATAATTGATATGTTAGACGAACTCGGCATTCGTTTTCCGTTCGTCAATTCTAAATATGTCTCTTCCATCCTTCAGGATATGCGAAGGGTTGATCATTGCATTGAAAACAAAAAGGCAGATGGACACACAAAATGGTTTATAACTCCTCAGGAAAGCAATAAGCAAAAATGAAGCTTAACATATTTTGAAAGCCTAATCGGAATTTTTCGGGGATACTTCAAATTCTCGATTAACGATAATGGATGATAATGGATAAAGTACAATAAGTTTTGCAAAAATGAAAAGACATGGTTTTCAGATCTCCGGTTGAATGAAGTTGTGACACATCATCCGAAAAGATACAGCAAACCATGTTTCTTTTTATCTACTTTTCAATTTGTGAGACTTATTCCACCTCATCCGATCTTCCCATGATAGACCGTCAAATTGCTCTTTTTTCGTCTAGCGCTGTGAGCCTTTTGCCTGCGTCAAGTATTGTTCGCAAAAAGGGTTCCTGTAAAACAAGAAGTCAAGCCGCCGGTTGCAGTATGGCTTGAACAGACTGTTCGCTGAGGTACGC
>CAJFMB010000062.1 GCA_904390925.1 uncultured Subdoligranulum sp.
TTCTGACCTATCGTCCCAAGAAGGGCAGCATGGTCCGCAAGGGCCATCGTCAGCCCTACACCAAGGTGGAAATCACCGCGATCAACGGCTAAGGAGGTAGCACACAATGGCACATAAAAAGGGCGTAGGCTCCACGAAAAACGGCCGTGACTCCGAGTCCAAGCGTCTCGGCGTCAAGCGCGGCGATGGTCAGTACGTTCTGGCCGGCAACATCCTGGTCCGTCAGCGCGGCACCCACATCCATCCGGGTGAGGGCGTCGGCATCGGCAGCGACGATACCCTGTTCGCTCTGATCGACGGCCGCGTTCATTTCGAGCGCATGGGCCGCGACCGCAAGCGCTGCACTGTCAAGCAGTAAAAACCGCTTGGGGGCGGGCCGTCAGGCCTGCCCCATCTTTTTTGTCATTTTACCATTTCCACGGCAAACCGGGGCAGTCAGTGGTTTTACCCAGGGTTTGCCGTAATCTTTTTTCACCTGTGGGGCAGTTGTCCCATACCAGGAAAGGGGGATCTCATGCCCGGTAATTTTATTGATGTGGCTACCATCTGGGTCCACGGCGGCAAGGGCGGTGACGGCTGTGTCAGCTTCCACCGCGAAAAGTTTGTGGCAGCCGGCGGCCCGGACGGCGGCGACGGCGGCCGCGGCGGCAGCATTGTCTTTGTGGCCGATGACAACCTGTCCACTCTGATGGACTTCCGCTACAAACGCAAGTACACGGCTCCCGACGGCGAAAACGGCCGCGGCGCCCGCCAGAAAGGCCGCGATGCCGAGGATCTGGTCATCCGCGTGCCCCGCGGCACGGTGCTGAAGGAAGCGGACTCCGGCCTGGTGGTGGCAGACCTGTCCGGTGACGAACCGGTTGTGGTGGCCAAAGGCGGCCGCGGCGGCTGGGGAAATGCCCGGTTTGCCACGCCCACCCGCCAGATTCCCAAATTTGCCAAGCCCGGCCTGCCCGGCGAGGAACTGCACCTGACGCTGGAACTGAAGGTCATTGCCGACGTGGGCCTGATCGGTTTCCCCAACGTGGGCAAATCCACCCTGATCAGTGTCATCAGCGCCGCAAAGCCCAAAATTGCAAACTATCACTTCACCACTCTGACCCCGGTTCTGGGCGTGGTGCGGGTCGGTCCGGAGCAGAGCTTTGTCTGCGCCGACATTCCCGGCCTGATCGAGGGCGCCGCCGAGGGTGTGGGGCTGGGCCATGACTTCCTGCGCCATGTGGAGCGCTGCCGCCTGCTGCTGCATGTGGTGGATGTCTCCGGCTGTGAGGGCCGTGACCCCAAGCAGGACTTTGAACAGATCAACCATGAGCTGGCCGGTTTCTCAGCGGAGCTGGCCGACCGCCCGCAGATTGTTCTGGGCAACAAATGTGACATTGCCGACCCGGAACAGGTGGAGGAGTTCAAGCAGTTTGTCGAGGCCAAGGGCCTGACCTTCCTGCCCATCTCGGCGGCCACCCGCCAGGGCATTGACGGCCTGCCGGCGCTTGTTTGGCAGCGGCTGCAGGCCCTGCCTCCGGTCAAGGTCTACGAGCCCCAGTATGTACGTCCCGATCTGTCGGCACAGCCCACCCGCCCCTTCACCGTCACCCGCACCGGCGAGCACGAGTTCAGCGTAGAGGCGCCCTGGCTGGAACGCATTCTGGCCGGCACCAACGTGGAGGATTACGAGAGCCTGCAGTATTTCCAGACCCAGCTGGGCGACTCCGGCCTGCTGGATGAGCTGGTCCGCCAGGGAGTCGAGGAAAACGACACCATCAAGATCGGCGAGTACGAGTTTGACTATGTCTATTGAGAAAGGCGGCAGAGGATATGCTGTTTGAGGCAGCGCCCAAAATTGATATCCGGGAACTCAGCCCGCTGTCGCTGGCTTTTGTGGGGGATGCGGTGCTGGAACTGCTGGTCCGGCAGCGGCTGGTGGAAACCACCCGTCTGCTGCCCGGCAAACTGCACGCCGCCGCCACCCATTATGTCTCGGCGCGCGCCCAGAGCAGGGAATTGGCGCTTCTGGAACCGGTTCTGACCGAGGAGGAGGCCAATGTGCTGCGCCGCGGCAAAAATGCCAGCAAGGCCACCGTGGCAAAGCATGCCACCGCCCAGGAATACCGGGCGTCCACCGGGTTTGAGTGTCTTCTGGGCTATCTGTATCTCAAGGGCCGCAACGACCGGATTCAGGAGCTGTTTGAACTGGTCTGGCAGGGCTTTGACCCGGATGCCGTGGAGGCGCCTGCCCGGGGGTAAGTAATTTCGGAACAACCAGATTTACGCAGAACAAAGCGAGGCAGCGGCCCGCAGCTGCTTGCCCGTTGTGGGGCAAAGCTGCCGACCGCTGCCTTTTTGCGGGATATGGCCCGCAGCAGCTGCGCAGAATTATTTCTTGCGCTCGCCGTCGCCGTTCTTGCAGCCGCAGCCGCATCCGTCGACCGAATCGGTGGTCTGGTTGGATGCTTTGCTGGTGGTCTTGTTGCAGTTGCTGGACTTGTTGGTGGTCTGCATGCTGCCCTTGTTGTTGACGGCACGGTTGGTTGCCTTCTGGGTGTTCTTTTCGTTCTTTGCCATGGTGGGGCCTCCTTCCCTGTGAATTGTGGCCAATGCCCGCCGCGACAGCCTTTGTGCAGCGCCTGCTTTCCGGCGGCCGCACACGGCTGCCCAGGTCCTGCTCCCGGCTGAAATGCCGGGCTTGGTCATGCCGATAGTCTGCCCGCTGCCGCAAGTGTTTATGCAATCTCATGTCAGGAGGAATTCCATGCTCCGGCTGCCGGAATTTTTTGAACAACGAGAACGTGCTCTGCTGGGGGAACGCTTTGCAGAGCTTTTCACCCCTGCCGACGCCATCCGGGAATCCCCTGCCCGGGGCGTAACCGTCAATACACTGCGCACCACCCCCCAGGCGTTTGCCGAGGGGATGGACACAGCGCTGACGCCTTCGCCTTTCTGCCGCCAGGCGTTTGCAGTGGCGGCGGATTTCCGCCCCGGCCGCCATCCCTGGCACCATGCGGGTGTCTTTTATGCCCAGGAGCCCAGCGCGGCCAGCGCCGCACCCCTGCTGGATGTGCGGCCCGGCATGCGGGTATGCGATCTGTGCGCGGCGCCCGGCGGCAAGAGCAGCCAGCTGGCGGCTGCGCTGCAGGGACAGGGAATCTTGCTGGCCAATGAATATGTGGCGGCGCGGGCTGAGATTTTGCGGCAGAACCTGGAACGCATGGGGGTGCCCAACGCGGTGGTGACCAACGAGACCCCCGACCGCCTGGCAGCCGCCCTGCCCGGCTGGTTTGACCGGGTCCTGGTGGACGCTCCCTGCTCCGGTGAAGGAATGTTCCGCAAGGAGGCAGCCGCCATCGGTCAGCACGGCCCGGCGCTGGTGGCTCAGTGTGCCGCCACGGCGGCGGGAATCCTGGATGCCGCCGCAGCGCTGCTGGCACCCGGCGGTGTACTGGTGCTGTCCACCTGCACCTTTGCCCCCGAGGAGGACGAGGGACAGGCCGCTGCTTTCCTGGCGCATCACCCGGAATTTGTGCAGGAGGATTTGTCCGGTGTTGGCTTTGGCCGCCCCGGCGAGGCCAACCGCGCGCCGGAAGTCTCAGGCTTCTCGGCTGGTTTCTGCCGGCGGATCTGGCCGGCAGACGGGGGAGAGGGCCACTTTATCGCCCGGTTCCGCAAACAGGGCGAATCCCCGGCCCGGGAAGAGCCTGCACCGGAAAAGCCCCGCGGCGGGCGAAAATCCGGGCGCCCCGACAAAACCGCAGCGCAGGTGCGGGACGCCTGGCGTACCTTTGCTGCCGGGTGCTTCCCTGCCCTGGCGGATGCTCCGGCGGAGATTGCGGGGGACCTGGTGGTTCTGCCCCCACCGGTGGCGCTGCCTGCGGCAAAGCTGCATATTCTCAGGGCGGGGGTTCCCGCCGGAAAGCTGCAAAAAGGACGCTTTGTGCCAAGCCATGCACTGTTTATGGCGTATGGCTCTGTCTGCTGCAACGCCGAGCGGCTGACCCTCTCTGATCCGCGCGCGCCAGCTTGGCTGCGCGGGGAAGAAATTGACGCGGGCACCGCCGAGAACGGCTGGTGCGCCGTGCTGGTGGACGGCTTTCCGCTGGGCTGTGGCAAGGTCAGCGGCGGCCGTGTGAAAAATCATTATCCCAAGGCGCTGCGAAACCTGGGATAACGCTGAAAATACAAAAGCCGCTCTACCGGGAACCCACCCGGTGGGGCGGCTTGCCCATCTGCGGATGGGCCGGCCTGTTCGACTCCTCATCACTGCAATCCAAACAAAAGCCCCCATGACGGGACACGTCATGGGGAAGCAACTGCCTGAAAACAGGGGGAAGGGAGTCTCCCGCGGCCTAAGCAACAGTCCACCGGACTGTTGCTTGCCCATCTGCGGATGGGCCGGCCTGTTCAACTCCTCATCACTGCAATCCAAACAAAAAGCCCTATGACGGGATACGTCATAGGGCTTTCTGTTTGGAGCGGGTGAAGGGAGTCGAACCCTCGTCCTCAGCTTGGAAGGCTGATGTACTAGCCGTTGTACGACACCCGCGAAGAACAGCATCTATTATATCTGCTTTGGGGGCGGTTTGTCAAGAGCGAGCGGGGTCAAAAAGCGCCGCGCCGCTTTACACTGCATCCAAAACATTTTATAATAAGGGGCAGGCAGGGCCCCTGCGGACCCTGTCCTGAAATTTTGCAGGAGGTACGTCTTTTGCAGCGCAGACAACTTGCGCCCGGCGTGTTTCTGACCACGCTGGACGCCGAAAAATTCAATCGCTGCCGCATTGCCATTCATCTGCGGTATCCTGCCCGGCGGGAAAGCGCCACCGACGCCGCTGTCCTGGCCCTGGTGCTGGAACGCGGCTATGCGGGATGCCCTGACATGACGGCACTGTCCCGCCGTCTGGCGGCACTGTACGGTGCCGACCTGGGGGTGGATTTGGGCAGCGCCGGTACCGACCGGATTCTCTCGGCGGATATCTGCGGCATCAAGGAACAGTTTGCCCTGGCCGGGGAACACCTGGCCGATGCCTATGCCGATATTGTGTTCGGCACAATTTTTGACCCCTACCTGGTGGACGGCGTTTTTGACGCCGAGGCGGTCGCCATTGAAAAACAGACCATGCAGCGCCGTTTCGCTGCGGAATTCAACGACAAGCGGCTGTACTGCGTCCATCAGGCCCGCCGCCGGTTTTATGGGGACAGCCCGGCAGGCATTGAACTCAACGGCTACCCCGAACGGCTGGATGCCGTGACCCCGGAAAGCCTCAAGGCCGAGTATGACCGGATTCTGGCGGCGGCCTCCATCGACGTGATGGTGCAGGGAGCCGATGCCGGACGGGTGGCGGACCGTCTGCTGGAAAAACTTTCGGCCATTCATCGTGCCCCTGCGCCGGTATCGGAACCGCTTTGTATCCCGGCAACGCCGGTGCAGCACTTTTCCGAAGAGATCCCCGGCCTGACCCAGGCCAAACTGTGTATGCTGTTCACCCGCGGCACGACCGAGGATCTGCCTTCCATCCATCTTTTGCGCATGGCCATGGGCATTTACGGCGGCAGCGCCACCAGCCGGCTGTTCCGCAATGTGCGGGAAAAACAGAGCCTTTGCTACTACTGTGGTTCCAGCGCAGTGCGCTCCACCGGTGTCATGGTGGTGGATTCCGGCGTGGAGCCGGGGCTGGAGGAAAAAGCCGAGGCTGCCATCCGCAGGGAACTGGAGAACCTGTGCCGGGAACCTGTTTCAGCGGAGGAGCTGGAACAGTGCCGGCTGGGAATTCTCAGCAGCATGGATGCGGTAGGGGACAGCCTGGGGGCGCTGGAAAGCTGGTATTACAGCGCCATTCTGCGGGGGGATGATCTGATCACCCCCGAGCAGGGCAAGGCGCTGACCCGGGCCGTCACCGCAGAGCAGGTACAGCAATTGCTGCAAAGCTATCACCTCTCGGTCTGCTATGCCGTCACCGCCGGAAAGGAGGCTGCCCCATGCTGACCATACAGGAAAAAGCCGCCGCAGCCGTCAACTGCCGGCGCGCGGTGCTGGACAGCGGACTGACGGTTCTCTGCCGCACCATGCCGGATTACAGCACCGTCCATGCCATGTTTGCCACAGCGTTCGGCTCCACCACACGGGATTTTGTCTGGAACGGACGCCCGGTCCATCTGCCCGCCGGAACCGCCCATTTTCTCGAACACAAGATGTTTGAGTCGGAACAGGGCGATGCCTTTGAGCAGTTCGCCCGCACCGGTGCCTCCGCCAATGCCTTTACCAGCTGGGATTATACCTGCTATCTGTTTTCGGCCACCGACCGCATTGATGAAAACCTGGACATTCTTCTGGACATGGTCAATCACCCCTGGTTCACCAGGGAGACCATCGCCAAGGAACAGGGCATCATCGGACAGGAAATCAAAATGTATGACGACAGTCCCGACTGGCGGTTGACCACCGAGGCGCTGCGCTGTCTGTATGCCACCGATCCGGTGCGGGAGGATATCGCCGGCACGGTGGAGAGCATCGCGACCCTGACGCCGGAACTGCTGTACACCTGCACCGATGCCTTTTACCGGCCCGGCAATATGGTGCTGACGGTGGCGGGCAACATCACGCTGGAACAGGCGGTGGAGGCCTGTCGCCGCGCCGGCCTTGACCGGCCGCAAAAGCCCTGCTCGATCACGATGCCGCTGCAGGTGGAGAACGGCCCGATTCCCCGGCGGCAGACGCAGCTTGCCATGCCGGTGAACCGTCCCTGCTTTGCGCTGGCCTATCGGGAACAGCCCATTGCCCACGGCGATGTGCGCCGGGCGACACTCTGTGATATTGTCACCGAGCTGGTCTGCGGGGGGCTGACCGATCTGTACCGGAAACTCTATGACGAGGGACTGGTCAACCCCGAGTTCAGCGGTGACTGTCTTGCCACCCGTACTGCCTGCGCGGTGCTGTTCACCGGCGAAAGCCTCCAGCCCCGCCTGGTGGCCGACCTGCTGCGGCAGGAGATCGCCCGTCTGCGCCGGGAAGGTGTGGACCCGCGGCTCTTCACGCTGGTCAAGAACGAGATGTACGGGGAACTGCTGGCGGTTCTGGAAGGGGTGGAAAACGCAGCCACCCAGCTGACCGGCGCCTGGCTGAAGGGCTGTACGCTGGAGGACCAGATCACCACACTGGCCGCACTGACCCCGGCAGACGCCGATGAGGCGTTGCAGACCATGCTGTTGCCGGAAAACGAGGCCTATGTCCAGATTGACCCGGTGCCGGGCGCACCCGAAGCCGGAGAATAAAAACATCTGCCGGCAGGCAGAGAGGGGAAGAAAACCATGACTTATCACGTACAATTTCCGGGCCTTGGCCTGGAACTGACCCTGAACCGCGTTGCCTTCAGCATCGGCGGATTCAATGTTTACTGGTATGGCATCATCATTGCGGCGGGCATGCTGCTGGCCATGGCCTACGCCTTCCACAAGGCGGTGGAGTTCGGCATCGACAGCGACCGCCTGGTGGATGTGGTCTTTATCGGCGTAATCATGGGCGTCATCTGCGCCCGTGCCTACTATGTGATTTTTGCACCGTTTGACTATACCAGTTTCTGGCAGATGATCGACATCCGCCAGGGCGGCCTGGCCATCTACGGCGGCGTCATCGGCGCCTTCGTGTTTGGCGGGCTGGCGGCCAAATGGCGCAAGATTCCCATCCTGCCGCTGTTTGACCTGGTGGGCATCTGCTTTTTGATCGGACAGGGCATCGGCCGCTGGGCCAACTTCATCAATCAGGAGGCCTTTGGCACCAACACCACCCTGCCCTGGGGCATGTACAGTGAGGGCACCCAAAGCTATCTGGCCAGTGTGCAGGCCACCCTGGCCGCCGAGGGCGTCACTGTGGACCCCACCCAGCCGGTGCACCCCACCTTTTTGTATGAGAGCATCTGGTGCCTGGTGGGCTTTGTGATTCTGGCCTTGCTGATCAAGCACCGCAGATTCAACGGTCAGCTGTTTTTGAGCTACGTCATCTGGTATGGCATCGGCCGCTTCTGGATTGAGGGCCTGCGCACCGACTCCCTGATGGTCACCGGAACCCTGCGCACCAGCCAGCTGGTGGCGCTGGTATCTGTGGTGGTTGCCGTCGTGCTGATGGTGATGGGCTTGCTGCGTTCCCGCGGCAAGCCGCTGATGGTCCCGTTGGCGGTGTCCAACGTGAAAGCATCGGGCAGCTCCATCGGGGTGATTCCCGACAGCCTGCCCGCCTCTGCCAGCCATGCCGAGTTTGTCAAAGCCACCGCGGAGATGAACAAAAAGCTGGCGGAAAGCCGTCAGGAGAAACCGGAGGACAAGGCGGAAGAAACAAAGACGGCCTCTCCGGAGCCGGAGACCACCGAAACCGAATCCGCGGCGGAACCCTCTGCTGCCGGGCAGACAGACGAGGCAACCGCCGATTCTCAAACGAAAGAACAGGAGGCAAATGATGCAGGCAAAGCTGATTGACGGAAAGGCGCTGGCCGCTCAGGTCAAGGCGGAGGCCGCGGCGGATACCGCAGCCCTGAAAGCGAAGGGGGTCACCCCCTGTCTGGCGGTGATTCTGGTGGGGGAGGACCCCGCCAGCCAGGTGTATGTCCGGGGCAAGGCCAAGGATTGCGGCGAGTGCGGTATTGACAGCCGCGTGATTCGCCTGCCCGAGTCCACCACCCAGGAGGAACTGCTGACGCTGGTGCACCAGCTGGCCGAGGAAAAGGCGGTCAACGGCATTCTGGTTCAGCTGCCGCTGCCCGCCCATATTGACGAAAAGGCGGTCATTGACGCCATCCCGCCCGAGAAGGATGTGGACGGTTTCTCTCCGGTGAATGTGGGCCGGATGCAGATCGGCGAACCCTGCTATCTGCCCTGCACCCCGGCGGGCTGTGTGCGGATGATTGAATCCACCGGTACCAGCATCGACGGCAAGCATGCGGTGGTGATCGGCCGGTCCAACATTGTGGGCAAGCCGGCGGCCATTCTGCTGCTGGCCAAAAACGCCACGGTGACCATCTGCCATTCCCATACCGCCAACCTGAAAGAGCTCTGCGCCAGTGCCGACATTCTGGTGGCAGCCGTGGGCAAGGCGGGCTTTGTCACCGGCGACATGGTCAAACCGGGGGCTGTGGTCATTGATGTGGGCATCAACCGCGGCGCCGACGGCAAGCTTCACGGCGATGTGGACTTTGCCGCTGCCGCCGAGAAGGCTTCCTTCATCACGCCGGTGCCCGGCGGTGTGGGGCCCATGACCCGCGCCATGCTGATGAAGAACACAGTGCAGGCAGCTGCCCGCCAGAATGGGCTGGACTGACACGCCTGTTTCGGAAAGGGGGCATTGCCGTGGGGGATGCATTCAAGGCACTGGCCGATCCGTCGCGGCGCCGGATTCTCCAGCTTTTGTCGGAGGGGGATCTTTCTGCCGGGGAGATTGCCTCCCATTTTGAGATGGCAAAGCCCTCGGTGAGCCACCACCTGGCGGTGCTGCGGGATGCCGGACTGATCACCGACGAACGCCAGGGGCAAAGCATCATCTATCATCTGAACCTGACGGTTTTGCAGGAACTGATGAAATGGTTTTACGACCTGGGACTGCTGGAAGGGGAGGACGACCATGAAACATAAAAAACTGCCCATTCTGGGCTGGAAGCTGTTCTGGACCCTGCTGGCGGTATCCGCCCTGTCGCTGGCGGCCCATCTGGTGCTGTACCCGTCCCTGCCACAGCAGGTGCCCCGGCAATGGTCCATGGACGGCGCCGTCAACAGCTGGATGGACAAGGCCACACTGCCCTGGCTGTGGGCGCTGCCGGCCTTCTTCGTGCTGCTGTTCAAGGTCATTCCCGCCATCGACCCCAGGTCGGACAGTTACCGCAAAAGCCGCAAAATGTGGAACATCTTTTCCGGCTGTTTTACCATGGCATTTGTGCTCTTCACCTGGATGACCGAGCTGTATCTGTGGGGGCCCGGGGCACTGTGGCAGTTTGTGCCGGGGCTTCTCATGGCTGCTGTGGCGGTGGGGCTGATTGCCCTGGGCAACTATATGCCCCGCATCCGGCAGAACTACACCATGGGGGCCCGTACGCCCTGGGCGCTGGCCAACGAGCACTGCTGGCAGCGTACCCAGCGGATGGCCGGCATCGTCTTTGTTGTCAGCGGCATTCTGTTGCTGGCGGCGGTGGCGGAGAGCTTCCTGCTGGGAAGTGCGGTGCTGATTTACGCCTTCCTGGCAGTGCTGCTGCTGGGCTGCGTTTGGATCTTTGTCTATTCCTGGCTGGTCTATATCGGCAGGATGAAATAAGTGAGCCGACAGGCTTTGCCTGCCGTCTGCCGAAACAACAACAACGAAAAATGCCCGCCGTAAAAACGGCGGGCATTGTTTCTTGCTTTCGTTCGCAGATTACTGCGCGGTGGCCTTGTTGTTACGCTTGGCCATGCGGCTGATCTTGCGGGCAGCGGTGTTCTTGTGAATGACACCCTTGCTCTTGGCAGAGTCGATCGCAGAGACAGCGGCCTTCATGACTGCGGCCTTATCTGCAGCGTTGCTGTCGATGGCAGCGTCTGCCTTCTTGATAACTGTTTTCAGGTTGGACTTGATGGCCTTATTGTGCAGAGCCTCTTTCTTGGCCTGGACAACGCGGTCCTTCTGAGATTTAATGTTAGGCATTCGTTCC
>CAJFMB010000063.1 GCA_904390925.1 uncultured Subdoligranulum sp.
TCGTGGTAGGAGTTTGCAACCAATCCACAGCATCCCTTACAGTGTAGCACATAGCCCTTGGAGAGGGGCTCTAATAACTACTACTCTATAATACAAGGAATTTGCAATATGCGCATCGCAGTTACTTACGAAAATGGCAATATTTTCCCGCATTTTGGCCGTACTGAACAGTTCAAGCTCTATGATGTGGCGGATGGCCGCATCACTGCCAGCCGTGTGGTAGGCACCGACGGGCAGGGCCACGGTGCCCTGGCCGGATTGCTGCGCCAGCTGGGCACCGACATCCTGATCTGCGGCGGTATTGGCGGCGGTGCACAGTCGGCGCTGGCTGCGGCGGGCATCCGCCTGTACGGCGGTGTGTCCGGCTCTGCCGATGCGGCGGTGCAGGCGCTGCTGGATGGCAGCCTTGTCTTTGACCCGGAGGTCCACTGCGATCACCATGGCCACGACCATGAACATGGCTGCGGCGAACACCACTGCGGCCAGCCCCATTCCGGCTGCGGCGGCAACGTTTGATCTCCTGCCCGGCAAAAAGCCCGGAACCTGGTTTCAGGTTCCGGGCTTTTTCAATGCAGATACCTCATGCCAGCACCCGCAGCTGATCCCCGCCGCTGCCGCCGGTGTGGCGCAGCCGGGTGCCCTGGGCCTCCAGGTCACAGCAGGCCTGCAGAATGCGCGGGTTCAGCTGCTCCCCCGGCACCACCAGCGGTACCCCCGGCGGATAGGCCCACAGGTACTCGGCGGCCACCCGGCCGTCGGCCTGCGCCAGCGGACAGAGTTCCGCCCGCCGGCGCAGAGCCCCGGCAATGGTGCAGACGGCCGTTCCCGGCGGGGGCGGCGGCAGATGGGGCTCCGGTCGGACGGCGGCAGTTGCGGCGCCGTCTATCTCACAGAGCGCCGCGGCAAACCGGTCCAGTGTGTCCCCGGCGTCGCAGGGGCTGGTCATGGCCAGCACCTGGCTGCCGCAGACCATCTCCGGCTCAAAGGCGTAGTCCCGGCGCAGAATTTCCGCCAGCGCCGGCCCGGTCAGGCCCGCCCCGGCCCCGTCCACCAGAATCTTGCCCGGGTCCAGCCGGTAACAGGCCGGGTGGCTTTGGGCAGTGTCCGCCCCGTGGCCAAACACCCGCAGCCGGCCAAGCCCGGCGATGGCGGCGTCAAACCGGGCCAGCCGTTCGGCCCAGCGGGCAAACCAGACTGTACCCTGTTCGGCCAGCAGACCGGTGCAGCCGTCCAGCGACGCCATCAGCGGGTAGGAGGGGGAACTGGTCTCGAACACGTCCAGCTGGCGCTCCACCTCCCCGGCCAGCGCCGGGCCGTACACCCCGCCCAGATGCAGCAGCGCCGTCTGGGTCAGGCTGGGCAGCGTCTTGTGGGGGCTCTGCACCACCAGGTCGGCGCCGCCCTCCAGCGCGCCGCCCTGCCAGCCGAAGGCCCCTGCCATGGGCAGGTAGTGGGCGCCATGGGCCTCGTCCACCAGAAGCGGCAGACCGCGGGCATGGCAGAGTGCCGCGATGGCGGCAATGTCGCTGAGTACCCCTTCGTAGGTGGGGCTGGTCAGCAGGACGCAGGCCGCCCCGGGACAGGCATTCAGCGCGGCGGCAATGTCGTCGGGGCAGATGCTGCCGTGGATGCCGAAGGCCGCATCCGGCCGGGGCATGACCCAGTGCACCCGCAGATCTCCCAGCTCGATGGCGTGAAACACCGATTTGTGGCAGTTGCGGGCGGCAATGATGGTGCTGCCCGCGGGGGCCAGCGCCCGGATGCCAGCCAGCAGCCCGCAGGTGGCGCCGTTGACCAGGTAAAAGCTGCGGGCTGCCCCCCACAGCCGGGCGGTGCGTGCCATGGCCTGGGCCAGAATCCCCTCGGCGCCGTGCAGGTCGTCGGCCCCGTCAATCTCGGTCAGGTCCCAGTCGTAGGGCAGACCCGGGGCAGGGCAGACCTGCCGCTTGTGGCCGGGCATGTGCAGCGGCGTGCGTGCGGCGGCCAGCGCTGCCAGCTGGGTCTGCAGAATATGGGTGTCGGCGGTGTGGGACATGGCGGAAAACTCCTTGTGGGAAAATCAGGGGATCACGGCTGGGCGGCGTTGTCGGGCAGGCTGACAAAGGTGGGCTGATGGCCCAGCGCGGGCAGAATTTTATCAAACAGGTCGGCGGCGGAAAGCTTCAGGCTGGAGGTGTTCTCGCAGGGATGGCAGCCGATGTACTCGGCCCGGCGCAGCTCCTCGTCCATCAGCAGCCGGACCCGGTTGTCCGGGTCGTTCATCAGCGCCAGCACGCTGACGCTGCCGGGATGCACGTCCAGCAGCTCGGCCATTTTGTCGGCGGTGGCAAAGCTCAGCCGGGCAATGCCCAGCTGGTGGGACAGGTCCTTGGTGTGGAACACCTTGTCCGCCGGAATCATCAGCAGATAAAAGGCGGTCTGCTGCCGGTTGGCCAGCACCAGATTCTTGCAGATGGCGGCCCCCAGCACCCGGTCGATCTCGGCACAGACCTCCATGGTGTCGGCGGCAGGGTGGTCCACCCGCTGGTAGGGCACCCCCAGCCGGTCGAGAAAATCATAGCACCGCACCTCCCGCGGGGCGCGGGCGGCGCATTCCTCGGCCGTGGGACGGCCGTTCACAAGCTGCATCATAGTTCTTTCCTCCCTCTGTGTTGCGGGGTCAGTCCAGCACCAGCTCCGCCTTGCTGCCGGCCCGGGTCTTGCGGACCAGAATCTGCCGGGTCAGCCGGTTCTGCAATGCCTCCACATGGCTGATGACCCCCACCAGCCGGTCGCTGCCGGCCAGCGCCGCCAGCGTGTCCACCGCCTTTTCCAGCGCGTCGGCGTCCAGTGTGCCAAAGCCCTCGTCGATGAACAGCGTGTCAATGCGCACGCCGCCGGCACTCTGCTGGATGATGTCGCTGATGCCCAGGGCCAGGCTCAAGGCGGCCATGAAGCTCTCGCCGCCCGACAGGCTGGCCGCAGGGCGGTACTTGCCGGTGTAGGCGTCGAACACGTCCAGGTCCAGCGCCGTCCGGTCGCCGATGGCATCGCTGCGGCGCCGGCGCAGGGTGTACTGGCCGTCGGTCATGCGGGTGAACCGGCGGTTGGCCGCCTCGATCACCTCGTCAAAATAGAACGCCTGCACATACTGCTCAAAGGGCAGCTTGATCCGCCCCGGCACATTTCCTTTCAGGGTGCGGGCCAGACTGTCCCAGACGCCGTACCGCTCCCGGGCGGCATCGGCGGTCTTCCGGGCGGCGGCAAGGCCGCGGGCGGCCTCCCGGTTGGTGGTCAACCGCAGCGCGGCGTTCCGACGGGCGGTCTCGGCGGCGGCACGGTCGGCCCTTTGCTTGGCCAGCGTCTGTTCCAGCGCGTCGGCGTCCTGCTGCGGGGCATCGCCGTCGGCGGTCAGCGCCTGTTCCAGCGTGCCCGCCCGGGTTTTCAGGGCGGTCAGCCGCTCCTGGGCGGCCTGGCGGGCCTGGGAGGCCTGGTCCAGCGCGGTTTTCAGCGCCTGCGCCTGGCCGGACAGCTGGGCCCGGGCGGCGTTCAGTGCGTTCAGATCGGGATAGGGCAGGCTCTCGGCGGCGGTTTTGGCCGCGGCATCCCGGGCGGCGCTCTCGGCGGCCGCGTCCGCCGCCTGTTTGCGGGCGGCATTCCAGGCCTGCTCCTGGGCGGTGCGGGTGCTGGTCAGCTCTGCCCGGCGGGTGGTCAGCTGTTCCGCCCGGGTCTTGCGGGCGGTCAGCTCGGCAATCTGCTTTTCCAGCCCGGCCAGCCCGGTCTGCAGGCTGGCCTTTTGGTTTTGCAGCGCCGCCAGCAGCGCCGGGTCCTCCAGCCGGGCTGCGGCGGGGCCGGTGTACCGGCTGCCCCGGCGGGCAAAAAAGGCGTCGGCGTTTTTCAGCAGCGTTTCCCGGGCTGCCCGGGCGGCGGCATGGCTGCGGCCGGCGGTCTCGCTGGCCTTGGTGGCGGCTTTCTGGGCGGCGGCCATCGTTCTGGCGGCGGCGTCCACCTGGGCCTCGGTGACGGCGGCGGCGGGCAGCGTGGCCGGATGGGGATGGTGGGTGGCGCCGCAGACCGGGCAGGGGCTGCCCTCGGCCAGGTCTTTGGCCAGCAGCCCGGCCCGCTGGGCGTTCAGACTGCGCAGCAAAGCGGCGTGGTTAGCGGCAGCCTGGTCCGCCTTGTTCTGGGCGTCCAGATAGTTCTTCCGTGCCCGGGCGGCGTCGGTTTCCGCCCGCTGCACCGCCGGCAGTTCCGTCAGGCAGGCGGCGCAGGTGTCCAAAAGCTGCCGGGCCATCTCCGCCTGGGCCTGCAGCCGGGTCAGCTCGGCCTCGGGGGTGCCGAGATTTGCCAGGGACGTTTCGGTTTCGGTCAGCGCGGCGGTAACCTCCTCCAGCGCTGCCTTGGCCTTCGCCTCGCTGCGGGCAGCCGCCCCGGCGGCGCGGCGGGCCTCCTCGGCCAGGCTGCGGGCCCGGGTCAGCGCCTGGTAGCGGGGCAGTTCCCCCTCCAGCGCGTGCAGCCGGGCAGTAAGCTGTTCCAGCTCGGGGCGGCGGGCCTCGGCGGCATCCCAGGCGGCGGTGCGTCCGGGCAGTGATTCGCTCTCGGCGGTCAGCTCCCCGCGCACCTGGTCCAGCTCCCGGCGCAGATTTGCCCGGCTGCGGGCGGCCTCCAGCGCCGCGGCGGTTTTGGCCAGCGCGGCGTCCAGTTCCTCCACCGCACGGGTGGTTTCTCCGGCGGCAGCGGTGTCCGCCTGGATCAGGGTCTCTGCCAGGCAGGCGGCCTCGGCGGCCTTGTAGGGGTCCCGGGTCGCCTGCAGGGCGGCCAGCACCGGCGCTTCGGGGGCATCGGGGGCGGCCTGCAGATTGTTCATGTACAAAACCAGCGTGTCGTTGGCCCGCACGCTGGCTTTTTCCGCCTCCCGGGCATGGTCGGCGGCGGCGTCCGCCAGTTTCTGGTAGCTGGCGGTGCCGAAGATCTGCCGCAGAATTTTTGTCCGGTCGGCGGAAGGCGCGTTCAGCAGCCGGGTAAAGTCGTTCTGGGCCAGCATCGACACCTGGGCAAACTGCTGGGCGTCAATGCCCAGCAGCGCCGTGACAGCCGCCGTCACCTGCCGCATGCCGGAAATGGGCGGCTCCGGTTCCCGCACCAGTTCCGCCTTGGCGGCCACATTGGTGACCCCCTCACCCCGGGCCTTGCGGCGGGTCTGCTCCGGGGCCCGGGTCACGGTATACTGCCGCCCGGCATGCTCAAAGGTCAGCCGCACATAGGCGGTGGCGGCCGGGTCGGCAAAGTCGCTGCGCAGCATCGACGGCTCCCGGTAGGTGCCGGTGACCTCGCCGTACAGCGCAAAGGTGATGGCGTCAAACAGCGCGGTCTTGCCCGCGCCGGTGTCGCCGGAAATCAGAAACAGCCCGCCCTGCCCGAAGGCGGAAAAATCCAGCACCGTCTTGCCCGCATAGGGCCCGAAGGCGCACAGTTCCAGCATCAGCGGCCGCATGCGCCCACCTCCTCCCGCAGGGTATTCAGGGCATCCTGTTCCGCCTGGCTGGGGGCGCGGCCCTGGACGGTCTCAAAAAAGTCGGCGAACAGCTCGTCAAAGCTGCGGCGGCGCACCGCCTCGGCGGTCAGGGCGGCCGGGTCGGCAGCCGCGCTGCGGGGGGCGTAGTCCAGCTTCATGGCGTTGGGGTAGACGGCCCGCAGCCGGGCCATGGCGTCGGGCACCGGCGCGTCGTCGGTCAGGGTGGCCCAGATGTAGTCCCCGGCATCGCAGACCTTGGCCGGGTCGGTCAGCTGGGCCAGCGGCCCGGTCAGATGCCGCATCGCCCGGCGGGGCACCAGCGGCAGAAGCTCCGCCGACACGCTGCCGTCAGCGGCCAGCGTCACCAGCGGGGCGGACTTTTCGGCGCCGCACTCGTCCAGCGAGTAGCAGAGCGGGCTGCCCGCATACCGCACGGTTTCGCCGCCCACCGCCTGGGGCCGGTGGATGTGTCCCAGCGCGGTATAGCAAAATCCCGCAAAGCGGGCGGCGTCCACCTGCTCCACCGTGCCCACCTCCAGCGCGCAGCTCTCGCTGCCGGCGGTCTCGGGCGGGCGGGACCCGGCCAGGACAAACTGGTGGGCCACCAGCACCCGGCGCACCCCGTCGGCAGGGGGCAGGGTGCCCAGCGCCGCAGCCACCGCGTCGTCGTAGCTGCGGATGCCCGCCTCGGGCAGAAAATGCCGCACGGTGGCCGCCCGCACAAAGGGCAGCAGCACAAACTCCACCGGGCCGGCTTCGTCGGACAGGCAAACCGGGGTCAGCTGCCCGGTGAACTGCCCGGCCAGATAGACCCCCTGCCGGGCCAGCAGCTGCCCGGCATAGTCCAGCCGCTCGGCACTGTCGTGGTTGCCGGAAACTGCCAGCACCGGGATGGAACGCCGGGCCAGTTCGGTCAAAAACCAGTCCAGCAGCAGCACCGCCGCTGCGGAGGGCTGGGGCACGTCGTAGATATCCCCGGCCACCGCCACGGCGTCCACCTGATGCTCCCCGCACAGGGCAAGCACCTGTTCCAGCACGGCGCGCTGGTCCTCCAGAAGATCAAAGCCGTTGAGCCGCTTGCCCAGGTGCAGGTCGGCCAGATGAAGAAAACGCATGGCACTACCTCGCTGAAATGCAGAAAGAAGGGGGAACTCTGGACCGCCTCAGCGCCAGAGCTTTTCCCAGGTCTTGATGTCCATGGTCACGCCGGGCAGCACCTCCACGGGAGTGACGCCGGCGGGACGGAAGCCCCGCTTTTTGCAGAAGGCCTCGGCCTGCAGGTCCCTGGCCCACACCTGCAAAAACAGACGGGTGCGGCCGTCGCCCTCGGCCAGGCGCTGGGCGTAGGTGATGACCCCCCGGCCGATGCCCTGGCCCCGCACGTCGGCGCAGAGGTACAGGCGGGAAATGCACAGCGCCCCGGCGGGGGACAGGTCCAGCGCGAAATAGCCCACCTCCCGGCTGCCCAGGTAGATGAGGAAGTAGTTGACGCCGGAGCGGATCTCGTCCTCGGTCAGGTCGTCGCTCTGATATTTCCGGGCCAGCAGCAGGCCGTTCTTGCCGCCCAGCTTGCTGTACACGCCGGGAAAAATCTCCTCGGCCAGCTCGGCCACCCGGGCGATGTAGCGGGCTTTGGTCACCTGTTTGTAGCTTGCGTTCATGGTATCTCCTTTGGGTGGGGCGGCAGGGTCTGCCGCGGGTGTGGGCGGGTTCAGCCGGCCTCGACGGTCACCGAGGCCTGGGCGGGCAGGCAGGCGGCCCAGTCGCCGGCCTTGTGCAGCCAGCCGAAGCCCTCGCACAGATGGTCGGGGCAGGGGCTGTCCACAAAGGCGATGGCACCGTCCTGGACCTGCAGATGGATGGTATAGCCGCCGCTTTCCAGGTCATAGCGGGCGTTTTTGTCCAGCGGCACCCGCAGCGTCTGCTGGGGGCTGCCATACTGGATCACCGCCACGCTGCCGCTGCCGCCGTGGGTGGCCAGGTAGATAATCCCGGCGGCGGCCAGCAGGATGGCGACAAAAATCAGGCTGGAAAGCCGGGGCAGAAAGGAAAATTTGTGGGTCATGGTCTGCCTTTGCAAGGAAATGTCAGGAGTCTTGGTCGAAATTCAGCCGGGTCTGCATGCCGTCGCAGCCCGCCTCGGCGTCGGGAAAAAAGGCCCGGGCGGCGGCCAGACCCTCGGCAGGGTCGGTGACGGCGGCGCTGTAATGGGTCAGCCAGAGACGCCGCACCCCGGCCTTTGCGGCCAGGCGGCCTGCCTCGGGGCAGGTGGCGTGGCCGTATTCTTTGGCCTTGTCCAGAAAGTCGTCGGTGGGGTAGGTGGAATCCATGCAGAGCAGGTCTGCCTCCCGGGCAGCCTGTTCCAGCGCGCCGCAGGGGCGGGTGTCGGCGGCGTAGACCACCTTCAGCCCGCGGCGGGGCGGGCCCAGCACCTGCCGGGGGGAAAAGCCGTCCACCGTCTCCCCCTGCTGCAGCCGGCGCCACAGCGGCACCGGAATGCCCAGCGCCCTGGCCTTGTCCGGGTCAAACCGGCCGGCCCGCGGCAGCGTGAAGGCATACCCGCAGCAGGGCACCCGGTGGCGCAGGGAAAAAGCCTGCACCTGCCCGCCCAGCACCGGCAGCGGACCGGCATGGGCGGCGTTTTCCGCCAGGCGGATGGCAAAAGGCAGGGGGCCCGCCACCGACAGAAAGGCCCGCACCAGCTGTTCCAGGCCGGGCGGCCCCGCCATCAGCAGCGGCTCAGTGCGGCCCTGGGCGGCCATCGTCTGCCACAGGCCCGGCAGACCGAAAATGTGGTCGCCGTGAAAATGGGTCAGCAGCACCGCGTCGGTCTTGTACAGACTGACGCCCCAGCGCCTGGCGGCGGTCTGGGTGCCCTCGCCGCAGTCGATCAGGATACTGTGCCCGCCTGCGGTGATGGCCAGGCTGGACAGGGCACGGTCGGGCAGCGGCTGGGTGCCGCCGCAACCCAGCAGTGTGACGGTCAGCATGGCAGAACCCCCTTCCCCCGAAAGATAACCGGTAAGTATAGTATTATACCATGAAATCCCCTGTCAGGAAAAGAACCCCATACAAAAAGCCCCGCCCGGGACAGCCCGGACGGGACAACATCAGGTCATATCAGACAATGGCGCGGACAGCGGCCTCCTCCGGCACGCTGTTGATGCCGCCGTGGGTCTGGGTGGACAGGCTGGCGGCGCAGCAGGCAAACCGGGTGATGGCGCGCATCTCCTCCACCGTCAGCGCGGCGGGGGCCTTGCCAACCTTGAGGAACTGGCTCATGGCGCTGCCGCCGAAAATGTCGCCGGCACCGGTGGTGTCGATCACATGCAGACCCGTGGGGCTGGGCACCTCACCGCAGCCGTTGGGGTTGGCAAAGTGGCAGCCCTTGGGGCCCAGCGTGGCGTAGACCAGGCTGACGCCGTACTCCTTCAGCAGTTTCTGGGCGCCCTCCTCCGGGCTGATGCCCCACAAAAACTCGATCTCCTCGTCGCTGATCTTGACGATGTCCGCCTGATGCAGACCCCACTCGATCTGCTCCTTGGCGGCCTCCTCGGTGGGCCACAGCGGCTTGCGCAGGTTGGGGTCAAAGCTGATCAGCTTGCCCTGCTCCTTGGCATAGGCCACCGCTTTCTGGGTGGCGCTGCGGGCCGGCTCGCCGGTCAGGCTCAGGGTGCCGAAGTGGAACACCTTTGCCTCGTCAATCAGGGCGGTGTTCACCTCGTCGGCGGTCAGGCAGGTGTCGGCGCCGGGCTTGCGGGCAAAGCTGAATTCCCGGTTGCCGGTGGCGTCCAGCGTGACAAAGGCCAGCGTGGTAAAGACATTCGGGTCGCAGACAATGCCCTTGGTGTCGATGCCCTTCTCGGCCACGGTGCCGATCAGCAGCCGGCCGAAGGCGTCATCGCCCACCTTGCCGATCATGGCGGTGGAGCGGCCGTATTTCTGCAGTGCGGCCAGGAAATTGCCCGGCGCACCGCCGGGCTGGGCGGTGACGGTGGGGTAGCCCGCCGCGTCGGTGGAGACAGGGGCGAAATCAATGAGCAGCTCGCCCAGTGCGACAACATCTTTCATGATCAAGACCTCCCAATCTTGTGATCCGTGTCAGGACGGATCTTCTCCCGGGTTACTCTCTGCGCGCGGGCTGGTCGGGAAACTGCCCGGCGATGCGGTTTTCAATCTCAAAAGCGGCGTCCAGCTTGTCGTAAAGCAGGAACAAAACCGCAAAGAGGATGAACCAGATGGCAACAAACGGCATCAGCAGCAGCGTCCAGGGTGCAAAGAGGACCACTACCAACCAGTATACCAGTTGCAGGGCTGCCGTGCCAAGTACCGGCAGAAAATATTGTATGGCGAACAGCAGTACATTGCGCAGGCGGACGGTGTTTTTCTGTTCAAACAGCACCAGCTGCGGCCAGTAAAGCAGGGAAATGGCGAAAAACAGAAGCCAGCTGAACAGATAGATGCAGATGGTGCCCAGCGACGGCCAGACCACCGCCCAGGCAAACAGCATCATGCCGGAAAAGGCACCCGCTGCCAGAAACAGTCCGGTCAGGGCGCCGGGCAAAATGGCGGCGCGCCAGTTCTGCCGCATGGCCCGCAGAAAGTTCTGCCGCCAGCTGCCGGGGGCGTCCCGCAGCGCCCGCAGAATACAGTCGTACAGGCAGGCCAGGAATGGCCCGGCAATGGCGCCGCCCACCAGCCCGGCGGGCAGCAAAACCAGAATGCTGCTGCTCAAAATGGCCCAGGCCACGCCGGCGGCCAGCGGCAGAAAACCGGCCAGGGTGACCAGGCCGGACAGGAAAAAGCGCTTCCAGCAGCGGCCCAGCACGTCCTGGTAGCGGTCGATGCCGGTCAGGCGGCCCCGCTCGTCCCGGCGGGGTTCGCCGGTGCCGAAGGGGCGGAACAGATTGAATGCCATTATTCCTTCGCCTCCGTCAGACTGTCGCGGGTGGTGCCGCCGGGCTGGTAACGCACCGGCAGGCAGATCAGCGGCGGCAGGCCGGTGAAATCGTTGGAAAGCACCATGTTCACCGCGGTCTCGGCAATATCGGCCACCGGCTGTACGATGGTGGAG